>SSEV01000032.1 GCA_008015095.1 Lysobacteraceae bacterium | reverse complement strand
TTGATGCACGCCCTGCGCCGTTCGCCTCGGGCGCGCGGCGGTTTCATCCATATCCCCTATGCGCCGGAACAGGTGCGCTCGCGCCCGGGCACGCCATCGATGCCGATCGAAACGGTCGCCGCCGCTTTACGGGCCGCGGTCCACGCGGCGCTGCGTGCGGACCAAGACCTGCGCGTCACTGGCGGCGATACGCATTGAATCCGTCGTTTGGCGAGATCTCGCCGCAACATCTTGTCAGACCGCCACCGGCCCGTCGGCAAACCAATCCGGGTAATTGCGCCAGCGTCCCACCGAACGCGTATGCACCGGCTGGCGAACCTGCCAACGACTCAGCGTCTGCACCGAACGCCCACTGGCGTGAAACTGCAGGCAGGCCGGATCCCAGTCGAGCCCGCAGAACGCGAGCAACGTGCGCGCCTGGCCGTCGAGATCGTTGACCAACGTTTCGTAACGCATTTCGAGGATCGGCAGCGGCGAAACCGCCTGCCAATGCCGCATCAGCCGCTCCTGGCCTTCGATCACGTTGTGGATGTCGCCCAGATCGGTGGCGTAGGTCGCCATCGGCGAAAAGCTTTCGCTGTAGATCGACAGCGCGATATCGCGCGGATCGCGCCGGCACCAGACGATCTTCGCATCCGCGAACAGCGCGGAAATCAGGCCGATGTGAAGAAAATTGTACGGCTGCTTGTCGACGAGGCGCCTCGCGTCGCGCCCCGCCATCCGTGCAGCGGCGTCAAGATACGCCGTGGCGTGACGATTCAACCAGGCGGCGTCGATCCGGTCGGGATCGATGCGACGCGACACGCCATACGCGAAACCGGCAGCCGCAGCGCCGATGCTCCTATCGTCCGCGCTATCGCCGTGCGCAGCGGCGAGATCATGCGCGATGCCGACGATCCCGGTCAGCTCGCCGCAACCATGCGCCAACGGATGCGCGGCGATGATCTGCTCGACCAACGTCGTGCCGCTGCGCGGCATCCCGAGCACGAAAATCGGCCGTTCGTCGCGCAGCGCGCGCGCATGGGCATGGTGGAGCGCCCGCGCGTCCCAGGTCGCGACCACCGTCTGGATCATGGCGGCGAACGCGTCGCGATCGAATGCGCCATCCGAAGCCCGCCGCAGTTCGTTCGCGGCGCGCCAATGTCCCGCGGCCGCGACGAAAGCGCGACGCGCATCGTCGCGCTTGCCGAGGACATGGTGGAGATAGGCCTGTTGCGCTGCAGGCAACGCGCCGTGCGCAAGCAAGGTTTCGGCCTCGCGAATCAGGTCTTCCGGCGCATCGCCGCGCGCCAATGCGATCGCCGCGCCTAGCGGATCGGCCCACCCCGGGCGCAGGGCGCGCGCGCGTGCATAGGCTTGCTGCGCCTCCATGGCGTCGCCGAGATCCTCCAGCACCCAGCCTAATTCCATCCATAACGGCGCGTCTTCAGGGCAGGATTCGATGCCCTCACGCACGATCCGCAAGGCTGCCTGCGGCGCGCCGGTTTTGCGCAAACACTGCGAGCGCCGCAGAAACAGACTCGGATCGCGGGGGCGGCCGTCGCGCTGGTTTGAATCGTTTCGGTTTGTATCGTTTCGATTTGAATCGTTTCGATGCGGATCGTTTGGACTTGAGTCGCCGCGGTTCTGTCCGCTCGCCTCCGCAGAAGCGATGGTTTCGAACAAAGCCAATGCCGTCTCGTGATGCTCGAGGGCGTACTCGGTCTCGGCCAACGCACGCAGCACCTGCGGATGTTGCGGCGCCAGCGCATGGGCGCGACGCAACGCGTCCAGCGCTTCCGCATCGCGCTGCGCGCCGTAAAGAGTCATGCCGAGGAAATACCAGGCCGCAGCCAGATCCGGTTGCAGTTCGGTCGCGCTCCGGAATGCCGACAACGCCTCATCGACCGCGCCGACGCCGGCCAGCACCTGGCCGAGTTCCATCTGCAGTGGCGCGGACTGCGGGGCCATGGCGGCGGCATGACGCATCGCCCGCACCGCCAGCTCGCCTCGCCCTGTCGCCTGCGCGATCACGGCGAGCGTGCGGTGCAGCGCCGGATCGTGCGGCGATCGCGCGATCAACGGATGCAGCAGCTGCTCCGCTTCCGCAAAGCGCGACTGCGCAAGCATGCGTTGGACATCGTCCAGGCTCATGGTCCTATCCGCGTGCGAACGACCGGCGCGAACTGCGGCTCAGGTGCGCGGCAGCGTGACGCCGGTCTGCCCCTGATACTTACCGCCGCGGTCGCGGTACGAAGTCTCGCAAACCTCGTCGGACTGGAAGAACAACATCTGCGCGACGCCTTCGTTCGCGTAGATCCGCGCCGGCAACGGCGTGGTGTTGCTGAATTCCAGAGTGACGTGCCCTTCCCACTCCGGCTCCAGCGGGGTGACGTTGACGATGATCCCGCAGCGCGCGTAAGTGCTCTTGCCCAGGCAGACCACCAGCACATCGCGCGGTATGCGGAAGTATTCCACCGTGCGCGCCAGCGCGAAGGAATTCGGCGGAATGATGCAGACCTCGGATTCGATATCGACGAAGCTGGCGCTGTCGAAATGCTTGGGATCGACGATCGTCGAGTTGATGTTGGTGAAGATCTTGAACTCGCGGGCGCAACGTACGTCGTACCCGTAGCTGGAGGTGCCATAGCTGACGATGCGATGGCCGTCGGCGGCATGCTTGACCTGGCCGGGCTCGAAGGGTTCGATCATGCCGTGCTGCTCGGCCATGCGGCGAATCCAGCGGTCGCTTTTGATGCTCATCGTATATGTCCTTGGGACTGTCGAAGCCTGCTGGCGGATTGTTGAAAAACGATGATCCAGACCGCTTTCCAAATTGCGGGCCGGCGCCGCCGGCTCCGCTCTCTACGAATCAATCGCTTACGCGCTCGCTTCGCCTTCGCCGCCATCCGGGCTGCGAAGGCGGGCTGTTCCTCAACAGCCCGCCTGCACGCATTTTATCGGTTTTCGACACTTATTTTCCCGGCCGGCGCCGGGAACGAGCGCGCTATCGTCGCCATTACCGGCGAGACGGTCCGGGTCAACCGGTCGGCATCGTTCTCGATTCGGACGCACGCTTCGCCGCAGCGACATAACGAGCGATGACATCCTGTTCGAGAGATTGCTGGATGGATTTGGCAGCGATCACGCCGTCAGCGATCGCGGTCGCGCAGCAGGGATGCGCGCGCCGCGTGACCTCGCCGACGGCGTAAACGCCCTTGATCGACGTCCTGCACTCTGCGTCCACCTGGACGAATCCACGCGGATCGCGCGCCAGTTGCAATGCGCCCAAGTACGGGACATGGGCTTCCCAGCCATACATCACCAGGATCAGATCGTAGTCCCGCCATGCGGCAGCAGAATGATCGTTATCCGCAAGGAAGGTTCCGATCTGCACATCTTCCGGGGGCACACGGTCGAGAAATTCCTTCCGGGTACGGACCGAGCGGGTGAAAATCCGCGCCGACTCCGCGCCGCGCTCACGCACGAACAGATAATTCTCGAAGGCGTTGTCGCCGCCGCCGAGGATCGCGACGCGCTGCCCGCGATAATCCCGTGCGGCTATCTGGCTGCCCGGGCCGATCAGCACCTTCGGCGATGCGACGAAGCCTCCGGACACCGGACGCACGCCGGACGCCAGCACGAGGGCCTTGCCTTCGATGGCGTCGCCACCGTCGATGTCGACCCGGAACGCATCGCCCGTTTGCACGAGGCCGACCGCACCGCGCCCCAGCCTGCAGTCGATCCGGTGCTTCATCACATGCGCATGGATATCGGCGGCGATCCGCATGCCGTCCTTGTCCATGACCGAGGCGATCCACTCGTTGGGATAGGGACTGTCGTTCTGCAATCCTCCGAGGCTTTGCGCGCGCTCCACGATGCAGGGCCGCAACCCCATCAGTTTCAGCCACAGCGCGCAGGACGCGCCACTCGGGCCCCCACCGATCACGACGGAATCGAACATCGTGCTGCATCCTTTCGCGCTGTGGGCAATGCGGCATTTTGGCAAAGATCGGGCGGCGTCGCAGCCTGACCGCCCTATCTCAACCGGAATCGCCACGACACAAAATGCACGAAGGGCCCGGAATGACCGGGCCCTTCGCAGCGATGTCCGGGATGGTGAAAGCCCCGGCGTTTGACTCTCCGCAGTACGCCCGACTCAGAAGCCGCTGACGTTCAGACGGCCGCCGGTGACGGTCTTGCCGGCGCAAGACGTGGTCGCCGTGGCCGTGCCCATGATCGCCGACTTGATATTGGCCGCGCTGGCGCCCGGATGCGAAGAAGCGTACAGAGCGACGCCGCCGGTCACATGCGGGGTCGCCATCGACGTGCCGCTGTAGCTGGAATAACCGGAGACGATATTGGCGCCCGATTTCGCCGGCACCGTTGAGTACACCGCCGAGCCCGGCGCGCAGATATCGACGGTTGTGGCGCCGTACTGCGAATAGCTCGCCATCGTGCCGTTACTGGCCAGGGCCGCGACCGCGATGATGTTGGCGTTCGGATAGTTCGACGGATAACTGGCCGTAGTGTCGTTATTGGCGCCCGAGTTGCCGGCCGCGGCGACGAACAAGATGCCGGCAGTGTTGGCGCGTTCGATCGCGTCCTGTAAGCCCTGCGAGAAGCCGCCGCCGCCCCAGGAGTTGTTGGTCGCGACGATGTTCAGGCCATGACGGGTCTTGAGGTCAGTGAAGTAATCGACCGCCTTGATCGCGTTGGCGGTAGTGCCGCCTCGACGACCGAGGAAACGACCGGAAATCAGCTTGACGCCGCTCCAGCACACGCCGGCCACGCCCGCGCCGTTGCCGCCGACGCCAGCGATCGTGCCGGAGACGTGGGTGCCGTGGTCGTCGTTGGCGCCGCCGGAATTGATGTTGTTGCTGTTGCCGTCAAAGTCCCAGCCGCGAATGTCGTCGACATAGCCGTTGCCATCGTTGTCGACGCCGTCGGCCGGATCATAGGGATTGGTCCAGATATTGGCGGCCAGATCGGTATGGTTGAAGTAAATGCCTTCATCGATCACGCCGACCAGCACGCCGCTGCAATCGGTATGGCCGGCGGCCCAGGCTTCGCCGGCCTGCGAGCCGTACTGGTTCGCCGGGCTGGTGGCGTCACCGTACATGCCCCACAGCGAACCGTTGGTGTAGTAGGTGTCGTTGGAGGCGGCGGTGTGCTGATAGGTCCAGTTCGGCTCGGCGAATTCGACGTTGGGATTCGCCGACAGCACGCGTACGGCGCCCGCCAGATCGGCGCCGGCTGGCAAACGCATCAGCTCGATCTCGCCCTTGAAGCCCTTGCCGCGGCCCAGCGTTTCGATTTTCTGCGCGCCCATGCCGCGACGCACATCGTTTTGCGCGGCGGCGGTGCTGCCGTCACGGAACTTAACGATCAGCTCACCAGCTTCGTGAGCTCGGCCGGCGTTCAGACCGGAAATGACCGCATCCGGCCGGCCACCGGCGAATGCGACGGAAGACGCCCCCAAAGACGCCACGCTCGCAGTGGCGAGCGC
The DNA here is from genome assembly GCA_008015095.1 of Lysobacteraceae bacterium. GTDB lineage: Bacteria > Pseudomonadota > Gammaproteobacteria > Xanthomonadales > Xanthomonadaceae > Lysobacter_I. The sequence goes on along the minus strand of SSEV01000032.1, from coordinate 976 downwards.
AGCACGATGTGCAGATACATTCATTCTTAACCCCCCCTGTCGGTGTAATGAGGCACAAAAAAATGCGACGGACAATCTCCGCCGCATCTTGTTGAATCTACGCGTAAAAAATCGGGCGGCGCACGCTGCAGCGCAACATAGCCGATAAGTGGTGTGTCTGCTGCCGTAACCGACGCATGGGGATGGGATCCACTCATCCCAGCGAAGCCTGAGGCTGCGGCTGGCCGCCGCGGATCAGACGCGTTTACGTCGTCGAATGCGGCGAATCCGTCACTTCACTCGACGATCAGATCAGCTGCGCGCCGATCTCGGTGCGGACCTTGGGCCGTCGATCCAGTTCCGCCAGCAATCGCTGCGCGACTTGGCGATAGGCCGCCGCCGCCGCGGACTGCGGCGCGGCCTTGACCACGGGCACCCCCGCATCGCCCTGTTCGCGGATGGCGATCTCCAGAGGCAAAGCCCCAAGGAGCGGAACGGCGTATTGCGCAGCCATTCGCTCGCCGCCTCCGGCGCCGAACAAGTGCTCGATGTGTCCGCAGTTCGAACAGACGTGCTGCGCCATATTCTCGATCAGACCGAGCACCGGAACCTGCACTTTCTCGAACATGCGCAAGGCTTTGCGCGCATCCAGGGTGGCGATGTCCTGGGGCGTGGTCACGATCACGGCCCCGGCGACCGGAATCTTCTGGGCCAGCGTCAACTGGATATCGCCGGTTCCGGGCGGCAGATCGACGATAAGAATGTCCAAGCCCTCGTGTTCTCCGCTCTCGCCCCAACGCGTGTCGTTCAGCAGTTGGGTCAAAGCGGAGGTCGCCATCGGTCCACGCCAGATCATCGGCGTGTCCTGCTCGACCAGAAAGCCAATCGACATGGTTTCAAGCCCATGCGCCCGCATCGGTACGATCGATTTGCCGTCCGGACTGTCGGGACGTCCGTTCAGTCCCAGCATGGTGGGAATGCTGGGGCCATAGATATC
>SSEV01000166.1 GCA_008015095.1 Lysobacteraceae bacterium | reverse complement strand
CTGCGACCGATATCGACATCGAACTGTTGCGCGGCACGACCAAGGTGGGCTCGGGCACTCACCATATCGGCGTGGACGTGACCACGTTCGACGACGCGCGCTACATCAAGATCACACGACGCGTCACCGGCGCGACCACCGCGAAACGCTACAGCGTGGAGGTGAACTATCCCAGCCAATTGCCGATCCTCGAACGCCGGATTCCGCTCGGATTTTTCCGCAAGGGCTTCGAAGAGAACTGGAACCAGCACCCTTATCTGAGTTTCCGTCTGGATGGCGAATATTTCACGATCAATTTCGACCAGCAGTTCGCGCAACTGTACGGCCTGGAGAATCCGACCAAGATCAAACTCTATGACGTCTTCCAGGACATCAATTCGACCTCGATCCGCTTCGGAGCCGGAGCGGGGCCAAATCCGCTGGCGCCGCTGCAGAGCGGGGAATCACCCTACTTCAGCCTCAGCGTCACTTGCGAAGCGGGCGGCGCCGACGAGATCGACCTGCCCGATCCGCTGACCACGATCAACCTGCCGAACATCATCAACATGGAGTTCCGGTTCTACTTGGTCGCGATCGGCGGACAACTCGAATACATGGCGAAAGTCAGCTCGCCGCTGATCAACGCATTGCCGACCTCGGTGTCGATCGCGGGCTACGATGTAGAGGTGCGTCCACGCGTGATCCGCGAGATCGAATCCGGACTCAACAAGCTGCAACGCGGCGGCGCGACCACCAGCAGATTCGGCGGCTTCCTCGGGCCCTGGCTGATCGGCGAACGCCGCGAAGTGGCATCGATCAGCTACGACCGCAGCCGCGACCAAATCGTCGTTCAATACGTCGGCCCACTCCCACCGCCGTCTGAAGATCTTGTGCTCAGCGACGGCGCCGACCGTGGCGGCGCGCCGCTGCCGCCGGAGCTGATCGCCGCGCCGCGGATGTTCGATACGCCGATGGAAATCCGATTGCCGCCGCGCGGCGTGAGCGGCGACCCGCTGAGCCGCCAACGCTGGTATGCAGCCGATGCCGGCGAGATGCCATCGAAATTCGATCACGTCGTCGTGCTGATGATGGAGAACCGCTCCTTCGACCAAGTGCTCGGCTATCTCAGCCGCGACCAGGGCAGAACCGATGTCGACGGCCTGCCGCCACCCGGCAGTCCCGCTGCGATCCCTGTCTTCAACGACTACGGCGGACGTCGCTACGAACCCAGACGGATCACGGACACATCGTGGTTCGGCTACAACGTCGCCGGCCCCGGCCACGAACACGAGCACGTGGTCAGCCAGATCGCCGACAACATGGCGCACTTCGTCTCCAACTTCGCCAAGCGCATGGGCGATGTCCCGGAACGGCTGCAACGGATCATGGATTACTACGGCCCGGACGCGCTGCCCGCCTACGCGGCGATGGCCAGCCAGTTCGGAATCTGCGACCGCTGGTTCTGCTCGCATGTCGGTCCGACCTGGCCGAACCGCTTCATCACCTTCAGCGGCGATTTGAACCGCGACGGCGAAGGAGAGCCGGAACTCAATCAGCCGCATCTGAGCAGGATGACGCCGATCGAGACCACGACGTTCTTCGATCACCTCAGCGACCGCAACGTTTCCTGGCGTTGTTTCGAACACGGTTACAGCTTCATCCGGCTGTACACCAAATACACCTTCGACATGGACAAGGTGGTCGGCTTCAACGATCCGGCGCGCGGCTTTCTCGCGGCGGCCAGGAGCGGCACGCTGCCCGCGGTCAGTTTCATCGAACCCGATTACGTCGACCTGCCGCCGGGCAACGACGATCATCCACCCGCGGACATGGCGGATGGGCAGCGTCTGGTCGCGACGGTCGCCAAGGCCCTACTCGAAAGCCCGCAATGGGAACGTACGCTGTTCATCGTCACCTATGACGAACACGGCGGCTTCTACGACCATGTCGTGCCGCCGGAAACGCATCCGCTGATGGGCTCGCCCCTGTTCCGCCAACTCGGCCCACGCGTGCCGGCGCTGGTGATGTCGCCCTATGTGCCGGCCGGCAGCGTCTCCCACCAGATCTACGACCACACCACGATCGCAGCGACTATCCTGCGCAGGTTCTGCGCCCCGCGCTTACCAAAACTCAGCCTGCGCGCGGACAACGCCAACGATCTGCGTTCGATGCTGACCTTACAGACGCCGCGCCGCGCCGCCGAATTCGCGCGGACGATCCAACGGCTCAACGTGATCACGGCGGTCGCGCGCCGCGAGCGCATGCGCGCGCGCAAGATCGCGGTCAGCGGCGAGCGCGACGACTTCCACGGCGCGCTCTACTTCAGTCGGATGATCACCGGCAGCGCGCCATAACCGCCATCGCCGGCCAAGCGCGCAACAACGCCAGGACGGCGTTGTTGCGCGGCGAAAGGGGCATCGATGGAATCATCCGCTCGGCTTCGTCTTCAATTCGCATCTGCCGGACGCGAAGCGCCCGGGCTGCAGAAACTCTGCCCCGCTCTGGCGAACCCCGCTCTTCACAACATAGCCGACGCCTGCCGCTTGTCACATCACGTCGCAACGCACTCACCGACAGGACAGGCTGCGCATCGGCAATCTTCATCGACGCGCGCGGTAACTGAGCGATCTCTGCCCATAAAAGCTCAAAAACCTCGATCTAAGAACAGGTTTCGCAGCTGGTGATCAAAGGCCCACTGGCACGGACCGCGGTTTGCGCGGACACTCGAGGTGACCGCGCCGACGGCTGCCCCGGGCCTGCACCGAATAGCCGATCCGTCACGGTCTGTGTCGGGCGAGCGTGTCCGCACGCTTCGCTCGGCATCGACTATGCCTTCCGGCGCGAGGCACGCCCACGCGCCGGAGGGATCACGTCCATCGACACGGAGCCGTCCTCACATGAAAATTCCCATGAAATCCGCGTTCAAGGCGGGGTTGCTCACATCCTCGCTCGTCGCTCTGGCGATCGCCATGCCGCATAGCCCGTCCGCATCCGCATCGCCGCAACAGGACGATGCCGCCGCTCGCGCCGCTGAACCGCCTGCACAACCCGGCAAACTGACGTTGCTCGCCGCGCAGGGCGATGATGTTTCGGGCCATCTGCAAACCGCTTCCGGCGGTCTGTCGTTCCAAACCAGGAGCCTGAGCCGCGGTCAGACCGCGGTGCGCGGCGCGAGTCCTGAACGCGTACAGCTGCGTCTCGAAGTGAACGGTGCGGTGCTCGATCACGACATCGACTACGCCGCAGGCACTTTGACTATCCGCACGCCGACGCCGGTGGTGATCGATCAGAACGACCGTGAAGTGCTCAAGAGCCTGCAGGCCGAACTCGGCCGCAATCTCGCGATGCAAGGCAGCGTGCGCAGTCTGCCGAAGTCGCAGGATCTGCTATGGCGCCTGTCCGAGATGTATTCGGAGATCCCGCTGGGTTACAACATCGGCAAAGAATGGGTGATCCGCCGCACCGAGGCGAAACCCATCATGCCTGCCGCCAACGCCACAGCACCCGCGAACGCATTCGAACTGCTGCGGCCAGGCAACGGCGTCTCCGCGCAGGGCGATGTGGTGATCGCGGCCTGCGACGAGAGAAGCGGCGGCAGCTTCATCAATCTTCACAGTATCGTCGATGTGTGTCTGCAGAACGTGGTCTATTACCGTTCCTCCGCGCACGACTTCTGCCCGACGCACGGCTACCAGAGCAAGACCGTCGGCTACGGCTGCGGTTCCAGTTCGTGCAACGGACGCTGCGGCGCCGGTTGCGGCGTCGGCGACGGTCTGGGCGCTTGGTATCAGGACTGTCTGGATCACGACGTCTGCAACCGCGACCACAACTCGCAGCTCTGCGCTTGCGGCGATGAATGGACCGAGGCTGCGGACGACTACGCTTTCGGCGCGATCTCCTGCTATACGACCTGTCACTGAGTCGACTTCGTCTGAGACAAAGAAAAACCCCGCCATCAGGCTAATGCCAGTCAACGTAACTGACTGGCATTAGCCTGATGGCGGGGTTTTCAATTCGCGGCATCCGAAGGGACGAGCGAAGACCCAAGATAGCCTTCGCCTGGATCCCGCCCGTGCTGAGCGTAGCGACGCCCGGGTGTAAGCGCTTGCCCCGCGTCGCGGCGACCAGCGATACAGCTTGACGTGACGGCCGCCGGCCATCGCAACGGCAAAAAACCCGGGAGTGCCCACAGGAAGCGTTTCTGGATGCATCGTCAATAGACGTTCCATATGCTTATTTAAGATTACGCACAGACACGGGCGGATTACCATCGATTCACCTGATCCACGAAACCGCCCCGTTGTTAAAACGATAAATCCCTGTCGGCGCATTCTTCACATAGTTATTATTAGTGTTGGGGACATTGAAATAGACATCAACTGCATTGTGCGTGCCCATGCTGGTGAAAACGAAGGTGGTCGGAAGCCGACGCGTTGGTGGAATCGTCGTCCATTCCGAGTACCAGTAGTACCATCCGCCCGGCATCCCGGTATAAACGATCTTGCGCGAAGCATAGTCATAGTTCCCAAGCACGCCGCCGCCCCAGTTCGTGTCGACCGTGAGCCACACCAGCGCCTTCGCAGTACTGCTCTTGTAGACCTTGCCGATACCCCAGGTCTTGATCAGCGGCGCGTACTCGACAATTTTCGCTCCGTTGTGGCGGTAGGTCGTCAACTCGTCCCAGCCACTCGATGCATTTTTGGATTGAACGACGCAAGCCGGAATATTGCTGGTGTCGACAGGCAGACAGACGATCGACCGCCATGTGTTGTATGTGGCGTAACTGGCGTAGATAGTGCCGCTGGTATCCATCAACGTCAGGCTATCGAGACCGGAACCGATGATGGTGGTCTTCGTGCCGCTGACAACTCGACCCTGGTAATACCATTTCGCCGTGGACAATGATGCGTAGGCTGTGGCGCTGAAGCCGCCTACCGTGAGTAGCGAGAGCAACAGCATGACGACGCGTACCGAATGAGCGCGGTGCTTCATATGGGGTTCTCCAATGTCTGTTGGGCGTCAACTCGTGAGTCCCGGCCGCGCAGCACGTCCAGCATCTGAGCCGCCGACCGAGTAGAAGAGGCGTTGACAACGCTGTCATTTATCAGTCGCCCCTTCCAACGTCAATTCATTTTCGCTGAAACCGTGATAAAAGACATGTTTTTGAGGGTATTTCAGGTAAGGCTTGTTCCGTTTAGCTCCCGATTCTTCCGGAAATCGCCGCAAACAGCCTGCTTTTACAGACCGGAATGCAGAGGCACTGCGGGGACTCGAAACGCCAGTGACATTGTCGAACGCACAAGCGAAGAGCAGGCGAGATCGCGAGATCAGAACACCCCTGACGTTTCCCCGCTTTTCGCTCTTGAATGCTTTTCAGAACAACGAGTTGCGCGTAGCCTACAAGGAAAACAGCGCGTGCATGACCGATTTTTTCTCCGTTACGGGATCAATCGTTTCGGAGACGGTCATGCACGCGGAGAAAATGGTACGGCAGTTTTTCGAGGCGCATCTGAGGGGCATCCACGACCCACGCCGAGGAGTGCTCAGGTCGCTGGTGTGGATGGCGATGCTGGGAAGCGCATTGAGCCTGTCGCGGCTTGCGCGCTCCTTGGCGCAACGCGGCGGCACGATGAGGTCGAAGCTGAAGCAGGTCGACCACTATGTGGGGCACCCGCGCGTTGAGAACGAACAGGCGCACGCAGCGCGTGCACTGCTCGCTTTGTCGTGTCGCTGGTTGTCGCCACTGGTCATTGCGGTGGATTGGTCGTCGATTGGCT
>SSEV01000102.1 GCA_008015095.1 Lysobacteraceae bacterium | reverse complement strand
GCTGGTTCTGCTGGTTCTGCTGGTTCTGCTGGTTCTGCTGGTTCTGCTGGTTCTGCTGGTTCTGCTGGTTCTGCTGGTTCTGCTGGTTCTGCTGGTTCTGCTGGTTCTGCTGGTTCTGCTGGTTCTGCTGCGGGGGCCGTTTGCGGCGCTTGGCCTCCTCGACCGCGCGCTTGTTATCGATCGCCTCGCGCATCCCCGGAGCTAGCCGCAGCGCTCGGTCGTATTCCGCGATCGCCTCGTCGTAACGCCCCTGGCGGGCGTGCACATTGCCGCGGTTGTACGCGGCCTCGGCGCCAGGCAACCCCTGCCATTCGCGCTGCGCGGTCTCGTAATCGGACCGGCGATAGGCATCGACTCCACGCACCATCCGCGCGTGCTGACGCTGATCTTCGCGCTGCCAAAGCGCATTCTCGGAGGCCTGAACTCCATGCCAAGGCAGATAGCATCCAACCAGCAGCAACGCGAGCACTCCGCGACGGAATGCGAACAACGACAGCAGCATCAGCGGCGGCAGCAACCAATAGCCTTCGTCCAACGCCAGACTGCTGCGCCGGTTCTTCGCGCCGGAAGCGTCGATCTGCGATGCGACCAACACCCCGAGCGCCTGCAGGTCGGCGTCGTCATGGGTCAGTGCCGCAAAATCTCCATCACCGGCCAAGGCCATCGCACGCAATCCCGCGCTTTCCAGAACGGTCCTCGCGACCTCGCCATTGCGTTTGCGGTAAGTGCCGCCACCGGCGCTGCCCAATCCAAGCGCGGACACGCGATATCCGGATCTGGCCGCCACAATCGCCGCAGAACGCGCGGAACCGCCAGCCTGATCGGTGATCAGCAGGATTTCGCCGTTGCGGAAGCCGGCGCGCTCAAGCACGCGTGCGGCCTCTTCGATCGCGCGATCGGCCCGACTGCCGTCCTTCGGCATCACATCAGGCGCCAGGGCGTCGAGAAAGAGGGCGATGTTGTCGGCGTCGTCCGTCAACGGCGTGACGATGAAGGCGTCGTTGGCGAAAGCGATCAGGCCGATCTGGCCGCTGCGCGCCTGCAGGATGCGCGCGATCTTGGCCCGCGCCTGCAACAGGCGGGATGGCGGCAGGTCGTCGGCGAGCGTCGCGCTGGACAAGTCGAGCGCGATCACCAGCGGGCTGCGATCGAGCAACAAGGGCTGCGGCAACTCGCGCCAGCTCGGCCCCGCAAGCGCGAGGATCGCCAGTACGAATCCGGCGGCCGCCGCCCAGGGGCGCCATCCGCCATGTCCCCCCGTCCCGTGTTCAAGCAGATGCGGCAGCAGATGCGGATCGACCGCATCATGCCAGACGTTCCGCGGCGTTCCGCGACGACGCAGCCACCAGATCAGCGCCGGTAACGCCAACAGCGCAAGCAGCCAGAACGGCCGTAGGAAGTGGAACTCGGCCCACGCCTGCGTCATCTCGCCGCCCTCCGTCGCGACCACATCGCCAGGACCGCGCACGCCAGGGCCAACGACAACGGCCAGCGAAACCATTCGATCTTCGGCCGCAAGCGTTGCCCCGGGCGTTTCACCGGTTCAAGGCGTTCGATCTCGGCATAAATGCCGACCAGTTGGTTGGTGTCGCGCGCGCGAAAACTGCGGCCACCGGTCATCTGCGCGACTTTGCCTAGCATTTCCTCGTCGATTTCGGGTTCTCCGCCAGGCAGCGTGACCGGAATCCCGAACACCGACAGTTTGTTCGCGGTGCCGCCGAAGGCGATGGTGTGAATGCGCACGCCGACCGTACGCGCGAGTTCCGCGGCCTTGACCGGATCGATCGTGCCGGCGGTATTAACGCCGTCGGTGAGCAGGATCAATACGCGTTGCTCGGCCGGTTGCTTCTGCAAACGTTTCGCGGCGAGACCGATCGCATCGCCGATCGCGGTTTCGCGCCCCGCCAGGCCCACGACCGTCGCGTCGAGTTGTTCGCGCACCGTGTCCAGGTCGCGCGTCAACGGCGTCAACGCGTACGCGCGATAGCCGAATACGATCAGGCCGATGCGATCACCGCGGCGGCGATCGAGAAAGTCGGAAATCACCGCTTTGGCCGCGGTCAGTCGTTGGACCACGCGTCCGCCGATTTCCATATCGGGCGCTTCCATGCTGCCGGAGACATCGAGCGCGAGCATCAGGTCGCGACCGGCCTGCGGCGGCTGCACCACTTCACCCAATTGCTGCGGTCTGGCGGCGGCGAGACACAGCAAACACCATGCGAGCCAGGGCAAAAGGCCCAATCCACGCACCCGCGCGCGCGCCACGCCGACTCCGGCAATGCCGGCGAGCCGATCACCGTACGGCACGCGCAACGCGGGCGTACGCGCCATCGAAACCGGTGGCAGCAACCAGCGCAACAGCCACGCCAGCGGCAAGGCCAGCAACATCCACGGCCAAGCGAATCCGGCGAATCCGGCGAGCGCTTCGATCGGCGTGCGCAACAGGCCGATCATGGCCGATCTCCCCGTGCGCGCCGCCATGGCAGGCGCGCGCGCGGCTGTCGCATCATCAGTTCGATGAACTTCGTACGCGCGATCTCGTGCAGGCCATGGAATTCGGAATCGTCGACATCGCGACGGAATCCTCCTTCCAGCAGCAGACGGCCGGGGCCTGCGGCGAAGCCGCGGGATTGGGCGCCCGCATCCAGAAAGCGCAACCACTCCTCTCCCTGCATGCGGTCGGCGCGCGGGTCGTGCCGACGCGCGGCACGACGCAGCAGTTCGGACATCGCCGCGATGCGCGCCGGCGCATTGACCGAACCGACGATCGCATCCTCGAACATCGCGGCGAACTCGGCGCGACGACGACGTCGACGAATCCATCGCCACCACATCAGCGCGATCGCCAACGACAGCACCACGAACACGCCCCACCAACCTGGAGCGGGAGGCCACCAACCCGGGGCCTGCGGCGCGATGACATCGTGCAGAACCAGTTCCTGGTCAGGCGAGGACTGCATGCTCATGTCCTCGTCGCGAGCATGAGATCGAGCCAGGCGTCGCTGGCGGCTTCGCTCGAAAGCACCCGGGTGCGCACCGCGTTGCGTTGCAGGATCGTCCACGCTTGCGCGCCCGGGCCATCGAAGGCCGAACGCCAGCGCTGACGCTGCGCATCGGTGGCGAGATCGAGTTCGATCCGCTGCGTCGCACCGGCTGCGGCCGTCGCGGCCGTGGTCACGAATGGGAGCAAGGCATGCGGCGGCTCGCGTTCCAACGGATCGCTGAGCAGCAGAACGATCAGTTCGCGATGCTGCGCCAGCGTCGGCCAACGCGATTCGGGCAACGCCAGGATGCTGGCGGGTTCGGCAAGGATCACCAACCGCGACCCCGGGCGAAGCAGACGATCGGCGTGTTCCAAGGCCACGCCGAGGCCCGCGTCTTCCTCGGGCCGGGCCGCATACCAACGGGTCAGCGCGTCGAGAACGCGTAACGCCCCACGTGTTCCCGAAGCCGGCACGATCGGCGCTTCGCGCGCGCTGCCGCGGAGCGCGGCGATGCGGTCGCCATCGCGCACCGCAGCCCACACTGCGATCGCGCCCGCACGCGCGGCCTGCACCGATTTGAACCGCACTCTGGTCCCGAAATACATCGCCGCCGCGGTGTCGACCGCGATCAAGGTCAACCGCTCGCGTTCGGCCTGGAACAGTTTGGTATGCGGGCGTCCGGTTCGCGCGGTGAGTCGCCAGTCGATGTGCCGCGCATCGTCCCCAATCGCATATTCGCGCGATTCGGCGTACTCCATGCCACGCCCCCGCATCGGCGACGGCGCCGGCCCGCTGAGCCCATAGCGGCCGCGTCGTGGCGGCCGTCGGCCCAGCACCGCACGACGCAGCCCGATCAGCTCGTCGAGAGTGGGAACGACGCCGTCGGTGGCGATATGGTCAGTAGGCACGGGAATCGATTGGAACGAAAGATCGGAAGCGAGGTGGAAGCGACAGGCAGACTCGCCACCCTGGCTCAGGGCAACGGAACTTTGTCGAGCAACGCCCGGACCAGCCGTTCGCCGTCCCAGCCTTCGGCGACCGCCTCGTAACTGGGCAGGACACGATGTCGCAACACGTCGGGGGCGACGGCGCGCACATCATCGGGCGTCACGAAATCGCGGCCATCGAGCCAGGCCTTGGCGCGCGCGCAACGCTCCAGCGCGATCGATCCGCGCGGACTCGCGCCCCAACCGATCCTGCGCGCCAACGCCGGGTCGTAACGCTTGGCGTCGCGCGAAGCCAGCACCAGTTCGATCAGATAACGTTCCAGCGGCGGCGCCATATGCAGATCGAGCACCGCAGCGCGCGCCGCGAAGACATCCGCCTGCGATAACTTCAGCAATTCGACTTGAGAGACGCTTTGCGCGCCGCGCGCGCGGTCGCGCGCCAGCCGCAGGATCTCGCTCTCCACCTTCGCTTCCGGATAACCGATGCGCACGTACATCAGGAAGCGGTCGAGCTGGGCTTCAGGCAAGGGGAACGTGCCTTCCTGCTCGATCGGATTCTGCGTAGCCATCACCAGGAACAACGGCGGCAGGGCATAGGTATGACGGCCGACGGTGACTTGGCGCTCGCCCATCGCCTCCAGCAGCGCGGACTGGACCTTGGCCGGCGCGCGATTGATCTCGTCGGCCAGCAGCAGCGAATGGAAGATCGGCCCGGGCTGGAATTCGAAACGCCCGTCCTGCGGGCGCCAGACCTCGGTCCCGGTCAGATCCGCGGGCAACAGATCCGGCGTGAATTGCACCCGGGCGAAGTCCGCTTCGAGCCGCCCTGCCAACGCGCGGATCGCCGTGGTCTTGGCCAGGCCCGGCGCCCCCTCCACCAGCAGATGCCCATCCGCGAGCAACGCTATCAGCAGACGCTCGACCAAAGCGGCCTGGCCGACGATTTCGGCGGACAACTGTTCGCGCAAACGTGAAAAAGCGGCATGCAAGCGGCTCGGCGCTTCTTGTGCGGTATCCATCGGGGGCGTGACGCTCTGCGGGTTCGGAATGACGAACCGCAGTTTGACCGATGCCGGGCCGAAATGTTCATCCGGAGCGCGAAAACGCGAACGGGGGCCGAAGCCCCCGTTCCCGGAACACCATGCGAGCCCGGTCAGACGCGCCGTTGCGCGACCGGCAAGACTTTCGGCGTGACGAAGATCAACAGCTCGGCTTTGGTCTTGCCGCGGCCTTTCTTCTTGAACAAATTGCCGAGTACTGGCAGATCGGCCAGGAACGGCACCTTCGAAGCCTGGGAACGATCCTGGAACTCGTACACGCCGCCGATGACGACGGTATTGCCGTCGTCGACCAGCACCGCGGTGTTGACTTCGCGCTTGGCGATCAGCGGCACCGAACCGTTGATGGTCTGGATGAATTCTTCGAGCTCGTCTTTCTTGACCGCCATGGACAGGAACACGCGACCGTCGTTGGTGATCGTCGGGGTGACCTTCAGTTCGAGCACGACATCCTTGAAGTTCACGGTCTGGGTGACCACGCCGCCGGTCGCCTGGGTGGTGACATAGCCGATTTCGCGACCCTGCTTGATCACCGCCTCGCGTTGGTTACTGGTGACCACGCGCGGATTGGAGATCACTTCGCCGCGGCCCTCTTCCTGCATCGCCGACAACTCAAGATCGAGGTAATAGCCGGCGTTGAGGATGGTGAAGGCGAGCGAAGCCGGATTGCTGGTGATCAGCGAACCGACCGTCGCGCCGAGATCGACGTTGTTGCCCTTGGAGATGGTGTGGTTGCCCAGCACCGGTGGCGGAATCGGCGGCTCGCCGCGGGCCGCGCGTTCGAGATTGGTGATCTCCCACTGGCGGATCGCGTTGAGATTGGCCGTCTCGGTGCTGATGATCGAATTGCGGGTCGCCGAAGTATTGGCGATGTTATTGCCGAAGGTGACGTTGTCCTTCGAACCGTTAATTCCGAACTTGGCGCCGAGTTCGCGAGCGAAGTCCTCGGTCGCGATCACGATCTTGGCTTCGATCAGTACCTGATCGACCGGCTTGTCGAGCTGATTGACGAGGCGACGGATCTCGGCCACGCGCTGCGGAATGTCGATCACCAGCAGCGTGTTGGTGCGGCGATCGAAGCTGATGCTGCCGCGCGAAGAGAGAAAGCCGCGATTCTGCAGCGAGGTCGCGCCGGCCGAGGCCGATGCGCCGCCGCCGCCCGAAGAGCTGGTCTTGCTCTCGTCGGTGAGCAGCTTGGCGATGTCCTCGGCGTTGCCGTAGCTCACCGGGATGTATTCGGTGACCATCTCGGTGCGGTTCTCGATCGCGATGCGCGCGTCTTCCTTTTCCTGCTCGAACTTGGCGATTTCGGACTGCGGCGCGACCCAGACCACGTTGCCGTTGCGGCGCTTGTCCAGCGCTTTGGCCTGCAACACGATGTCGAGCGCCTGATCCCAGGGCACATTGATCAGGCGCAGGGTGACGTTGCCCTGCACGGTGTCGCTGGCCACGATGTTCAGACCCGACTCTTCGGCGATCAGCTGCAGCACCGTGCGCACCGGCACGTCCTGGAAGTTGAAGGTCACCGGCCGTCCGGCATAGGCGCGCGGCGCCGATGTGGCCGATTTCTGCTGCGCCGATGTCGCGGCGGCGGCTCCGACCGCACGCGTGGGAGCAGGCGTGCGCGGGACGAGTTCGACGATGTAATCGCGCCCGGTCTGGTAGGCCAGAGGCTCGAACGCGCCGTTGGCGCTCAGCGTCAGACGCGCCTTGCCGTCGCCGCCGGAGGCCTGGATCTGCTGCACCGGAGTCGCGAAATCGGTGACGTTGAGGGTGCGCTGCAGATGCGCGGGCAAGGTGGCGTTGCCGATTTCGACCACCACGCCGTTGCTTTGCGTGCGCAGGTCAGGCGTCGCCCCATCGCCATCGAAGCGCAGGATCAACTTGCCAGAACCGCCATCGCCGCGCTTGAAGTCGATGCTGGCGATACCCGGCGCTTTGGCGGCGCTGGCCGCAGGCGCGGCTACGACTGCCGGAGCTGAGGCTGGTTGCGCGGGAGGCGCTGCGTTCACGGCGCTCAGTGCCGAAAGCAGGCCCGCGGCCAATCCGAACAGACCGGCTCTCACCGGCGACTTGCGACGGCCCAGGTGCTGGCTATGCGCGTTGAGTACGATCATTTCGCTATCCCCTCGTCTTATTCGTCTTCGAGCGCAACCGTCGCCGGCCGCTCCAGCCAACCACCTGCCCCGTCAGGCACCAGTTCGACGAGTTCGATTCGATCCTCGAACACGCCGGTCACACGCCCGTCGCTCTGGCCCATGTAATCGCCTGGGCGCACCCGGTAGGTGACCTTCTCGGGCACCATCACCAGAGCGACCAGATCGTTTCTGCCACCGATCGTCCCGACCATGTCGAGACTGTCGAGCGGAAACTGTTCCAATACTTGCTTACGGCGATTCGAATCCGGACGCGGCCCCGCCGAAGTCGATCCGGCCGAAAACGCGGTGCTGAACGGATCGCGCAGAACCTGCGCCGAATATTCGAACGTCTCGAATTGCTGCATCACCGGCAGCGGATCCAACGGTGGCGCCGGCTTGGCCTTGATCGAAGCGACCCACTCGACCAGATTCGGCGCTTCGCCGGGCGTGCTGGTGATTCCCCGCCCGCAACCGGCCAGCGCAAGCGCGAGCGCCGCGCCCAGCACGATACGGACATGTTGATTAGTGTGCTTGCGCATCAGCGCGCCCCTCCCGCTGCGTTGGCGGCCTGCGCGGTCCGGTCGGCCGCGGCATTCACGGCATTGGCGCCTGGAACCGGTGGCGGAGGCGGCGGAGCCCCCGGTGCGCCGGGCGCCGGCGTCGCGGCGCCTGTGTTGTTTTCGCTTTCGTCGCGATAGCGATAGGTCTTCACCGTGCCGGAGAGTTCCAAGGTCGAATTGGGACCGATCGCGACCGGTTTGGTCTTGTCCTTGCCGTCGCCGCGCGGCTTCAGCGAGATATCGTGCATCGTCATGATCACCACGCGCGGCAGCGACGCCACCCCGCTGACGAACGCGCCGAACTGATGGTAGGTTCCCACCATCTTCAGTGCGATCGGCTTCTCGGCGTAGAACTCCAGCGGCGTTTCCTCGCCCGGCTGGAACAACTCGTTGGTGATGCCGGTGGCCAGCGCTGTCTGCGAAATATCCACGATCAGATCGGGCATTTCGGTCTTGCCCGGCAACTGACGCAGCATCTGCTGGAGTTGCTGCTCCATCTGCGCCAATTGCTGCTTCAACGGCTCGAGATTCGCGGCCTGACCTTGTTTGGTTTCGAAGGTCTGGCGCTTGCCGCGCTCTTCCTGCTCCAGGCCTTCCAACTGGGTGCCTTTGGGGCGCGTGAAGAAGTTCCACAACAAAAACAGGATCAGCGCGCCGAGCGCGACGCAGAACCCGATCTGCCATTCCCGGGGCCAGGAGCCGGCATTATTGAAATCCAGCTCCTTGAGCGTCATTTTTTTCTTTTTCACGACTTCGCTCCTCCCGCCGCCGGGGCCGTGGTGGGGGCCGTTGTGGAATCAGGCTTTGCGGGTTGCGCCGGAACCGCGGGCGCCGTCGGCCCCGGCGAAGTCGCAGGCGTCTGGCCGGCAGCAGGCTGCGCAGGAGTCAGCGTCGGCAGCGTCGACGTCGTGGTTGTGCCGGCAGCCGTGGCGGTCTTCGCCGCCTCCTGCTCCTTCTGCTTCGCATCGTTCGGATTGGTGAGGGTCACCGACAGGGTGAACGCATAGGGCAATCCCTTGTCTTCGCCCTTGGCTTCGATGATCGACAGCTCCGGCTTGGCCATCCAGGTCGACGCTTCGAAGTTGCGCATATACGTGCTGACCCGCGCGTTCGACTGCGAGCGACCTTCCAGCGTGAGCTTCTGGCCCTCCTGCTTGATCGTGGTCAGGATCACGCCGTCCGGAATCGTGCGCACCAGCGAATCGAACAGATGCACCATCTGAGAACGGTTGCCCTGCAGTTCCTCGATCACTTTCTTGCGCGCCAACAACTTGGCTTTCTTGTTCTCGAGTTCCTTGATCTCCTCGATCTTGGCTTCGACCGCCTTGATTTCCTGGTCGAGGAAAGCATTGCGCTCCATCTGCCCGGAGATCTGCGCGTTGTAATAGGAGTTGACCATGAACCACAGTCCGAGACCGGACACGGCGGACAGCGCCAGCATCATGAAGAAATTCTTCTGCCGCTGTTTCTGCCGCTCGGCGCGCCACGGAAGGAGATTGATCCGTGCCATAAGTCGAACCTCCGCAGGGCGAGGCCGCAGGCGATCATCAACGCCGGCGCGTCCTGCGCGAGCGCATGCGCCTGCACGCGTGGGCCAAGGGTCATCTGGGCCAGCGGATTGGCGACGACGGTCTGCACGCCGAGCTGCTCTTCGACCATCGCGGCGATGCCGGGGATCGAAGCGCATCCGCCGGCGAGCACGATCTGATCGACGCGGTTGTATTCGCTGCCTGCGTAGAAGAACTGCAGCAGACGACCGATCTGCTGGGCCATGGCTTCCTTGAACGGCTCCAGCACCTCGATTTCGTAACTCTCGGGCAAGCCGCCCTGGCGCTTGGCCAGTCCGGCCTCCTCATAGCTCAGGCCGTAGCGACGCATGACCTCGTCGGTGAGCTGCTTGCCGCCGAAGACCTGTTCGCGGCTGTAGATGTTGCGCCCGCCGCGCAGAATGCTCAGCGTGGTCATCGTCGCGCCGACGTCGACCATGGCGACGATGCCGTCGTGCGGGATATTGAGCGTATTTGAAATCAAGGCGTAGGCGTTCTCGATCGCGAAGGCCTCCACGTCCATGACCTTCGCCGCGAGCCCACCGACTTCGAGCGCCGACGCGCGCATCTCGACGTTCTCGGAGCGCGAGGCCGCAAGCAGAACCTGGACCATCTCCGGATTGCCGGGCATCGGCCCGAGCACTTCGAAGTCCAGATTCACTTCCTCGATCGGATACGGGATGTAGTTGACCGCCTCCAGCTCGATCTGGGACTCCATGTCGTCCTCGTCCAGGTCGGCGGGCATCGGGATGATCTTGGTGATGACCGCGGAGCCGGCCACCGCGGCGGCGGCGTGCTTGGCCTTGCTTCCCGATCGATTCAGCGCGCGGCGGATGGCCTCACCCACGGCCTCCACCTCGACGATGTTCTTTTCCGCAACCGCATTGGGCGGCAACGGCTCGACCGCGTAATGTTCCACCCGATAGCGGTCGCCAGCCCGAGACAGCTGCAGGAGCTTGACGGCGGTCGAACTGATGTCGACACCCACCAACGGTGACTGATTTTTTGCTAACAGTCCCACTTTTTCCCCTTCCCACGCGCGCTTACGCGCGTTACGTGTCCCAATACATTAAATAACGGACTTTGCCCCATTAGGCAACCTCTGGTTCGATTCGATGCTCTCCGGGGTGACCTCGGTCACGGCCTCGGAGTCGCTTCGGTCACTGAGACGGGGCTGTCTCCGCCGTCTCCGGCCCCCGGAGATTGGGTGGCTCCGGGGCAGCCTCCCCTATAATCCGGAGCCTCTCCCGAGCCGCCAGATCGGATTGCCCCCGCCCATGTCCCTGATCCGCCGCCTCCTGCGCTGGACGCTTCTGCTGTCGATCCTTGGCCTACTGGTTGGGGGTACGGCCTTCGCCCTGCTCTATATGTCGGTGTCGTCCAAGCTGCCGGAGGTTCATACCCTGCGCAATATCGAGCTGCAGGAACCCCTCTACGTCTACGCTTCGGACGGCCGTCTGATGGGACTCTTCGGGGAAACCCGACGCTACCCGGTCAAGATCGCCGAAGCGCCGCTGCAGCTGAAACAGGCTTTCATCGCGATCGAGGACGCCCGCTTCTATGAGCACGGCGGGGTCGACTACAAAGGCGTGGCCCGCGCGATTTGGCTGATGGCCACCACCGATGGCAAGCGCGTTCCCGGCGGATCGACCATCACCCAGCAGGTGGCGCGCCAGTTCTTCCTCAGCTCCGAATACAAGATCAAGCGCAAATTCGCCGAGATGCTGCTGGCCCGGCGGATGGAGCAGGAACTGAGCAAGGACGAGATCTTCGAGCTGTATCTCAACAAGAGTTTCTTCGGCAATCGCGCCTATGGCGTGACTGCGGCGGCCGAGTTCTATTACGGCAAACCGCTAGACAAACTCAGTCTCGACGAAATGGCATCACTCGCGGCGATCCCGAAATTCCCATCCAGCGGCAACCCGCTCAGCAATCCCGAACGCGCGAAGATCCGCCGCGATTACGTGCTGCAACGGATGCGCGAATTGAAAATGATCAGCGCAGCCGATGAGCGGGCCGCCGCAGCGGTGCCGATGCATGCAAGCCCGCATGAGCGCCAGATCGAAGTGTCCTCGCCGTATGTCGCGGAAATGGTGCGGCAGGAAATGATCGCCCGCTTCGGTCAGGAAGCCCTGACCAAGGGCTATCACGTCGTGACCACGATCGAACCTGTGTTGCAGGCCGCCGCCGACCAGGCGGTGCGCGATGGGCTGGGCGTCTACGATCATCGCCATGGCTGGAACACCAAGGCCATTCCGCACATTGAGCTGCCGACGAACGAGGCGCCGGGCGTTTCGGCCGCCCGCCTGCGCGACTATCCGACCCAGGGGCATCTGCTCGCGGCGCTCGTGCTTCGTGCCGATGTGGACCGTGTGCAGGCGGTGCTGGCCGACGGCACGGTCATCACGCTCGGCCCCGAAAGCTCACGTTGGACCGGCAAACATCCCGCCGTGCTGCATAAGCGTGGCGATGTGGCCCGCGTACGGCCGGTCGAGCCGGACGCGGCCGGAGCG
>SSEV01000237.1 GCA_008015095.1 Lysobacteraceae bacterium | reverse complement strand
GCCATGGCTCCACTGTGGCGCTTCTGGAAAACTCTATGGCGGGTCGAGACCCGCCCTACAATACGCACCCTGGTCAGGTTTCCGGAATCGTGCCCATGACCGCTTGGTCGATCGACCTCGCCCGCAAGACGTATTCGATCCCGCATTGGTCGGAAGGGTATTTCGATGTCGACGCCGACGGTCGGATCGTGGTGCGTCCGCATGGCGAGCAGGGGCCGAGCGTGACTTTGCCCGAGCTGGTGAATACCGCGCTGGCCAGTGGCGCCAAGCTCCCGCTGCTGCTGCGGTTTCCGGACATCCTGGGCGACCGCCTCGGCAAACTGCAGGCGGCCTTCGCTCAGGCCCAGCGCGAATGGGACTACACCGGCGGCTATACCGCGGTGTATCCGATCAAAGTCAATCAGCACGCCGGTGTCGCCGGTACGCTGGCGTCGCATGCCGGCGAAGGATTCGGACTGGAAGCGGGCAGCAAGCCGGAGCTGATGGCGGTGCTGGCGCTCTCGCGTACCGGCGGTTTGATCGTCTGCAATGGCTACAAGGATCGCGAATACATCCGGCTCGCGCTCATCGGCCGCAGGCTGGGCATGCAGACCTTCATCGTGGTCGAAAAGCCTTCCGAGCTGGCGCTGATCATGGAAGAGGCCAAGGCTTTGGGGGTGACTCCGGGCATCGGTGTGCGCATGCGTCTGGCTTCTCTCGGCGCCGGGAAATGGCAAAACAGCGGCGGCGACAAGGCCAAGTTCGGGCTTTCTCCGCGCCAAGTGCTGGATCTGTGGAAGACCTTGCGCGATAGCGGCATGAGCGACTGCCTCGGCCTGCTGCATTTCCACATGGGCTCGCAGATCAGCAATGTCCGCGACATCGCCAACGGCATGCGCGAGGCGACGCGCTATTTCATCGAGTTGTCCAAGCTCGGCGCGAAAATCGGTCATGTCGATGTCGGCGGCGGCCTCGGCATCGATTACGAGGGCACGCGCTCGCGCGGATTCTGCTCGATCAACTACAGCATCCATCAGTACGCTTCCAGCATCGTGCAGCCGCTCGCCGAAGCCTGCGAAGCTAACGGTATCGCGCCGCCACGGATCGTGACCGAATGCGGCCGTGCGATGACCGCGCATCATGCGGTGCTGGTCGCGAACGTGTCCGAGGTGGAGCGCGCGCCGGAAGGCAGAGTCCCGCCCGCGCACGACGACGAAGCCTTGGCGATCCGCCACCTGCGCGAGATTTACGACGAACTAGATGCGCGGCCTGCCGTGGAACTGTTCCATGAGGCTCAGCATCACCATAGCGAGGGCCTGTCGCTGTATGCGCTCGGGCAACTCGATCTGGTCGCGCGCGCGCGTCTGGACGACCTGTTCTACGCCATCGCCCATGCGGTGCGGGCGCGCTTGAGTTACGACGAGAAAAGTCACCGTGACCTGCTCGACGAGCTGAACGAACGCCTGGTCGACAAGTATTTCGTCAACTTCAGCCTGTTCGAATCGATACCGGACGTATGGGCGATCGATCAGGTGTTTCCGATCGTCCCGATTGAACGCCTGCACGAGCGTCCGGAACGTCGCGGCGTGATCGCCGACATGACCTGCGATTCCGATGGCAAGATCGACACCTACGTCGAAAACGGCGATCTCGACAGTTCGCTGCCACTGCATGCGTTGCATTCCGGCGACCGTTACCGGATCGGTTTCTTCCTGGTCGGCGCCTATCAGGAGATTCTGGGAGATATCCACAACCTGTTCGGCGACACGGATGCGGTGGAAGTGCGTATGACCGAGAATGGCTTCAAGTTCGGTCAGCAGCGTCGCGGCGACACCACCGATGTGATGCTCGATTATGTCGGTTACAAAGTTGAGGATCTGCGCCGGATCTATCGGGCCAAAGTCGGAGCGGTCGACCTGAGCAAGAGCGAAGCGGCGCGGCTCAACGAGGCGCTGGAGAACGGGTTGACTTCGTACACATATCTCAGCGACGAGCCGCTGAGCTGAGCTGCTGCGGTCGATATCGCGCAGCTATTCGCCAGATTCGCACCGTGAGACCGTGATGAAGACATCGCAACCGGATCGATTGTCCCGCTGGCTGTGGCTCATGGCCCTGGCGACGGGCGGCGTATTCGCCCAGCAGACGGATGCCGGCGAAGAAGCGGCCGTCTATCTGCTGAGCGAGGATGTGCTTGCCCAGATGAAGCCGCATCTGGCGCCCATGTCCGTCGCCGCACTGCCGCCGTTGTCCTCGGTCCAGACGATCTGGGCCAGAGGCAACTTCGGAAAATCGTTCACGGTGGAAAGCAACTTCCGCGCGACGCAGCTGGAAAGCGGTCTCTACCGGATCGAACAGCGCGCGTCCTCGCGGACCGCGTTTTCCGCTTCGGCGAGCACGGGGAGCGCATTGTTGTTGTGCGGGCTGACTACCATGATGGCGGCCTCGGAATCGAGCACGACGCACTCGAGCATGTTGCCCGTCGCGGGGACGGGGCTCTTCTTTGAGGCCAAATCGACAGTGAATGGTTCCGGCCGCAGCCGAGCGATCCGGCTGACTTCGACCTCGCCGTCGCTATGCAATATCGCGCCGGGGGACACTTTCGAATTCACCGTCGAGCGCGAATCCGAGACTAGGACCGAAGGCGTGTTCGTCCGCGACAAGACCACGCATCAGACCGGGATCGGAACATTGTCCTGCGCGGCGGCGTCCGGCACCGAGCCGGCACAACGCATCGCGCCCTTCCTGACCGGCGAGGCTATCGCGGTCTCTTGCGAAACGGTCGATGCGAAGAAGCGCCCGATCACGGTGCGCTACATGCATCTCGTCGATTACAGGTATTACCTGCCGGTCGCAAACACCTCGCACGGCGTACGCAGCGAAACGGCGTATTCATCGGGCGAATAAGCCTTCGTGGCATGCGTCAACGGCTGTGTGGCCGCTCGCTGCGGACGATCGCTGACTACAAGCGAGGCCAGCGATGGCGTGGCCGCACGATGTGCCGGAGAAAGTTCTGGTCGGGCCCTGTGCGCCAGGATGAATTGTGATCGGGCCCGCGTTTCCGTACTGTCGATCGGCCTATGGTGGGCCAGTCCGAGGCATCGCTTGCGCCGAGGGCGAGAACATCCGCGACGGCGCCCTGGCGAATGATCGCGTCTGCATTCGCAAGCGTCGGGCGCTGGTGAGTGTGGCGTTTGACCGCGCCGCCGATCGTACGGGTTCGACGTGGAGCGATGAACCGCAATCACGGCGCCGTTGCAGGGGCGGGTGTATCGGGTATGTCCACTGTATCGATCAGGAGAACCAGGCAATGAAGCAGAAATGGATGAAATGGGCCGCCGTGACGGCTTTCGTGTTCGGGCTGGGGATATCGTTCAATTCGGTCGCGACCGGCGGCTGCAACACCTGTTACCTTTCGTGCAAGGCCGGGTACAGCAATTGCATCGCATCGGGCGGCTCGGCGACGTATTGCCAGACCCAATACGTATATTGCCGGGCGGAATGCCCTTGCTGAACGACGCACCCGGCGCGTCGTGACGCCGGTTCTGCGCTTCCTTCCGCGACGCGTGCGCCGGTTTTGCGGAACATGCGTATAAGAACCGCGGTCGCCCCGTTTCGGATCCGGCGTGGCCGGGTCCGGAACGCTCCGCGCGCATCCCATCCCCACGACAACCATCCCGCGTTCGCCCCATGCGAGGCGCGGATGTAACCCATGTCACGCCTGCGCATCGACACGCGGCGCGGCATTAGACTCCCGCATCGCGTTGCGCCCGGCCGCTTCCCGCACGAGGCATGCATCGCCTCGACCTGCGGAGAATTCGATGCGGATGCCTGGTCTGGATTTATTGCGCGCGATCGCAGTGCTTTGGACCATGTGCTTCCATTCGTTCCTGGTGGGCGGGCTCGGCGAGCGGTGGGAATGGTTGCAGCGCTACGGTTGGATGGGCGTCGACCTGTTCTTCGTGCTGAGCGGTTTTCTGATCGGTTCACAGGTGCTCGCGCCGCTGGCGCGCGGCGAGCGTTTCTCATTCGCAGATTTTTATCTGCGTCGCGCCTTCCGCATTCTGCCCGCGTACTGGGCGATCGTCGCCCTGTATCTGCTGTGGCCCGGCTTTCGCGAGGCGCCGGGCATGGAGCCATGGTGGAAGTTCGCGGGGTTCGTGCTGAATCTTTCGATCGATTACGACGATAACGCCGTGTTTTCGCATGCATGGTCGCTGTGCGTGGAAGAACACTTCTATTTGCTGTTCCCGCTGTTGGCGGTGGGGTTCGTGCGGTTGCGTTCGAAGGCCTCTGTGGTGGCGTTCTTGGTCACGCTGCTCATGGGCGGTATCGCCCTGCGCACCGCGATCTGGGTGCATTTCGATGCGTTGCAGCCGGGCCGCAACTGGTTTATCGAGGATATTTACTATCCGACCTGGAACCGGCTCGACGGCTTGCTTGCGGGCGTGGGCCTTGCGGTATGGAAAATCTATCGGCCGCAGCATTGGGCCACATGCGGCAGGTGCGCCGACCTCTTCCTCCTCGTCGGCGTGATCACGATGGGACTCAGTTTCTGGTTATTCCGCGAACGCGCCGGCCTGCTCGGCAACAGCATCGGCTGGCCGGTGCTGTCAGCCGGGCTGGCGATGCTGGTGTTCGCCGGCGCACAGCGCGAGGGTTGGTTGGGCGCGTGCGCCGTGCCTGGCGCCGCTTGGTTAGCGGCGGTGTCCTATAGTCTCTATCTGGTGCACAAGCCGGTATTCGGTTTGGTGGAGATGTATTTCGGCGCAGTACTGCAGGGCCGCGGCCTGTTCGCGTTCGCGAGCTACGGTGTCGCTTCTCTGTGCGCCGCGGCGTTGCTGTATTACGTGGTCGAGAGACCGGGGCTACGGCTTCGCGATAGGTTGCGCCACAGTCACGCCGAACGGGCAAGACCGGACGCATCGATCGCCGGCGCGTAAAATTTCCTGGTTGTCGATCGACCGTTTCTTGATCGTGCGATCTGTCGCGAATGTGCGCGATGTCACGGCCGTGCGGCCGGGCGGAGGCTATGTTCGCCAAGCCCGCTCACGGGCGACCAGGAGCAATCAAGATGAAAAACAGGACTTTCACCCTCGTCGGTCTCGCTGCGTTCGCGCTGGGCGTCGGCATGACATTCACCGTCTCCGCCGCCGGCTGCATCACTTGTCACAATAATTGCGACGCGAAATTCGAAGCTTGTCTCGCCTCCGGCACGAGCTATACGACGTGCTACTCGCGGGCGACGTTGTGCCATCGCAGCTGCGGCTGCCCGATTCCCTGATTCCGAACGATGCCCGCTGCGGCGGGCCCGGCGGGCGGTGGCGCCGCCCGCCGTCTCGTCGGCCTGAGTTCCAGCAATGGGTGAGCTGTTGGTCTCTGATGGCGAGGATAGTTCTGCTTGGAGCGCTACGTTCCTCTGGATGATTGACGCATCTGGCTGTCAGCGCTTCGGTGATGCCTGGGCTTCGCGCAGCATCGCCACCTGCAGTTCGACGCGTTTGATCTCGCGCAGGGCGCGATGGCTTTCCAGCTGTGCGCCCAGAAAGGTCTTCACCATCATCGTGAACTGAAAAAGCACCAGTGCGAGCGCGGCAAACTTGATCGCGTATAGGACGTCGTCAGCTGTCCACATCCGCCAGAACGCATAGCCGAAGCCTGCGAACGCCACGAGCGCGCTGGCGTAGGCGACGCCGGCGACCCAACCCAGGCTGCCGCGGAACAGGCCGGCGGCCTGTGCGAAATAGCCGGGCTCGGCATGGCGCGCCAGCAGTTCACGGTCTTCCGCAGACAATGCGCGTTCGATCAGTTCATCGGTCTTGCTCATTGGAATCTCCTTCGAGTCGGGCGCGGATCTTGCGCCGCGCATGCATCAGTCGGGTCTTCACCGTGCCCGGTGGAACGTCGAGGGCGATGGCGATTTCCGCCACGCTCAGGTCTTCGAGATGAAACAGCGATAGCGCCGCGCGCTGGGTGGACGGAAGCTCCGCCATCACTTCGCGTACCCGGGTCAAGTCGATCTCGCGGGCCAGGGCCTCGGTGCCGGTCGCGTCGTCGCTTTCGCTTACGGTATCGGCCAGTTCGGTCAGGCTCAGACGTTCGCGGTCGGCGTTCTGGAAAGCGCGATGACAGCGGCGGGTGACGATGCGGAATGCCCAGGCCGGAAAGGCCACTGCGTCGTCCAGTCGGCGCAGGCCTTTCCAGATATCAATCCAGGCGTCCTGCACCAGATCCGCGGCACGATCGGCATGCCCGGTCAGACGCCAAGCGTGGCGCAGCAGCCGTGGCTGCCAGCGCGCGACCAGCCGCTGCCAGGCCGCGCGGTCCCCGGCTTGCGCCGAGACGACGAGGTATTCGTCGAAGATCCGCTCGCTGTCCCGCTGCACCCGTGGCTCCTGTCCGTTCTGTGTGGTTCGTGAAGAAAGGAGTCACTTTGTGGGCAAACGGTTCAATCGCCTTCGTTGCCCTTGGTTGCCGAATGGTGTCGCCAAAGAGGAGCGGTAGCGACCGTGCTGAGCCCGCAGTCGGTCACCGATGTGGGCGGTGTGGAATTTGGTGCTGCGGTTCTGCGCCGAGCGGGCTGTAGATGTTCAGTCGCGCGACACCTGAAACCCCGCGAACGACTGCCGTACCGGCATCACTTCGATCCGGTTGACGTTGAGATGCGGGGGCAGGTTGGCGATCCAGAACAGGGTTTCTGCGATGTCTTCGGGGGCGATTGGTTCGGCGCCTTTGTAGAGCGTGTCCGAGGCGGTCTGGTCGCCGCTCGTACGGACGAGGGTGAATTCGGTTTCGGCCATGCCCGGTTCGATGCTGGTCACGCGCACCCCGGTGCCATGGAGATCGCAACGCAGGCCGAGCGAGAATTGCGCGACGAAAGCCTTGGTGCCGCCGTAGACGTTGCCGCCGACATAGGGGTAGCTGCCGGCGACCGAGCCGATGTTGAGAACCGCACCCTTGCGTGCGATGAGCGTCGGCAACAGCAGATGGGTCAGTGTCGCCAGCGCGGTGACGTTGGTGTCGATCATCTGTTTCCATTGCGCCAGATCCGCGCGAGGCGCTGGCGCGGTGCCGAGCGCGAGGCCGGCGTTGTTGACCAGCACATCGATGTCGCGGAAATCGTCAGGGAGGGCGTCGATCGCGGCGCGCATCGCGGCCTCGTCGCGCATGTCGAAGGCTGCGATGTGCAAACGCGCATGCCCGAGCGTATCGATCAACTCGCGCAGACGCGCTTCGCGGCGACCGGTGGCGATCACGCGCCAGCCGGCGCGGTGGAAGCGTTCGACGGTGGCGCGGCCGAAGCCGGACGTCGCGCCGGTGACGAGAATGGTGTTCATGGCCGGATTGTAGCCGGCGCGAGTTGTCGCCAGCGCAGATTTCGGCCGGTGGGCACAACAACATCACCACAGTAGCGGGAGCAGGCGTTTGGTGGCGCGGGCGTAGGCTGGATATTCGTCAGGGAACGCCTGGGACAGGATGCGTTCTTCGATTCGGATGCGATGCAGGAACGCCAAGGTCACCGGCGCGACGATCGCGATCAGCGCAAGGCCATCGCCCAGCGCAAGACCCAAACCGGAGAACGTCAACAGCGCGCCGGTGTAGGAAGGATGCCGCAGCAGACGATAGGGACCGCTACGGACGAGGCGATGGCCTTCGCGGATCGCGATCCTGATCGTGAACAATCGCGAAAGCGTGCGCACCGACCACCAGCGCAGTGGTGCTCCGATCGCCATCAAAGCGCACCCTGTCGCGAACATCGGCAGACGCCACGTCCGCGGAAAAGGCGCGAGGCCGGCGTAGGCCAGCCCCACTGCGGACACGATGCCGACCAAGATCACGATCAGCAGGACCGGCAAGGTGCCGTGGTCGTGGACCTCGCTGCGGTTGTCGGGGCGGTGACGCCATCCGATCCACAATTCGCCCAATGGCCAGGCGATGCAGAGCACGAGGAACAGAAGGTCGAGAAAGAGCGTCATCCTGCGTGCTCCTGCAATCAATGCAAAAGTGTCGATGCGATAGCCAAGGAGCGCAGGATCCCGATACGGCTAGGTGCGGGCGTCGTCGAAGATACCGAGCGAAGCGCGAGGTGCGGATTCCGCGTGCGAGGCCGGCGTCATTTCACCTTGATCGCCATCGCCTGCAGGCCGCCATCGCCGAGCTTGCGTTTGGCTTCGGCTAATTCGGTGGCGCTGCCATAAGGCCCCATGCGCACGCGGTAAACGGTCTTGCCCTTGATCTGGGCCGATTCGACCCGTGCGCCGAGCCCCAGGAAGGCGATCTTGGCTTTCAGCGCCTCGGCGTCGCCAGAAGCGGCGAACGCGCCGGCCTGCAGCAGATAGCGGGCCTCGCGTGCGGACGCCGTCTGGTCCGAAGCGGCGGGCCGTGTTTGCGAATCCGGTCGCGTGGGGGTGTCGTCGCGGGTGTCGGCCGAAGCGTCGCCGGGCGGGGCGGCGTCGATGGCTTTGGGCGGCGTCGCGTCGTCGGCCGTGGTCTCGTCAGGTGCGGCGATCTCGGCGGCGTCCTGCTGCCTGCGGGCCTCTTCGGCACGGGCGCTGGCGGCGAGTTCGGCATCGCTGACGGGGGTTTCTTCTCCGGGCAGCAGGGTGAAAAAGTCGTATTCGGGTTCCTTGCCGGCGTCGGTGGCCGGCGGATCGTCTTCGGTCACGATCGGTTCGTCGCTTTCGTCGATGGCATCGACTGCGGGCGGGCGAACGTCATCGGCGCGGAAAAATCCCCGCTCGCCGTCGAAGTCGAGAAATTTCAGCGCCACCACGGCGACGCCGACAGTCAGTCCGACGCCGAGCAGCAGCCACGCCCATCCCGGCATCCGACCGCCGCCGCCATTGCGCTTCGCCTGCGATTTATTGCGTTTAGCGGCCATCAAGCGCCCTCCACCGCGTCTTCGAAGTACATCGCTTCGGGTGCGGACACGCCGAGCAGCCCGAGCCCGTTGGCCAGCACCTGACGCACCGCCACTCCGATCGCGAGTCGCGCGTTGCGCGTATCGCCGTCGTCGACGAGGAAGATGTGATCGTTGTAATAGGACTGGAAGGACTGCGCCAACTCGACCAGATACGCCGCGATCTGATGCGGTTCGAGTTCCTTGCCCGCGATTTCGACGATCTCGGGATAACGCGCGATATCGGTGAGCAGGTCGCGGGTGGCGACGTTATCGGGATCCGGCAACACAGCCAGACCGGCTTGCAGATCGAAGCTCATGCCGCGCGTTTCGAGTTTGCGCATCACGCCGTACATTCGCGCGTGCGACAGCTGTACGTAATAGACCGGGTTATCCAGCGATTGCGAACGCGCGAGATCGATATCGAAGACCAACTGCGAATCAGGCTTGCGCGCGACCAGGAACCAGCGCACGGCGTCGGCCCCGGTTTCGTCGATCAGATCGCGCAGGGTGACATAGCCGCCGGCGCGCTTGCCGAGCTTCACCTCCTGGCCGCCGCGCATGACCGTGACCATCTGGTGCAGCACGTATTCCGGCCAGTCGTGCGGGATGCCGCAGTCCAGCGCCTGCAGGCCGGCTTTCACACGCGCCAGCGAGCCGTGGTGGTCGGCGCCCAATTCGGTGATCGCGCGTTCGTAGCCGCGCTGCCATTTAGTCAGGTGGTAAGCGACATCCGGCACGAAATAGGTGTAGGTGCCGTCGGACTTGCGCATCACGCGGTCCTTGTCGTCACCGAAATCGGTGCTGCGCAGCCACAGCGCGCCGCCCTCTTCATAGGTATGCCCGTGTGCGACCAGCTCGCGCACGGCTTCCTCGACCTTGCCTTCGCGGTAGAGCGAGGATTCGAGGTAATAGACATCGAACCCGACGCGGAAGGCTTCGAGATCGAGATTTTGTTCGCGGCGCAGATAGGCCACCGCGAACCGGCGGATGGCGTCGAAATCCTCGGCGTTGCCGGCGCCGACGACAGTCTGGCCGTCGAGTTCGATCGCGGCGCCATCGAGGTAAGCGCTGGCCACATCGGCGATGTAATCGCCTTGGTAGAAATCTTCCGACCAGCCGTCGTCGCCGGGTTTCAGGCCGCGCGCGCGCGCCTGCGTCGACTTCGCCAGATTTTCGATCTGCACGCCGGCGTCGTTGTAATAGAACTCGCGCTTGACGTTCCAGCCGTTGGCGGCGAGCACGCGGGCGATGCAGTCGCCGATCGCCGCGGCGCGGCCATGGCCGACATGCAGGGGGCCGGTGGGGTTGGCGGAGACATATTCCACGCCGGCGGTGCGGCCGCCACCGCCACGATTGCGGCCGTAGTCCGCGCCTAGCCGGTGCACATCGCGCAACTGGCGCTGCCAAGCGGTCGGGCTGAGGCGGAAGTTCAGGAATCCGGGGCCGGCGATCTCGACCGAGGCGATCTCCGCACTGGCAGGCAGCGCGCCGATCAGCGCCTGGGCGAGCGCACGCGGATTGGTTCTCGCGGGTTTGGCCAGAGCCATCGCGACGTTCGAAGCGAAATCTCCGTGGCTACGGTCTTTCGGGCGTTCGATGACGAAGTCGGGTAGGACGAGGTCGGCAGGCAGCAGGCCGCCGTCGCGCAAATGGGCGATGCCCTGGT
>SSEV01000028.1 GCA_008015095.1 Lysobacteraceae bacterium | reverse complement strand
TGGAAGGCCTTCTGCGCCAGGCGCAGCATCACCGACGAGTCCTTGCCTACCGAGTAGAGCATCACCGGGTTGGCGAACTCGGCGGCGACCTCGCGCAGGATGTGGATGCTTTCTGCTTCGAGACGATCGAGATGGCTCAGCGCTTGGTCGTACATAAATACCGGTGACGAAACGAAATGGGGCGCTTAGTGAATCGTTGGCGGATCGCCGCAAAAACCGCCTGCCGCGCCCGCCGATAACATCCGCGCCGATAACATCCGCGCCGATAACATCAGCGCCGATGGAATCCGCGCCGACGGGACCGGCGCAGATGCGATGCGCCTGGGTGCGGCACTGTAACCGTTGATCGCGCGCCGGGCCATGGTGCGGCTCAGGCGAAGGCCAGGTAAAAGGTACGCAGACTCAATGCGATCACCAAGCCGCCGACCAGCGGCATCAGTACGCGCAAGCGCACGAAACGCACCAGCCAGGCTCCGAACGGCGCAGCGATCACGCCACCGAGCGCGAGTCCGAAGACGATGCCCAGATGGGTCGTGCCTAGGGTGAGCAGGAACACCAGCGACGCGGTGAGGGTGACGAAGAATTCGACCGCGTTGACGCTGCCCACGGTCAGGCGCAAGGCGTGACCGCGAGCCAGCAGATTGCTCGCGACGATCGGCCCCCAGCCGCCACCGCCGATCGCATCGAGCATCGCGCCGAAGAAGCCGAGCACGGGGACGTGCGAAGTGACTTCCCGCGGCACCAGCTCGCGAAACGACTTGGCCACGATGATCACGCCCATCAACAACAAATAGCCGGCGACCCAGGGCTTCAGCGCATCGCCATCGATGCGGGTCAGCACATACGCGCCGATGGCGGCGCCGAGCACGCCCGGCAGCAACAGCCGCCGGAACAGCTTGCGATCGATATTCCCGAACGCGTGGTGGGAGACCGCGGAGGCTCCGGTGGTGAAGCACTCGGCTGCGTGCACGGTGGCGCTGCTGAGGGCAGGCGGTACGCCAAAGCCCAGCAGGAGACTGGAGGCGGTCACCCCGTAAGCCATACCGAGCGCTCCATCGACCAATTGGGCGGCGAAGCCGATCAAGACATACATGACGAAATCAGGGGGGATTTCCATGTGTGGGCAGGCAGGATGAGAACTCGGGAGTTAAAACGCGAAGGTGTGGGGATGCGGAGTGTGGGGATGCGGAGTGTGGGGATGCGGGCTGTCGTAAAGGAGATGCCGAAACTGAATACGAGGGGACGGCGGCGAGTAGCGGCCAGTATCCGCGACGCGGATGCCGGTCGAAAGAACCTACGGGCATATTCGAATAACCAGCTCTCCTTTCCGTAACGGATCGTCGGCGACCTAGTCTGAGCCTCCCCCCGCCCGTTACGCCAATCCCATGTCCGCCGCCGCCCCGCTGATCGGTCTCAGTCCGCTCTCCGCCGAGCAGAGTGTCCTGCTCGAGCGCCTGGTGCAGGACCTCGATCCGCAAGGGCTCTGGTGGTTGTCAGGTTATGTCGCGGGCTTGGCCTGCAATCAGCGCAATCAGTGCAATCAGGGACAGTGCAATCAGGGACACCCACCATCCGTCGTTCAGGCGATCGACCCGGACGCTATCCCCAGGTTGAGCGTGGTTTATGGCAGTCAGACCGGCAATGCCAAACGCCTGGCCGAGGCCTTGGCTGCCGCTTGCGAAAGCGAAGGCGTGCCGGTGCGCCTGTTGCGCGCCGACGCCTACCCGGCCCGCGAGTTGAAGCACGAGCGTTATCTGGCCGTCGTGATCAGCACCCAGGGCGATGGCGACCCACCCGACGACGCGCGCGCCCTGGTCGAATTCATCGAAAGCAAGCGCGCGCCGCGGCTGCCGCAGCTGCGTTTCGCCGTCCTCGGTCTGGGCGATTCGAGCTACCCACAATTCTGCGCGATCGGCCAGCGGCTTGACGCGCGCCTCGAAGCCCTGGGCGCGCAGCGCTGGATCGCGCGCGGCGATGCGGATCTGGACATCGACACCGTAGCCGCGCCCTGGTCGTCACGTCTGTTCGCGCAAGCCAAGGACATCCTGACACCGCGCCCGCCTCTGGCGAGCGTAACCCCGTTGCGACCGCCGTCGGCGCCTGCGCCGGCCGCATGGTCGCGCGAACGTCCTTTCGCCGCGGAAGTGCTCGCCCATCAGCGCATCACCGGTCGCGGCTCCGATCGCGACATCCGCCACTTGGAGCTCTCGCTCGCCGGCTCGGATCGGGACGAGTCGGGCCTAGCCTACGAACCCGGGGATGCGCTCGGCGTGCGCATAGAAAATCCGCCGGAACTGGTCCGCGCGATCATCGATGCGCTCGGCCTCAACGCCAACGCCACGGTCGCGCATGGCGACGAAACCCGCAGCCTGCGCGAATGGCTGACGCATCAGCGCGAAATCACTCGTCTCAGTCGGCCCTTCCTCGCCGCGCACGCGCAACGCAGCCGGACGTCCGGCCTGGATCGCCTGCTCGACCCGAAAGCGCAGGATCCGCGACAGCGCCAAGCGCTGAACGCATTGCTCGCGCGCGAGCAGATCATCGATCTGCTCGCAACCGATCCAGGCGATTGGAACGCCGAGGATCTGGTCGCTGTATTGCGTCCCTTGCAGCCGCGGCTGTACTCGATCGCCTCCAGTCGTAAGATGGTCGGCGAAGAAGCGCATCTGACCGTGGCCCATGTCGAATATCACCACGGCGGAGCGCTGCGCTGGGGTGCGGGTTCGCACTGGCTGGCACTGCGCGAGGAAGGCGGATCGCTGCCGGTGTTCATCGAACGCAACGAACGTTTCCGCCTTCCCACCGATTCCGCGCGCGACGTGATCATGGTCGGGCCCGGCACCGGCGTCGCGCCGTTCCGCGGTTTCGTCCAGGAGCGCGAGGCGATCGGCGCGCATGGGCGCAACTGGCTGTTGTTCGGTAATCCGCATGCGCGGAGCGATTTCCTTTATCAGCTCGAATGGCAGGACGCGCTCAAACGCGGCGCGCTGCATCGCCTCGACCTGGCGTTCTCGCGCGATCAGGCGGGCAAGGTCTATGTGCAGCACCGCCTGCGCGAACATGCTCGCGACGTGTTCGACTGGCTGGAGAACGGCGCGCATCTGTACGTCTGCGGCGATGCTGCACGCATGGCCAAGGACGTGCATGCCGCGCTGATCGAAGTGATCGCGACCCAGGGCGCGCGCAGCGCCGAGGACGCTGCCGCGTATCTGCACGCCCTGCAGGCGCAGGGGCGCTACGCCCGGGATGTGTACTGAGATGAGCGCGCACTCGGTCGAAGACATCAAACGCGACAGCCGGCGTCTGCGCGGCACTCTGCTCGCGTCGTTGAGCGATCCGCTGACCGGCGCGCTGGCCGAAGCCGACCAGACGCTGATCAAGTACCACGGCAGCTATCAGCAGGACAACCGCGACGTGCGCGACGAACGCCGCAGGCAGAAGCTGGAGCCCGATTACGCGTTTATGATCCGCACCCGCACCCCCGGCGGGGTGATCACACCGGGACAATGGCTCAATCTCGATGCGATCGCCACCGCTTACGCCGAACGCGGCCTGCGCATCACCACCCGGCAGGCCTTCCAGTTCCATGGCGTGATCAAGCGCGATCTGAAGAGGACCATGCAGTCGATCAACGCCGCGCTGATCGATACCCTCGCCGCCTGCGGCGATGTCAATCGCAATATCGCGGTCGCCGCCAATCCGTACCTGTCGCAGGCGCACCGTGCATTGCAGGCCCAGGCCGAAGCCCTGTCGCGGCATCTGTTGCCGAATAGCCGCGCTTATTACGAAATCTGGCTGGACCAGGAAAAAATCGCGAGCAGCGGCGAAGAGGACGAACCGATCTACGGCGCGAGCTATCTGCCGCGCAAGTTCAAGATCGGATTCGCGGCGCCTCCGGAAAACGACGTCGACGTCTTCGCGCAGGATCTGGGTTTCATCGCCATCGTCGAAGACGGCCGCCTCGCGGGCTACAACGTCTGCGTCGGCGGCGGCATGGGCGCCAGCCACGGCGATGCCGAAACCTACCCGCGCCTGGGCGATGTGATCGGCTTCATCGCGCCAGAGCATGTGATCGCGGTCGGCGAAGCTGTGGTCACCACCCAGCGCGACTGGGGCGACCGCGCCGTGCGCAAACGCGCACGCCTGAAATACACCATCGACGATCACGGCCTGGCGCGCTTCAAGGCCGAGGTCGAACGCCGCAGCGGCATCTGCTTCGCGCCTGCTCGCGCGTTCGCTTTCACCCATAACGGCGATAGTTTCGGGTGGCGTCAGGGCGACGACGGCCTGTGGCACCTGACCCTGCGCATTCTCGCCGGCCGCATTCGCGACAGCGCGAACGAAAATGGCGAAGGCGCGCGCCCTCTCAGCGGCATGCGCGAGATTGCCGCACTGCTCGATCGCGCACGCGGCCAGGCCGAATTCCGCCTGACCCCGAATCAGAATCTGCTCATCGCCAACATCGCACACCCCCAGCGCGCGCGCATCGACGCGCTGGTGCGCGAATACGGGCTGGACACGCACATCGGAGCCTCTCCCGCGCGTAAAGCCGCGCTGGCCTGCGTCGCCCTGCCGACCTGTGGTCTGGCGATGGCGGAGGCCGAACGTTATCTGCCTGCGTTCATCGACCGCGTCGATGCGTTGCTGGACCGGCACGGCCTGGGCGAGGCCGCGCTGCATATCCGCATCAGCGGCTGCCCCAACGGCTGCTCGCGCCCTTATCTCGGCGAAATCGCCCTGGTCGGCAAAGCGCCCGGCCGCTACAACCTGATGCTCGGCGCAGACCATCGCGGCGAGCGTCTGAACGCTTTGTATCGCGAAAACATCGACGAAGCCGCGATTCTCGCCACTCTTGACCCCCTGTTCGCGCGCTACGCCGCCGAGCGCGCGGAGCAGGAACGCTTCGGCGATTTCCTGCTGCGTAGCGGCATCCTCGGCGTCGATCAGAGACGACGCCGCGCGCTTCCGATGGAGCTTATCGCATGATCGTCCCCGACCCTGTCGCCGCCGCCGAATCGCCGCAGGCGCTCGCCGAACTCAACCGCTGGCTGGGAACACGCAATGCCGCCGAGCGCGTGGCCTGGGGGCTGCAACATCTGGCCGGCCATCATGCGCTCTCGTCCAGCTTCGGGGCGCAAGCCGCCGCGGCTCTGCATATGACCACGCGTCTTTCGCCCGAGATTCCGGTGATTCTGATCGACACCGGTTATCTGTTTCCGGAAACCTATCGCTTCATCGACGAGATGACCACGCGTTTGTCGCTCAATCTGAAGGTCTACCGTCCGCAGGTCGGCATCGCCTGGATGGAAGCGCGTCACGGCAGACTGTGGGAACAGGGTGTCGAAGGCATCCGTGAATACAACCGCGTCCGCAAGGTCGAACCGATGCAGCGCGCGCTTCGCGAACTGGGCATCCGCACCTGGATCGCCGGCCTGCGGCGCGGCCAGTCGGACAGCCGCGCGGCGATCGACATTCTCGAGCTGCGCGATGGCCGCTGGAAATTCCACCCGCTCGCCGACTGGAACGACCGCGATATCTGGACCTATCTGCATGCCCACGACCTGCCTTACCACCCGTTATGGCACGAAGGCTACGTTTCGATCGGCGATATCCACACCACGCGCAGGCTCGAAGCCGGCATGCGCGAAGAGGACACCCGCTTCTTCGGCCTCAAGCGCGAATGCGGGTTGCACGAGGATTGGAGCGAACTGGCGAAAACGGCCTGAGCATGTTGTCCCGATCGAGCGAGCAGCGCGCCGGCGATCGGATCACTGTTCGGAAAACCGACGTAGCTCGTCCAGCTCGGCCCGCGCTTTGCGCAGGCTGTGACCGGCGGCGTTGTCCTCCATTCGCCCGGCCAGCGCTTCGCGACCCGGTTTTCGCAACCAGCGGTGGAACCACCAGGTACCGATCAACCCGAGCGCGGACACGGCGAGGCTCAGATGAATCCAGTTGAGTAAAGGTCCGGCGCCTTGCGCCACCGCGTAGAGATCGAGGCCGAGCAAAGACGCCGCCAGCGTCATCACGAACGGAATCCACAACAGCCACCACGGCAGGCCGATCCACATGCCGCCGATCAGATAGACACGGCGGATTCGCGCGAGTCGCTGCTGCAGCGCCAGCACCGGCTCGGCGTAGTCGATCGCC
>SSEV01000040.1 GCA_008015095.1 Lysobacteraceae bacterium | reverse complement strand
GGGCGGCGCAGACGGAGCCTTTGTGCGCCGTGATCGGCGCCTCGGTGCGCGCGAGCAGGCGCAGGCTCAGCTCGTCGGTCAGCTCACGCAGCGCGGCCGCGCGGGCATCGAGCCGTTGGCGCATCCACACGCTGCCGGGCACCTTCGAAAGCGCGAGCGCTTCCTTGAAGAAGCGATCGCTGCGAAACGGCTCGATCGCCTCGAAGTCGCTCTTGCCCAGGCTCAGCAGCCCCACCATCGACTTGACCAGGTCCGAGGTGCGCATGCCCTGCGACACCGGCAGCCTCGGGTCGATCACCGCCTCGACCTGTGCCGCCTGGCAGCACTGCCCGATCAGTGCCAAGCCCGAGTAGGAGGTCAGGTTGAGCTTGGCGGATTGCTTGACTTCGAAGCGCGGCATGGTCGGTTGGGTGAATGGTCCGGGTGCGTAATTATACAATTACATCAATGCGTTAGGCTTTATTTCCGGCTAAGCGAACACGGATTCAGGAACGTCTATGCGCCTATAAACATGGCTTTGGTGATAGTGTGGCGTGTGCCCGCCCCATTCGAGGGGCGGATCATTCGTGCCGTGAGGTTGCCCGCCATGAAATCCGCTGTCCACCCGTCGCTCCAGAATTCCGTCGCCGCCCGCCAGGCGTTTTTCGAGCGCGGCCATGTTCCCGGACATCTGATCGACGAGGCGATCGTGCGCTCGTGGGTACGCTGCACCGCAGCCGACCGCTCGGCCTGTGACCCGGTCGAATTCGAACCGGTCGGCCGGGCGCAACTGCGTGGCCTGCGCGACGGCAACCATGCGCTCCTGAGCGCGGCCCAAGCCCCCCTGGACAGCCTCGCCAAGGCCATTTCGGGCGCCGGGTATGCCGTCCTTCTGACCAACGGAAGCGGCTACGCGCTTTCGGTGGGCGGCTCGATCGACGGACGGCCCAATCCGATGAGGCTGGCCTTTCGCGAAGGGGTGGACCTGTCCGAAAACATCATCGGCACTTCGGCGATGTCCTGTGCGATCAGCGAACGGAGAGCGATACGCGTCTTCGGCCCCGAGCATTTCTTCTCGGCAACGAACATCTTCCACTGCGCGGCCGCGCCCATCATCGCCCCGAGCGGCGAGCTGGTCGGCGTGGTCGATATCACCCGCGAGTCGCCATTTCCCGATCCGGGGGCGCTCGCGCTGGTCAGCCATTGCGCGCAGGCGATCGAGGGCCAACTCTTCCGCGACTTGCCTGCCTACCTCACCCTTTCCCTCGGATGGCATGCGGGGCCTTCGGCGGGCGAACCTGCGCTGCTGATCGCATTCGGTGCAGACGGCGAAATTCTCGCGATGAACGAGGAGGCGCGCAGTTTCACCGGTGGCGACGTACGCCGGCCGGCGCTGTATTTCGAGGACATCTTCGCGGGGCGCTTCCGGGATTGCGTCGACGCACTCGGCCGCAGTCGGGATGCGGCATCCCTGCTGCTGCATTCGGGCCTGCGACTTTTCGCCTCACGTGCAGGCACGCCCCCGCGCAGCGCTGCTCCCATCCGCCAGCGAGCCGGAGGGGGCGAGCTCGGCAAACCGCCCGCTCCGCTGCCGGAATTCGGCGACTCCCGGCTGGCGAGTCAGATCCATGCCGCTCAAAAGGCCCTCGCGAGCGGCCTGCCGGTGCTGGTGCTCGGTGAAACCGGTTGCGGCAAGGAGGTGGTCGCACAGAGCCTGCATGCCCGCAGTCGCCACGGCGGCGGTCCCTTGGTGGCGCTCAACTGTGCGGCCATTCCCGAAAGCCTGATCGAAAGCGAACTCTTTGGTCACGTGGAGGGGGCCTATACGGGGGCGCGGCGCGGCGGCATGGCGGGAAAGATCGAACAGGCGGACGGCGGCACACTGTTCCTCGACGAGATCGGCGACATGCCGCTGCACCTGCAGGCGCGGCTCCTGCGGGTGCTGGAAGCGCGCGAGGTTACCCGGCTCGGGGGAACGACCAGCCGCAAGATCGACTTCCAGCTCATCTGCGCCACCCATCAGGACATTCCGGGAGCGATCGGCGCAAACCGTTTCCGCGCCGACCTCTATTACCGCATCAATGGTTTTGCGCTGAGGCTGGCGCCACTGCGGACGCGCGACAACCTGCAGGCCTTGATCGATACCGTGCTCGCCGGGATCGGCGACGGAACGCGTGCGCTCTCGGACGAGGCGCGAGATGCCCTGCAGCGCTACGACTGGCCGGGCAACACCCGCGAGTTGAAGCATGCGCTCTGCTATGCGGATGCGATAGCCGGTGACGGCGAACGGCTGCGACCGGAGCATTTCCCCGAACAGACCATTTTCAGTCAGGCGATCCAGGCCGGTCCGACCGTCGCCACAAAGGGACTACTGCCCGCACTCGAGCAGGATGCGATCGACCGAATGCTGCACGAAACCGGGGGCAATGTGCTCCTTGCTGCCCAGAGGCTTGGCATCAGCCGCGCGACCCTTTACAGACGTCTGAGCAAGCAGAAGAAATAGCCGGGCGGGGTAGGCATTGCTATCTACACCGGGAGCCATGTTGAGGGCGTGGAGAACTACGTGCGTTTCGGGACGAGGAACTCGACGAACTCGCAGGTAATTCCGACCCAAATGCCGTGGTTGCCGGGAATGCGTCCTCGGGGTTCCCGTTTTTCGTCGACGTTGAACGCCAGAATCGCCGCTGCGGTCATTTCTCGTCCTGCCGGTGCGTGGAGTACAGCGTGCATTTTTTCAGAGTGGAACCGGGAAACGTAGCTACAGGAGCGGTTTTTTCCGACCGGTACAGTTCGCGTTGTTCTTGACCTTTTGCCGACTGATCCCGTTTCCAACTCAAGTGGAAAAAATTCTGCAGGACCCTGCCGTCGGCCTACATCATTTTGCCAGGGGGCGCACCGCCAACCCGATCGGTGACGTGGGGTGTGATGGCGTCGAAGTGCAGGACCTTGCCGCCATGCGCGCCGGCGAATTTCTGCGCGTCGACCTGCTGGGCGAAGGACGCGATGGTCCGACAGGCCGCCGATCGAATTCCTGAAATTGATCGGTGCGCGGCACAAATACACCGCCCCGATCTGACTGCCCGGATGCATCGGTTTCTTCTGGTTCGCTGCAATTTAGCGACCCAGTCAATCAGCTCATCCCTGCTTACAAGTCGTTACTGCCCGCAAGCGCCTTTCGGCTATGCGGCTCTATGTTCCTGCAACATTTGCCCGTTCCCTAATGCTGTACTCAAGTCTCAGTCTCATACTGAGACCCGGAGTCTCATAACGGCACACGAGCAGACAATTGTGTCCTCGCTCAGAAATTTCCAAGTAATTGAACTTAAGCCAATTCCACAGCAACGCAGGCGTGTCATCGCCTCTGGAATGCTCCTTGCAAAACGTGATGCGGATCCGCTCGAGCAGAGATCCTGACATCCGAAAAAATACATCGCGAGGAGACTCAAGCAATGCACAGGAACGTTTCGTTCACCTTCGACAACGACAAACTCAGGAAAGCCGCTGGCATGTTCGCAATGCTGGGTCTGGCATCAGGCGTTGTCGGTGCCGCTGAAATCGCGACGGATCCGGGGGACTATGCCGCGCTCCCGGCGGGCGTCGATCTGGGCATCGTCTACGCGCAGCACACCGAGCGCGACGCCTATTACGTCTCCGGCGACAAGCTGCCCGGCCGCTTCCGGCTCGACACCGACATCGGGTTGCTGCGCTGGGTCCATTTCACCAATATCGGCGGATTCGTTGCCGACCCGCAGGTGATCGTCCCCTTCGGGACGGTGCGCCTGAAGACTCCGTTCGGTCCCCTCGGCAAGACCACGGCCAGCGGCGTGGGCGACCCTCTGATTGGTGGAACGCTGTGGCTGCTGAACAACGTCGAGGCGAAGCGGTGGTTCGGGGTGTCGGCCTTCGCGTCGGTGCCGGTCGGCAACTACGACGACGACAAGGGGCCGGTCAACGTCGGCGAGAACCGCTGGAAGGGGATCTTCCATGCCGGCTACGTCACGGCGCTACCCGCGAATTTCATGCTCGACGTGATCGCCGAGTATGCCATCTATGGCGAGAACGACGACTTCCTCGGCCTCAAGCGCAAGCAGGACCCCAGCTACGGGCTGCAGACCCACCTGCGCTACCTGATCTCCCCGACCACGCATGTCGCGCTTTCGTACTATCGTGACTACGGCGGCGAGACGAAGCTCAACGGCGTTAGCCAGGACGACCGCATGAACAACGGCCGCTGGCTGGCGACGTTCGCGACCTTCGTCGCTCCGACCGTGCAGTTGCAGGCGCAGTACGGGCAGGCGACGAGCGTGGAGAACGGTGCGAAGGAGGCGAACCGCTTCAACCTGCGCGTAGTGAAGGTGTTCTGAGCGCTGCCGGACCGAGACCAAGAACGAAATCGAGGAGACAACAATGTCCGAACTCACTCCCGCCACGCTCGATGCGCTGGCGCAAATCCGGCGCATGGGACGGCGCGACTTCCTGCGCTTCGGCGCCACTGCGGCGGGTCTCGCAGCGGTGGCGGCCACCGGCCTGCTCGCGCCGATGACAGCCCGGGCCGCCTTGCCTCCCGGCATCAAAGTGATGTCCGAAGGAGAGCTCGAGGTGTTCCAGCGCCTGCTCGCAGTGATGCTTCCGACCGAGGGTAGTGCGCTCGTGCCGCCAGCCCAGATACCCGTGATGCAGACCCTCGACGCGGCGCTGCTCGCAACGATGGAGCCACACATCCTGCAGGGTCTAAAGGGTGGCGTCGGATACTTCAACGAAGGTCCAATGGCCGGCTACGGCAAGCGTTTCACGGAGCTGTCCGATGCCGACGCCGGCCGCTTCTGCGACGAGTGGGCGAACGCGGCCGAAGCCCCGCATCGCGCACTGGCGATGGGTCTGAAGAAGCTCGTGGGTCTGGCCTACTGGGCGAATCCGCCGACGTGGGCGCCGCTCGGCTATGACGGTCCCGTCAGTCGCAAGTGGGGCCTCAAGCCGCTCGGCAACGCCCCCATGCCCCAGTGACCCCTGCGAGAGTACAGAAATGACCCAGAAAGCAATCACGAAAATCGGACCCCATGGGCTCAAAGTCACCCAGGCGGCCGACATCAAGCAGCAAAAGATCCACCTCAAAGCCGATGTGGTGATCGTCGGCTCCGGCGCCGGCGGCGCCATCGCGGCGTATGAACTCGCCGCCAGGGGCAAGAAGGTCGTCGTGCTGGAAGCCGGTCCCTACGTGCCCTCCGAAAAATTTAGCGAAATGATGGCCATCGCCATGGGCACGCTTTACCAGGACCACGGCGGCCAGGCGAACTCCGAGGGCGACATCACCATCCTGCAGGGCGCCTGCGTGGGCGGCTCGACGGTCGTCAATGCGGCGCTGTGTTTCCGCACGCCCGACTACTACCTGAAGCTGTGGGCAAAGGAATTCGGCCTCACCAACCTTACGCCCGCTGTGATGGAGCCGTATTTCGACAAGGTCGAAGCCAATCTGAAGATTCGCCAGAACACGCCATATGAAACCAGCCACGGTGCCGAGCTGATCAATGCCGGACTGAAGAAACTCGGGATTCCTCCCGGCATCGCCAGGCGCAACGTCAAGGACTGCGGGCTGACCGGGTTTTGCTTTGCGGGGTGCGTGTCCGATCGCAAGCAGTCGATGCTCGTGACCTACCTGCCGTGGGCGGTCGCGAAGGGTGCAAAAATTTACGCCGACACGCGCGTGACGAAGGTGCTGGCGAAGGACGGACGCGCGCGCGGCGTCGAGGCCGAGGTGATCAACCCCGCTACCGGACGCAAGAAGGCGGACGTGCGCGTCGATGCGCCGATCGTCGTGCTCGCCGCGGGCCCGGTGCAGACCCCGCTGCTGCTGCTGAAGAGCAATCTCGCGAACCGCAGCGGCCAGGTCGGCAAGAACTTCGCCTGCCACCCGACGATGTCATTGACCGCGGAGTTCGACAAGGACGTCGATGACTTCCACGGCGCCACCCATTCGCTCTATGTCGACAAGCACACCTTGCCCGAGGAAGGCGGCTATCTGCTGCTGAATGCGGTTCAGGATCCGGTCGAGGCGAGCTTCCAGGTCGAGCCCGGCACGGGCAAGCCCTACATCTCGTACATGAGCCGCTACCGCAACACGATCCGCCTGATCACGCTGATTCACGACAAGAACGTCGGCGAAGTGAGCTGGAAGGACGGCGCGAAGCAGATCCGTTATGCGGTCGACGATGCCGACTTCGAGGCGATGAAGGCCGGTCTCAAGACCAACGCCCGGGTACTGTTCGCGGCCGGCGCAAAGCGCGTGCACATCCCCACCTCGCAGCCGCTTGTGATCGGGAACGAGGGCGAGATCGACCGCGTGATCGACGGCCTGCGTAACGAACCGTCGCGCTACCGCTACACCTCCTTCCATCCGCAAGGCACCTGCCGGATGGGCGCGGACCCGGCACGCAGCGTCGTCAATCCGAAGGGCGAGACGCACGACGTGCGCAGCCTGTACATCGCCGACGCCAGCCTGTTGCCGACGTCCATCGGCTACAACCCCTCCGAAACGGTCTATGCGCTCGCAAGCTACATCAGCGACCAGATCAATGCCGCCCATGCCTGAACGTGCGAGGACAATGACTGATGAATCTCAATGAATCCCCGCGCTGGAAGCAGCGCATCTTCACGGGCGACTGGGTGGCCGGTTGCGGTGAAACCGTGCCGGTGATCGAGCCGGCGACGGGCGAGCGGCTCGCGCTGCTCGCCACCGCCAGCACCGACGATGTCGACGCGGCCGCGCGCCTCGCCGTCGACGCCCAGCCCGCCTGGGCCGCCCTGCCGTTCGACCAGCGTGCCGTGGTGCTGCGCAAGGTCGCGCAGCTGCTGCAGGAGCGTGCCGGCGAGATCAACCGCTGGAACATCCGCGAGTGCGGGTCCATCCCGCCGAAGGCGGAATGGGAACTCCACGCGAGCGTCGAACAGGCCTGGATGGCCGCGGCGATGCCGATGCAGCCCACCGGCGAGATCTTTCCGTCGAGCATGCCGGGCCGCCGCAACTACTGGCAGCGCGTGCCCATCGGCGTCGTCGGCGTGATTGCGCCGTGGAACTTCCCGATCCTGCTCGGCCTCCGTTCGGTCCTGCCCGCGCTCGCTATGGGCAATGCCGTGATCCTCAAGCCGGACGTGCAGAGCGCGATCTGCGGGGGACTGCTGCTCGCCGAAGTGTTCGAGGACGCCGGCCTGCCGAAGGGGGTGCTGCACGTGCTGCCCGGTGGCCCTGCCACCGGTGACGCGCTGGTGCGCCATCCGGCCGTGAAGATGATCTCCTTCACCGGCTCGACCGCGGTCGGTCGCCAGATCGGCGAGACCTGCGGAAGGATGCTCAAGAAGGTCGCGCTCGAACTGGGCGGCAACAACGCCATGGTGATCCTCGACGACGCCGACCTCGAAACGGCGAGCTCCTGCGCGGCCTGGGGCGCCTTCCTGCACCAGGGGCAGATCTGCATGCAGGCGGGCCGCCATCTCGTGCATCGCACGGTCGCCGATCGCTACGCGGAACTCCTCGCCGCACGCGCGAAGAAGCTCGTGGTCGGCAACCCCGCCGCCGGTCCGGTGCATCTGGGCCCGCTAATCAACGACCGTCAGGCGGCGAAGGTCGCGGAGGTGGTCGAGCGCTCGGCCGCGCTGGGCGCCCGCGTGCTCGCCGGCGGCAAGCGCGACGGCCGTTATTTCCCCGCGACGGTACTGGCCGGCGTCACGCCGGACATGCCCGCCTATACGGAGGAGATCTTCGGCCCGGTTGCGCCGAGCACGGTGTTCGACAGCGACGACGAGGC
>SSEV01000098.1 GCA_008015095.1 Lysobacteraceae bacterium | reverse complement strand
GCCTGAGACGGTCCTGCAATTTCTGCCCGGCGATGGCGCCACCGTTGGCGCGGCCCTCACCCGCGACCCGCGCGTGGCCGGCGTCGCCTTCACCGGCTCCAACGACACCGCCCGCGCGATCAACCGCGCGATGGCCGCACGTGATGCCGCGATCGGCGTGCTGATCGCCGAAACCGGCGGACAGAACGCGCTGATCGCCGACTCTTCCGCGCTGCCGGAACAATTGGTCAAAGATGCGCTGTCCTCCGCGTTCACCTCCGCCGGCCAGCGCTGCTCGGCCGCGCGCGTGCTGTTCGTGCAGGAAGACATCGCCGAGAAAGCCGTCCAGATGCTTGCCGGCGCGATGGCCGAGTTGCGCGTGG
This sequence comes from Lysobacteraceae bacterium, assembly GCA_008015095.1. GTDB lineage: Bacteria > Pseudomonadota > Gammaproteobacteria > Xanthomonadales > Xanthomonadaceae > Lysobacter_I. The sequence goes on along the minus strand of SSEV01000098.1, from coordinate 24,075 downwards.
GCGATCCCGGCCTGCTCTCGACCGATGTCGGCCCGGTGATCGATGCCGACGCGCTTGCCCTGCTCGAAGAGCATGCCGCGAAGATGGCGAAGGAAGCCCGACCGATCGCGGTCGCGACCACCGACGACGCGGTCGCGCACGGTAGTTTCTTCGCGCCGCGCGCCTGGGAATTGAACTCGCTTTCGCAACTCACTCGCGAGAATTTCGGTCCCGCCCTGCATGTTCTGCGCTGGGAGGCCGATCAACTCGACGCAGTGATCGACGCGATCAACGCGACCGGCTATGGCCTGACCCTCGGCATCCACTCGCGCATCGACGAAACGATCGACCGCATCGTCCAGCACGCGAAAGTCGGCAATATCTACGTCAACCGCAACCAGATCGGCGCAGTGGTCGGCGTGCAGCCGTTCGGCGGCCAGAACCTCTCCGGCACCGGTCCCAAGGCCGGCGGCCCGCATTACCTGCCGCGTTTCGCGACCGAAAAGACAGTGACGGTCAACACCACCGCCGCGGGCGGCAACGCGTCGCTACTGACGTTGGGCGATTGACCCTGTTGAACATCCCTGGGTGAAAGCCTCAGTCGTCGGTCAGGCCGGCGGCCGCTCGTGCCTTGGAATAAAACCGCACCTGCCCGCGTTATCTACCGTGTCGGCAGCCATGGCTGCGCAGACGAAGCAAGCGCGCAAGCGATGGATGCGTCGTGAGCGAACCGGGCATGGACCGGACTCGCGAATTGACTGCGCCGGCAGGCCCCGGTGCGAACAGCCACGCTGGCCGCGAAGCGGCGAGTCAACACGCATCGGCGGCAGCGCCACCTACGTCGACATCACTGCACGCACACGGCTGTCCACGGGAGACGAGGACAAAGGCCTCGGCCTGGGCGCTACCGATTACGGGCTGAGCGCTGAGCTGGGCTACAACGCCGATGGCGGCGGCGTATATCTACTCGCTGGCCGACGTTTTCTGGGCAAGGTCGACGGACTGGACCGCGAGGATGGTTGGCTCGCCGGAGTCGGCGCATGGCGCAATGTGGGCGAGCGCACCAGCATCGGCGCCGGCTACGACTGGCGCGAAAGCAGCATCGCCGGCGGCCGCGACCCTTCAGAAGTCTACGCCTACCTCAACGTGAGAATGTCGGATGCATGGCGCGTCAATCTCAGCGCCAGCACCGGGCTCAACGACGCCAACGCGGACTACGGCGTTGGGCTCACTCTCACTTGGCGCGCAATCGGCGCCGACTGACTCGGCAGTCAAATCAACACCTGAAGAAAGAGGCCCAAAAGGCCTCTTTCTTTATTTCCGACTCCACGAACGGATCAGATCTGCGCGCGCGCGCAGGTCATCGTGTAGTTGCTGCGATGCGAGCCGGAAGCGCCCGTGACGGAACTGAAAAACGTGTTGTAGCCGGATTGGGTCTCGCCATTGCTCTCGTCGCGCACTTTCAGGGTGAATCCGAACTGGACCGCATTGAAAACATCGACGTCGGCGTCGAACACCGCCGAGACTTCCGGTATTCCGTCGACATAAGTCACGGTAGCGTCGAAGAAACGCAACCGGGTCGCACTGGAGAAATCGTCGGAAAACGGCGAATTCGGCCCGACCACGAAATCCTTGTTGTAGGTGAGCCGCGCGGTGCCGCTGCGCAAATATTCCACCGAAACCGTACAGGCCATGGCGTCGTTATCGCCGCCGGAACCGCTGGCTGCGAATACGGGCATGGCGAAACCGACGGCGCATGCCGTCGTCAACAGCGCGGCTACGAACTTCTTCATCGTTATGAACTCCTAGATTTTTTGGCGCACGGGGGAACCGCCGCCACGACGGGAACAGGATTGTCTTGCGCTTCAGTTCTTCTATCACCTGCATCCTTTTTCTACTTGCATCCTTCCTCTCTCTGCATGGCCGGTGTTTTTCGGCGCATGCGCTTATTTCGAATCTTCGGCGTGGGCTGTCGGCGACGCCCTTCGACGGCGCCGATAGCCACGACGGCACGACACGCTGATGCGATCACCACCCGGTGGGAATGAGCCGCGTCTCTTCAGCCTGCGACAACGCGCCGGTCGCGTCGATCTGTTCCACTGCGGCATCGACCGCAGAATCATCTGCGCCCGCAGGGCGATAGCCGCCGGCATCGCGCGCACCCTGCTCCCAGGCCACCGGCAGCCAGCGATCCTCGTTGCCGCGACAAGCCACGCCTTCGGTCACGCGGCCGGCATCGAGGATTTCGAACTGTCGGCATGGCGTGCCGTCAGCGCGACGGAAGGTGAACAAGACCATCACGCCGCGGCGCAGCTCGCCACTGACATTGCGATCCAGCGCATTCTGCAGCGTCGCCGACAATTGCGGCGCCGCATCGGGAACCTCCGGCGCGTCATCGCCACCGCACCAGCCCAGTCCGATCGCGAGACCGGCAACCGTGGCGGCGAGCGTCAATCCGATCGGCGCCGCGTATCGCCGCAGGCGCGTGCGAAACGACACCACCCGGGCGGAGCGCGCATCGGGGGTGAGAAGCTGCCGCAACGGATCGGATGCGGCGTCGGCAGGCAGGGCGAATGCTTTGCGCAAACGCTCATCGTTCTCGCAGAAACGATCGAGCCGGACACGCGCGCCGGGTTCGCCGGGCAGCTGACGTTCGAGCGCCGCGCGTGCTTCCGGCGACAACTCACCGTCGAGATACGCGCAGAGGACTTCGTCGCTGAGAGTTTGGATGTTCATCGTTTTGCAGCCGTCATTCGAAGAGGATCACAGGCGTGCGCGAGACCATCGCCGCACGCGCGGGACAAGCGACTCATCACCGTGCCGATCGGCACGCCGAGGGTCGTCGCGGTTTCCTGGTAGCTCAAACCCTCCAGTACCACCGGGCATAGAACACTGCGTTGCTCTTCAGGCAGGGCCAACAGCGCGCCGCGCGTATTCGAGGTCGAGCAGATGCTCGGCGGTTTCGCGCTCATCCTCGGCGGCGAACTCGCCCGCCTCGTCCAGAGGCTGGTTCTGCTGACGTTTGGCCCTACGCTCGTCGATCCAGAGATTGCGGATGATTCTGAACATCCAACTATCCAGTCGCATCCCGCGCTGCCAGGACGATTCATGGCGTAGCGCGCGCTCAATCGCCGAATGCAGGAGGTCTTCCGCATCCTGAACGCTTCCCGCTACGGCAAGAGAAAACCTGCGTAGCCGCGGAAGCAATGTGACAAGTTGGTCGCGTACGGTGGTCATGGCATTCGGCCGTCTAGTGTCCTACTGTAACGAGCCGGCGGGAAAACTATTCCTTCCGGTTTGAGAATCGCGATCGGGGTCATACCGGGGTCTTTCATGCGTCCCTACACCGTCGTCCTGACACTGCTCGTCGCTTTGGTCGCGCTGACTCCAGCCCCCACGGCGTTCGGGCATGGCGATCGCGAACCGCGCGAGGTCCGCGCAACCCGTGACCCGCGTGATCAGCGCGACCTGGATCGGCAAATTCGAGACGCCGAGCGCCGCCAACTCGACGCCGCGCGTGAGCAAGAAAAGGCCCGGCTCGACGCCGAGCGCGACAGTCTCTCCACGACGAGCAAGGACAGCGGCTCAAGTTCAACCTCCGGTGGAGACACCTCCAGCAGCGGCAGCTCCAACTCCGGCTCCAGCACCTCCGGCAGCAACAGCGGCAGCTCGAACTCCGGCTCCGACGACGACTCGGATGACGATGACGACTCCGGAAGCGATGATGATGCGACCGCAACGGGCGAGCGTCGCCGTGGCGAGCTACTCGCGCGCGGTGGACGGGAGTTGTCCGAAAAGCTCCGTGCGGCTGGTTTCGATCTGCTGTCACTGCGCCACCTTTCCAATCTGGACCAGTCCATCGCGCGCGTGCGGGTGCGTGCCGGGAGCGATATCGATACCGACCGCCGTTTCCTTCTTGATATAGACGGTATCGACGGCGCCTAACCTAACTACGTATTCCAGCTCTCGGGCGACGCGCCAGTCCGAACCGCTGCCAAACCCGCCACGAACACGGAGACAGCGCAGACGAAAAGCCCCTCCGATACGATCCGGATCGGGGTGGTCGGCACCGGCGTCGACGCCGCCGCGCCTGGCCTACAGCAAGTCCTGGGGCAATCGCGCGGATTCGGCGGTCGTTACACACCACGCACACACGGCACTCATGTCGCGCAGATCATGGCCCGGGAAGGCATCCGGATCGAAATTGCCGACGTGTTCCAGACCGATACTCAAGGCGCACCGGTCGCAACCGCGGAATCGATCGCGCGCGGGGTCGACTGGCTGGCCGCACGTGGGCTGCCTGTGATCAACATCAGCATCACCGGGCCGCGGAGCGGCCTGCTCGAAGATGTCGTGGCCCGCACCATCGCCCGCGGTTCAATCATCGTCGCCGCTGCGGGAAACGATGGGCCCGGGGCGCCGCCAGTCTATCCCGCCGCATTCCGCGACGTCGTCGGCGTCACCGCCGTCGATGCGGAGGGCCGGATCTATCGCCGGGCCAATCGCGGCGAGCATGTCGATTTCGCCGCATTCGGCGTCCGCGTCCCGGTCACGGATAGCGGCGGCCGCACCGAATACATCTCCGGCACTTCGTATGCGTCTCCGCTGATTGCGGCCGCCATCGCGCGCGCTTACCGGCATACGCGCCCCGATACGGCGACGGCCGTCATCGCCGCCTTGCGTGGCCGCGTCCTCGATCTCGGCGACCGTGGCCGCGATCCGGTGTTCGGCTGGGGCGCGATATCGACGCAGATCATATTGCGCGCGCAATAGCCCAGACTGGCCGTTAAAAGCGCAGCGCCGCCTTTCGCATCGCACTCAGCTTGTGCTGATGCGGATAGCTACAGCGTCGGCTTCCATTGAGGCGGACACATCGTAAGTCCAGGGCGCACTCCGTGGCGCCTTCAGATTCGCGCCCATGGCATACCGCGCACCGTCGCACCAGCCTGTACGCGCCATGCGCGAATCGGGACAATGCGCGTTCCGTGTCCATACTCGCGAAGCTTGATCGATGCCCGTATCCGCTGCGCCAACCTGCAACAATCCCGGAACCGCCACCGATGCCCTCGGCGCGCTGGCTGCGCCATCGCGCGCCTCCGCTGCGATCGCGACGGCCATCGCCGAGACCATCGCCATCGAGATCGTCGCGCAAACAGCGCAGGTTCGCGCTGCGATCGAACTGCTGGACGAAGGTGCGACAGTGCCGTTCATCGCCCGCTACCGCAAGGAAGTCACCGGCGGTCTCGACGATACGCAACTGCGTAATCTCGAAACACGCCTTGCCTATCTGCGCGAAATGGAGGAGCGGCGCGACGCGATCCTGGCTTCGATCGCCGAGCAGGGCAAACTGACCCCGACATTGCTCAATGACATCCTCGCCGCCGACGGCAAATCGCGGCTGGAGGATCTCTATCTGCCGTACAAACCCAAACGGCGCACCAAAGCGCAGATCGCGCGCGAAGCCGGCCTCGAACCGCTGGCCGACGCGATCCTGACCGATCCGTCCATCGCACCGGAAACGCGTGCGACGGATTTCATCGCCGCCGACAAGGGCGTGGCCGACGCCAACGCCGCGCTCGAGGGCGCGCGCGCGATTCTTATCGAACGCTTCGGGGAAAACGCCGCGCTGGTCGGCGAGCTGCGCGTCTGGCTGCAACAGAAGGGCGTGCTGCGCGCGAAAGTGCTGGCAGGCAAGGAAGCCTCAGGCGAGAAATTCCGCGATTACTTCGATCACAGCGAATCGCTGGCGACGATCCCATCACACCGCATGCTCGCGCTTCTGCGCGGCCGGCGCGAGGAAACGCTGTCGCTGGATCTCGACCCCTCTGCCGACACCGCCCAGGGTCACGCTTATGCCGAGGGCCGGATCGCGCTGGCGGCGGGCATCGCCATGCGCGGCCGCGCGGCGGATCGCTGGCTGGCGGACACCTGCCGGATTGCTTGGCGCGGGCGATTGTCGACCACGGTGTCGCTTGAGCTGATCGCCGGCGCGCGCGAAAAAGCCGAGACCGAGGCGATCGCCGTATTCGGCGAAAACCTGCGCGACCTGCTGTTGGCCGCACCGGCCGGCCCGCGCGTGACGCTAGGCCTCGACCCAGGCCTGCGCACCGGCGTGAAGGTCGCGGTGGTGGACGCCACCGGAAAACTGGTCGCCACCGACACGGTCTACCCGCACGAACCGAAGCGGCAATGGGCCACATCGATCGCGCGATTGAGGCAACTCTGCGCCGAGCATCGGGTCGAACTGATCGCGATCGGCAACGGTACCGCATCGCGCGAAACCGACAAGCTCGCCGGCGAGCTGATCTCGAAGCATCCGGAACTCAAGCTCGCCAAGATCGTGGTCAGCGAAGCCGGCGCATCGGTGTATTCCGCTTCTGAACTCGCTGCGCGCGAATTTCCCGCGCTCGACGTCAGCCTGCGCGGCGCGGTCTCGATCGCACGGCGTCTGCAGGATCCGCTGGCGGAGTTGGTCAAGATCGAGCCGAAGGCGATCGGCGTGGGCCAGTACCAGCACGATGTGAATCCCTATGCGCTGGCGCGTGCGCTCGATGCGAAGGTCGAAGACTGCGTCAACGCTGTCGGTGTATTCGTCAACACTGCTTCGGCGGCGCTGCTGGCGCGCGTGTCCGGCCTCTCTGGCGCGGTCGCCGAGAATATCGTCGGCTATCGCGATCAACACGGCGCATTCCGCTCGCGCCGAGATCTGCTCAAGGTGCCGCGGCTGGGCGAGAAAACCTTCGAGCAGTGCGCTGGCTTTCTGCGCATCGCCGGCGGCGACGAGGCTTTGGATGCGTCCGCCGTGCATCCGGAAGCCTATCCGGTAGTCGAGCGCATCGTGAAGGCTTGCGGCCGTCCGATCGCGCAATTGATCGGCGACAGCGCTACGCTGCGCGGCTTGGCGCTTGAGCAATTCACCGATGAACGCTTCGGTCTGCCGACCGTCCGCGACATCGCCAGGGAACTGGAAAAGCCCGGCCGCGACCCACGCCCCGAGTTCAAGGCCGCACGCTTCGCCGACGGCGTCGAGACCATCGGCGACCTGCGTCCCGGCATGATTTTGGAAGGCGTGGTCACTAACGTTGCGGCATTCGGCGCCTTCGTCGATGTCGGCGTGCACCAGGACGGCTTGGTGCATATCTCCGCGCTCTCGGATCGTTTCGTGAAAGATCCGCGCAGCGTGGTGAAAGTGGGCGATGTGGTGAAGGTGAAAGTGCTGGATGTGGACGTCGCGCGCAAACGCATCGCCCTCACGCGCCGACTCGACGATGTTCCGGGCGAACAGGACGGAGGCCAAAAAAACGCCGCCCGTGACCGCAATGGCCATTCCGCGAATGCGCGCGGCGCATCGCAGGATAGCGCGCGGGGCGAAGGTCGAAACACGCGCGATAGCGGGCATAAGCCGCGCCCCAACCAGACCGCGCCTGCGAATACCGCAATGGCCGACGCGCTACGCGCGTTGAAGCGCTGACGCCTGACGCCCTCCCGGAAACGGCAAAGCCGCGCTCAACCGCTCGTGACTGAGGGAGCGCGGCGCGTCGCCATGCCGTCCGGCTCTGACAGACCATTTTTTCGGCTGCCTGTTAATCGCGATCGCACAAAGTGTTTCAAACGAATTCGCGCTCGCGCAGCCATTTGGTCGCCACCCATTTTTCTCCTGCGACCACAGGCGCGCCGCCATGCCGGGTCATGCTCGATGGATGGGGGTTCGGGTAGCTGAAGAACAATGCGCATCCACGGCGCGCTCCGAAGCGCAGCCCGAGATCGGGAAAGGTGGTGTCGCCGCCACGCTCGGGTTCGCGCAGATACATCAACAGCGTCGCCACGCGCTGACCGCCGCGCGCCAGCACCGGGCCGGTGCCATCGCCGTTGGGATCGAAATAATCGTAATGCGGCTCGTAGCGCTCGCCTGGACGGTAATGCAGCACCTGCAGGTGTTCGCCATTTTCGACCGGCCACGCCAGCAAACGCGCGATACGGGCTTCGACCGCGGCCACCAGCGGAGTTTCGCCGCGTCCGAAAAACATCCCGCGGCTGGTACGCACGGTATCGACCTTGTCCGCCCCGGTACGGATATCGGTGGTCAGAGAACGCTGCATCCGGGGGCGGGCAATTTCGACCAGACGATCGCACTCGTCCTTGCTTAGGAAATCGCCGAACAGCAGGATCTGCGGATTGCGCATCGCCATCAGCACCGAAACCTTGCGATCGCCGAGATCAAGATGCAGCGCGTCGCCTTCGATCGCAGGCGTCGGCAACGCGCGCGCGGACGCCTCCGCGGCTTTGCTGTGGCTTTGCGCTTCCGCCGGGGATTGGGAGGTTCGAGTGGTCTGCGCCGCGGTCGCTTCCACCGCAGCCGTGCCGGCGCTCGCGCCCATCGCCTGCGCGATCAGCGCCATCGCCTGTTCATGGCTCCACCCGCGGCCGCGCATCGCCTCCAGCAAGGCGTTCGCTGGCTGCCCCGCGCGGATCTGCTCGGCGATCCAGCGTTTGATTTCACTGTAATCCGGTTGTGCCATACGAAGCGTGTCTCGACTCGGTTGCGCATGCGCTCAGTGGACGGGGCGCGGCGGCCCCGCTGGCCTGCCGCTTAGCATATCGGAGCGCCGCTCCCGGCCCGTTGTGCGTCCTGGGACAGCGTGAGGATGCATGGCGGATGCGTCAACCTTTGCGACGCGCATGACCCGGCTAGAATAGCCGCATGCCTACCTGCTCCGCCGCCATCGATGCCGACTGTCTGCGTCTTTCCGTCGCGCCGATGATGGATTGGACGGACACGCATTGCCGCAACTTCCACCGCGTGCTCGCCCCGCACGCGCGGTTGTATACCGAGATGGTGCATGCGAACGCAGTCATCCACGGAGATCGCTCGAAACTGCTGAAGATGGACGTTAGCGAACACCCGGTCGCCTTGCAGTTGGGCGGCAGCCACCCCGAAACTCTGGCGCAAGCGGCCGCGATCGGCGCAACGCATGGCTTTGACGAGATCAATCTCAATTGCGGTTGCCCATCGGACCGGGTCCAGGCCGGCCGCTTCGGCGCCTGTCTGATGCGCGAACCCGAATTGGTCGCCCGCTGCGTGGCCGCGATGATCGAGGCCGTGCCCGCGCTGCCGGTGACAGTGAAATGCCGCCTGGGAGTAGACGATGATCAGGACTGGGGTCGTTTTCTCGGCTTCATCGACACCATCGCAGATGCGGGCTGCCACATGTTCGTGATCCACGCGCGCAACGCTTGGTTGCGGGGGCTCTCCCCGAAGGAAAACCGGGAAGTGCCGCCCTTGCGTTACGACTGGGCCTATCGGCTCAAACGCGAACGTCCGCATTTGCAGGTAATCGTCAACGGCGGCATCGCTGATCTCGATCATGCCGATGCGCATCTGGCGCATACCGACGGCGCGATGCTCGGCCGCGCCGCATATCACGACCCCTACCTGCTGCATCGACTCGACGCCACGTGGTTCGGTGGAGAACCCCGCACGCGTAGCGCCCTGTTGCGCATGTGGCAACCTTATGTCGAGAGGCAATTGCGGCAAGGCGCGCTTCTCAAGCACATGACCCGGCATATCCTCGGGCTGTTTCATGGCGAACGCGGTGGGCGCGCATTCCGGCAAATTCTCAGCGAAGGCGCGCATCGCCCGGGGGCGGACTGGTCGCTGATCGAACGCGCGCTCGATGCGACTGCGCATGCTTGCGCGGCGGCTTGAATGCGATGACGTTGCTGACGCGAAACCCCAATGACTTTCTTGCTTTCGCTCGCGCCTGCGCGCCAGATTTCGGTCCCGCCACGGCGAAGGCCGCCTTTCTGGTCGCTCCGGACGGTTTCGGGCTGGCTGTCGAATCGGCGACCGACAATGTTTACATGGGCTCCGCCGACGCCTTCGATCCGGTCCGGGCTGCGATGCAGCACCGTGGCTTGCATCAGGCCATGTCGCGGACCTTACCGACGATCTGTTTCGCCGGTTCGCCCGACACCCCCGACGCACTGTTCCCCAACAACGTATTCGCCACCGCCCCCGAACGCCTGATCATCGGCCGGATGCGGCATGCGGTACGCCAGCGCGAAGCGGAACGGATGGATATCCGCGCCTTCTTTCGTAAGTCGCTCGCTTATCGGGAGATCGATCTGTCGACGCAAACGCATCCCTGCGAATTGACCGGCGCCCTGGTGATCGACCGCGCCCGTGGCCTGGGTTTCTGTGGTTTATCCGAGCGATGCGACGAGATCGGCGCGCAGTTGATGCATGTAGCCTTCGGGCTGCGCGCTACCTTAGTCTTCGACCTCGCGCCAGGCGAGTACCACACCAACGTGGTCCTGGCCGTGTTGGCCGGCCGCGCCGCTCTGTTCTGCCCCGATGGCTTCGCCGACCCTGCCACCCTCGAAACCATCGCCGCCTGCTACGCCCCGCATGCGATCAGGCTCTCATCCATCGAACGCATGGCCTTCGCTGGCAACGCCATCGCACTCGCGCCGGGCGAGGTCTGGATGAGTTCGCGCGCCGAACTTGGGTTATCGCCTGCCTCCCGGCGGCGGCTATCGGAGGCGGGTTTCGAACTTCGTGCGGTGCCGCTGGACGCCATCGAAGCGGCGGGGGGCTCCCTGCGCTGTTGTGTCGCCGAGGTTTTTTGATGCCGCAGACCAATAGCGGAGGGAGGGGGTGTCATGCCAGAGCGGCTTTTTGACCCTCTTAGGTCATCAAGGGCTGGTGGGATACCGCTTCCGCTGAATCCCTTCCGATCGGTAAGAAAAAGTTAAGGACTGATTCACCGCGCGATTTCGAGAATGCCTCACCCAAGGGCGCCTAGCGTCAACCGCCCATGCCCGCTTCCCAGGCCACACGACCATGCTCCCGTTGCGCTCGATCCTGCTGCTTTTCCCCCTGGTCTTCGCGCTCTGCGGCCTTGCCCCGCAAGCGTCGGCTGAGGGGCGTGACCAACGCGCTGAGCAGGAACGCGAGCAAGAGCCCCAGCGCACCCGTGGCGACGCCCTATCCGACGCTGTGCGCAGAATCGAGCGTTCCAACCGCGGCCAGGTGCTGAGTGCGGAACGCATGCAGTACGACGGCCGCGAAGTGAATCGAATCAAGGTGCTCGACGACGATGGCCGGATTCGCATCTACATGGACGAAGCTCCCGCTAATCAGGATCGGCCATCGCGCGACGAACGCCCGCCACGTCGACGCGACGATTAGCGAATGCTTATTTAGGATGAAGCCGGGTAAGTCAGGCTGCCCGGAGATCGATATTTCGCCCACGAAACGGTAGTAGCCGGAAATCCAGGAAGGGCTCGCGATGATTTCCCTGGCTTTTCCATGGCGCGGCCTCTATGGCCGCGCCGTCGTTTGGGGACGCATCGCCCCGTCGCGGTAGGATCTTGGACTTCCCGGCCGGGATTCCGTGTCGGCGTGAGCTGGTTTCACACACGGCCATCGATTACGCGTCGACTACGTCTGAACGCCCCTGCTCGGTCACCGCCCAGTCACCGATTTCGACAACCCGCAAAGCTGTTAAGCGAAATCTGAACAGGCTGAACGACGAATCTCCGGTCTGATGCCGGCCACGGCTATGCTCCGCGTCGTATTGAGACGCCGGCACCCCCGCCGAGCCTGGAGCGATCGATGCGCATTCTTCTGGTTGAAGACGAAGCCCCCCTGCGCGAAACCCTCGCCGCCCGCCTGAAACGAGAAGGATTCGCGGTCGACTCGGCGCAAGACGGAGAAGAAGGCTTATACATGGGACGCGAAGTCCCGTTCGATATCGCGATCATCGATCTGGGCCTGCCGAAGATGTCCGGCATGGAACTGATCAAGGCGTTGCGCGACGAAGGCAAGAAGTTCCCGGTGCTGATTCTGACCGCGCGTTCGAGCTGGCAGGACAAGGTCGAGGGGCTGAAACAGGGCGCCGACGATTATCTGGTCAAACCTTTCCATGTCGAGGAGTTGCTGGCGCGTATCAATGCCCTGGTTCGCCGCGCGGCGGGTTGGAGCAAACCCGCGTTGGAATGTGGGCCGGTCACCTTGGATCTGGCTGCGCAAACGGTGAGCGTCAACGGCGCCAACGTCGACCTCACCAGTTACGAATACAAGGTGCTGGAGTACCTGATGATGCATGCGGGCGAGCTGGTGTCGAAGGCAGACCTGACCGAACACATCTACCAGCAGGATTTCGATCGCGATTCCAACGTGCTGGAAGTATTCATCGGCAGGCTGCGCAAGAAGTTAGACCCGGACAGCACGCTCAAACCGATCGAAACGGTCCGCGGCCGCGGTTACCGCTTCGCGATCGCGCGCACCAACGAGGCCTGAGTGCGGCCGACGACGAAGGACGCGGTTTCGTCCGAAATGCGCCGGCGCGATGCGGCTGTTTCGCCGTGTCGCGCTTGGCGGGACGCATGCGTGCAGGGCCGCGCCGATGCCCGCCAAGCCTGAACCCTGGTCGCGACTGCAGCCCCGATCGTTGCAGTCCCGGCAGTTGCTGGCCGCGAGTCTTGGCCTGATCGCATTCCTCGCACTGGCCGGCTATGCGCTGGATCGCGCGTTCCTGAATACCGCCGAGAACGCATTGCGCGAGCGCCTGCGCGACTACGCCTTGTCCTTCGCTGGCGACACCGAGTTTGATGTCGGCGGAGATCTGGTGCCGCCTTACGAAATGCCCGATTCACGGTTGAACCGTCCCGGTAGCGGGCTTTATGCGCAGATCGTATTGCCATACGTGGTCTGGGAGTCGAAATCGGCCAAAGGCCCCGAACTGCCCGATGTGCGTCTTTTGAGCGCGAAACAGCAAGTATTCGAAGGCCCACTGCCGCTGCAGGCCGCCAATGGCGAGCATCGCCAAGTCTATCGCTACGGATATGGACTGGCATGGTCCGGCGACGCGCTCTCCGACGAGATTCCGTATACGGTCTATGTCCTTGAGGACACCTCGCGCTTGGAAGCGCAGCTCGAAGTGTTCCGCCGCGCGCTCTGGGGGTATCTGGGCGGCGCGGCCGCGGTGTTGTTGCTGCTGCAGATGGTAGTGCTGCGCTGGAGCCTGCATCCCTTGCGCCGGGTGATCGACGAACTCAAACGCGTCCAGCGCGGCATGGGCACGCGCATGAGCGAGCGTCACCCGCGCGAACTGGAACCGCTGACCGAAAGCATCAACGCACTGATCGAAAGCGAACGCGAGAACCTCGACCGCCAGCGCAATATCCTCGCCGACCTCGCGCATAGCCTGAAAACGCCACTGGCCGTGCTGCGCACCCGGCTTGACAGCGGCGCCGACGATTCCGAGTTGCGCCAGGAGCTGAGCGAGCAGCTCAAGCGCATGAACGATCTGGTCGGTTATCAGCTCAGTCGCGCCGCTTCTGGCGGCCACAAATTATTCGCCGCGCCGCTCGCGATCGAGCCGAGCGCCGAAGAGATCGTCCGTGGATTGGAAAAGGTCTACGCCACGAAACAGGTGCTTTGCGAGTTCGAGATCGCATCCGACGCCAGGTTCTACGGCGAAAAAGGCGATCTGCAGGAATTGCTCGGCAATCTTCTCGAAAACGCGTTCAAGTGGGCGCATTCGCGCGTACTGCTGACGGTCGCGACCGGCGCCAGCGCGCCGAATCGACGCCCTGGGCTTCGTCTGATGGTCGAAGACGACGGCCCCGGCATCCCAGCCGACAAGATCGCGTATGTGTTGCAACGCGGCGTGCGCGGCGATGAACGCGTGCAAGGACACGGCATCGGCTTGGCCATCGTGCAGGACATCGTGCGCAGCTATCGCGGCGAATTGCACGTGGGTGACTCGGAGGAACTCAGCGGCGCGTGTTTCGAGGTCGTCCTACCGCCGGGCTTATGAGCTCGGATCTATGCGCGCGCGCTCCATTGCCTCCACCCAAAGGCCGGCTCAACCTATTTTCAAGCGGCCGATCGCGTCTCTTTATGCCGGCCCGTCGTAGAACCGGCGCAGGTGCGCGGCCACCGCGGGCATTCTCTCTCGCAGTAGCCGCGGTGCGCTGAAGTGGTATTCGCTGCAGACGGCAAAGAACTCTTCCGGCGATTCCGCGGCATAGGGATCGATTCCGGTTTCGCGCCCGCTATCGACATCCGCAACGAAGGCGTCATAGGCCGCTTGGAAATCCCGCGCCCATTGCCGCTGCCATGCGCGCGGCAACGGCGGTGTCCCGTCCGCGACGCCATCGAGCAGATCCAGCTTGTGGGCGATTTCGTGCACCGCAACGCAATTGCCTGCATGAGGCTCGTCCAGATCGGCGCAAACGTCGGCCCAGGACAGGATCAGCGGGCCGGTTTCCCAGGCTTCGCCGCTGAGATCGTCGTCCCATGCATGGAGAACGCCGGCGGCGTCGACATGATCGCGATGGACGCGAAACGCACCGGGGTAGACGATCAGTTCGGACCAGCCATGCAGCCCTTCCGCACCGAATTGGATCAAGGGCAGACAGCAGATCGCCGCAAGCAGCAGACGTTGCTCGGCATCCAGGTCAAGCCCTTCCACCGGCGTGATGGTTTTCTGATACAGAAACGTCGCCGCCAACTTGTTGAACCGAGCTTCGTACTCGGGCCTCAGGGCATTCACCCAGGGCAGGCGTGTCACGACGCAGCGCCAGGATCCCGGATCGATAGGAACAGACGCGGAACGGAATTTGCGGAACCAGCGCAAATGTCAGAGCGACAGCCGTTTGCTTAGCGGAACATGCCCGGCAGGAAACGATGCCAGCGCGGATTTCGCACCGAATCGCTACCATCGCCACGATACGGGGCGACCGGCTTGGACTTGGCGGGAGAAGCAGGGCCGCGCTTCACGGCGACAGGTTTCGAACCTGGTTCGGTTTGATCCGCATCCTCGGCGCTATGCGCAGAGGGGCAGACGCTGTCCGCGCCATCGGCGGAGTGCAGCGGGGCGGCCCGGGCCATGACCGGCCCGATGCTGATAGTCAGCAGGAACAGCACGAGCACGGCATTGTGTGTGCGACGGCGCATGACGAGTCCCATCCGGAGGGTCCAGGGCAAGTGGCCGACTATACCGCGTTGGGGTTGCCGTCGCATGGCCCGAAGGGCACCCCGCGAATGCTGCGTTGCAGCATTCATGACTCCCAAGTTACGGCAGACTCCTGCGCGTGAACAAGCAAGCGCCTAACGAAGCCTCTCTTAACGAAACAAAGCCCGCGCTGTCGTCGAAGACGACAGCCGCGGCCGCACTGACCGCTCCAACCCTGCGCCGTGCTCTGATTTCGGGCGCCAGACGGGTAATCGCGGCGCGCGACGGTCTGAATCGAATCAACGTCTTCCCGGTGGCGGATGGCGATACCGGCAACAACCTTGCGTTCACCCTGGGCAGCGTCCTCAATGGCGCCCTCAGTCGGCGTAGCCGCCACATCGGCGAACTGCTGCGCCGCATCGGTGAGGATGCCATCGACGGCGCGCGCGGTAATTCCGGCGCAATTCTTGCCCAGTTTCTGTACGGCGTGGCCGAACATGCCAGGGCGCAACCCGCGCTCGACGCGGCAACCTTGGCGGCCGCCGTGCGCCACGGCGCGCATAGCGCGCGTGGGGCGTTGGCGCAACCGGTCGAGGGCACCATTCTCAGCGTGATCGACAGCTTCGCCGACGCGATGGAAGAGGCCGCCGCGCAACTGCAGCACGACCCCAAGGGCAGCTTCTCGCGTGCGCTGGTCCAGGCGCGTCGCGCCCTCGCCGATACACCGCGACAGATGGCGCTGCTGCAAAGATCCGGCGTGGTCGATGCCGGCGCTCAGGGCTTCGTCGATCTGCTCGAGGGCATCGCCGAATTCGTCGAAACCGGCCCGCGCGCACTGCGCGTGCGCGGCGATGTCACCGTCGCCAATGACGCCGAGCTTCGCGATTCGGATCCGCACGCCGGCCATGGTGATGGCGATGTCGATCCCGATCGACGCTGGTGCACTGAATGCCTGCTCGTCCTAGACGGCGGCAGCGGCAGACGGATCGATCGCGACGCGCTGCGTGCGGCGCTGTCTGGAGTCGGCGCTGATTCGATGGTGCTGGCCGGCGGCGATACCAGAATGCGGGTCCATGCGCATGTCGGCGCACCGCAGGCCCTATTCGACGCCTGCGCCGAGTTCGCCACGGTCGAGGGGATGAAGGCCGACGACATGCTGCTGCAATCGCGCAGTGTCGGGCGCGCGGACAAGGTCGCGATCGTCACCGACAGCGCGGTCGATCTTCCCGATAAGATCGCGGAGCGCTATGCGATCCACATCGTGCCGGTGCGCGTGAATCTGGACGGCCGCGACTATCTCGACAAGATCGGGCTGGCGACCGCCGAGTTCTACCGGCGAATGGCCGCTTCGCTGCAATTGCCACGAACTAGTCAGCCGCCGCCTGGTGATTTCCGCAGAAGTTTCGATTTCCTGGCCGCGCATCACCCGATGGTGGTCTATATCGGCCTTTCGCGCGCGGTATCGGGCACGTTGCAATCCGCGGAACACGCAGCGGCGCGCGCAGAAGCGCATAAGCTGCGGGTTTTCGACAGCGTCAATGCCGCGGGAGGACAGGGATTGCTGACTTGGCGCGCAGCAGAATTGGCCGATGCCGGAGCCGACGCCGATGCCATCCTGCGTGAACTCGAAGCCCTTCGCCCACTGACGTTGACCTGGGCAATGGCGCGCGATATCCGGCATGCGGTTCGCGGAGGCCGAATTCCGGCCTGGGCCGAGCCCGCGGTGCGTTTCAGCGGATTGACGCCCGTCGCGATGGTCAAGCCGGACGGACGGCTCGCGATGGCCGGCGGATTGTTCGCCAAGGCCGGTGCGCCTGAAGCGTTCGCGGCCTATGTCGCAGGCCGTGCGGTGAAACGCCTAAGCAAAACTGCGCCAGTTTCGGCTGCGCTTCACCTGCGCGCCATCGTCGGACATTGCGATGCGCACGCGGACGGCGAACGCCTGCTCTCGGCGTTACGCGGACGCTTGATGCGCGCAGGGGCGTCATTGACCGAGGCGTTCCTGGTGGAGACCGGACCTGCGATCGGCGCGCATGCCGGACGCGGCGCCCTGGTGGTGTCCCTGCAACCTGCGCCACGATGAGGCTGGCATGAAATTCCTGATCGCGTTCGTCATCGGCGTGGCGCTGGGCGCACTGAGCTGGATCCTGCCGGAAGCTGTCACCGGGAAGTTCGAACCCTTCGACAACGCCATCGGTTTCTATCTGTGCGAAGCGATCCTCGTGCTTCCGCTGTTCTTTATCGGCCTGCGTCATGGCGCGCTGCCGGCGCTTTGCGCCACATCAGGCGCATGGCTCGGCATGAATACCTACGCATATGCCGCAGGCAGCGCCGAAACCCGCGCATGGATCGTGTTGCTGCTGTTCTCTTCGCTGAGTCTGCTGATCATCCCGGCGGTCTTCGGCGTCATCGGCGGGATATTGCACGCGTTGTTGCGGCGCAGGCGCGCCCGCACCGCCACGGCTTCGTCGACGCCATCGGCATGAACCATAAACCGCCGCACAGACCGATATCCGCGCCGTCTGTGTTCGCCAGGCATGGCGAATGCCTGCTCGGGATTGTGCGTCCCTGCGTGGACACCGCATTCTCCGATATCACGCCCGGTCCGGAAGGAACGCCGCCGTCCCATCAGCGAATCGATAACGGCCAGACTGCCCCGACTGCGATGTCCGACCGCTACGTGAAGATCGAAGCATGACGCCGATACTGCTCGCCACCAGCGCCACGATCGCCGCCTATCTGATCGGTTCGCTATCGGGCAGCCTGCTGCTCGGCAAACTGCGGGGGGTCGATATCCGCACGATGGGCAGCGGCAACGCAGGCGGCACCAATGCATTCCGGACCCAGGGTTTCAAATTCGCGCTGGGCGTGGTCGTCGTCGATATCGGCAAGGGCGCGTTGTCGGCCTGGATCGGCCTTCATGCGAGCGGGCGAGTCCCTGCGAGCGCCTTGTCCTCCTGGTTGCCCTATGCCATCGCGATTGCCGCTGTGATCGGGCATGTCTGGCCTGTCTGGCATGGTTTCCGTGGCGGCAAAGGCGCGGCGACCGCGATCGGCGCGACGCTGGTGCTGTGGCCGGCGGCGGTGCCGGTACTGCTGGCGGTATGGCTGAGCTGTCTGATCCTCAGCGGCTATGTCGGCTTGAGCACCGTGCTCGCCGGGGCCTCGTTAACGCCCTTCGCGGCGATCGCGCAAGCACCCGCGCCACGGCTGGCGTTCGCGTTGGCGGTTGCTGCACTGCTGCTGTTCACGCACCGCGGCAATCTCGCCCGGTTACGCGCAGGCACCGAGTCCCGATTCGAGAACGCCCGGCTGCTGCATCGTCTGCGGCAACGCGCATGAACCAAATGCACACGGATGACCGGAACCTCCAAGCCGCAGGTATCCTCGCCGCGATGCCTGCCGATGCGCGTGCGCGGATTGCGTCGCTGGAAACGTTGGATACGATCGATTCGACCAACAGCGAGCTGTTGCGGCGCACGACGCCGCAACACGGCTGCGCGATATTGTTCGCCGATGCGCAGAGCGATGGTCGCGGACGCCATGGACGCGCATGGGCGTCGCCTCCGGGCAGCAATCTCTACGTCTCCTTCGCGCGTCTGTTTCAGGGAGATTTTTCGCGCATCGGCGGACTCAGTCTCGCCGTGGGCGTCGCGGCCACGGACGCCATGCATGCGATCGGAGCGGACGGCATCGGCCTCAAATGGCCAAACGATCTGGTCCTGCGCCGGCGCAATGACCCAGATGCGCCGTTGCGCAAACTAGGCGGGGTGCTCGTCGAATGCGGCATGCAAGCCGGAACGGTGCGCACGGTGATCGGAGTCGGACTCAATGTGAGGATGTCGGTCGACGCCGCGGCCGGAATCGATCAGCCCTGGATCGATCTGCATACGATCCTCGGCGATCGCATGCCGGCGCGGGCCCTGATCGCCGCCGGTCTGGCCGCAGCGATCGTGGCCGCGCTCGATCGCTTCGAGGCAGAGGGCCTGAGGCCTTTTCGCGGCCGCTACGCAGCGCTGGATGCCTTGTATGGGCGCGAGATCAATGCCGGAGTCGCAGGCGCAGTCCGCAGCGGCATCGCCAATGGGATCGATGCCGACGGCGCGTTGCGATTGCGCACTGCGCAAGGCGAAGTCGTCTTGCAGGCCGGTGAAGTCGGCGTGCGCTCGAATGATCGGGCCGAGATCGCCCATGCGACACCGTTGACGTCGCGATGAGTCTGTTGTTGTTCGATCTCGGCAACAGCCGCTTGAAATTCGCGCCGCTGCACGCGGACGGCATCGGCGAGGGCATCGCGATCGCGCATGACGGCGAGCATCTACCGGCCGGCTGGGATGCGGGGCTGCCGACCGGATTCGAAAGCGCCGTCATCGCCAGCGTCGCCTCATCCGCCCTGCTCGCGCAATTGCTCGAAGCCTTGACCGCACGCTGCGCCCGCATATCGATCGCGCGCTGCGCGCCGGTGTTTGGCGAGCTGCGCCTGGCCTACTCCGAGCCGCGCACGCTTGGGGTCGATCGTTTCCTGGCGATGCTCGGCGCGCGCGCGCGCGGTCGCCAGCCATGGCTGGTGGTCGGCATCGGCACCGCACTCACTCTCGATCTGATCGACGACCAGGGTCGGCACCGTGGAGGCAAGATCGCGCCGTCGCCCACACTGATGCGGGCCGCCTTGCATGCACGCGCAAGGCAATTGCCAGAGACCGGCGGAGAGTTCGCCGCCTTCGCGGACAACACGCCGGATGCTTTGCGCTCGGGCTGCGACGGAGCGGCGATCGCGCTGATCGAACGCAGCTCGCACGACGCAGGCGCCCTGCTCGGCACGCCGCCGAAATTGATCTTCCACGGCGGCGGCGTCGATGCGCTGCACGGAGAATTGCCTCAAGCGAACATTCGCGCGCCCGCCCTCGTCTTGGAGGGGCTGGCGGTCTGGGCGAGAATATCGCGATGACGATGCGCGCACTGATCGTATTGCTGCTGGCGCTCAACCTGGGCGCCACCGCCTGGTGGATCTGGCATCCGGAACCGCCGCCGAGCGCCGTGGAAACCGCGGCTTCGGGCATCGCGCGTCTGCGCTTGCTCAACGAACGCGCCGCGGCGTCCCGTCCTACGCGTCCCGCTCAACCCAGCCCGCCCACACAAGCGTCCCGTCCCGCAGCGACCGGGCCGGACGCCACCGCGCAAAACAGACACTGCTTCCGGATCGGGCCGTTCCGCGATGAAAAGCTGCTGGCGCGTGCGCAGACGACGTTGTGGTCGAGCGCGATGCGTCTGCGTTCTCGCAACGACCGTGTCGGAGAAACGCGTGGCTGGCGGGTCTATTTGCCCCCAGCCGCGGACCGCGCTTCGGCGGAGACCGAGATCGGCAAGATCAAGGCCGCCGGATTCGCTGATTCGGCCATCGTCACCGACGGCGCACAGGCGAACAGCATCGCCCTGGGCCGTTTCAGCGATCGTGCCCGGGCGGAGCGACATGCGGCCGCCCTGCGCGAGGCCGGATTCGAAGCCCGCGTCGAACCGCTCGGCGAGGCGAGCACGGAGTATTGGATCGAACTGATCGCGAACGACACGTTCTCGGCCAATGCAGTCGGCCGGCTCGGCGAGGGCGTCCGCGCCAGCGCGATCGGTTGCGCGTCGCTTGATTGACTGCCCCTGCCCACACCCCGGGGCGACCCAAGCACCGGCGTTTCGAGCGCCGAGCGGGGCAACGTTCGCTCGGTCGGCGCAATCGACGTCCAGACGATAGAATGCGCCGGTGCGACGCCCGTTCCGCGTTCGCGCCCATTCGCCGGCATAGCTCAGTTGGTAGAGCAACCGCCTTGTAAGCGGTAGGTCGTCCGTTCGAGTCGGACTGTCGGCACCACACTTCCCGGACCCCACGCATGCGACGTATGTTCCCGCCCGTGTCTCTGATCGGCGTGCCTACCGATATCGGCGCCGGACATCGCGGCGCGCGGATGGGGCCGGACGCGTTGCGGATCGCCGGACTCGCCGAGGCGCTAATCGCGCGCGGCGTCGAAGTCGCCGACCTCGGCAATCTCACCGGGCCGACGAACCCCTGGCAGCCGCCCACTGCAGGTTACCGGCATCTCGACGAAGTTGTCGCCTGGAATCGCACCCTGATGCATGCGGTCGGTGCGGAACTCGACGCGGGCCGACTGCCGATCGTGCTCGGTGGCGATCATTGCCTGGGCATCGGCTCGATCACCGCCGTAGCTCATCATTGCCGACGCACGGGCAAACGCTTGCGCATCCTCTGGCTCGATGCGCACGCCGATTTCAATACTCACGAGATTACGCCTTCGGGCAATCTCCATGGCATGCCGGTCGCCTGCCTTTGCGGCCTCGGCCCGGAAGCGCTGGTGCGACTCGGTGGCGACGCGCCGACGATTCGGCCGGAGCACATTCGCCAAATCGGCATCCGCTCGGTCGATCCCGGCGAGAAGCGCTTAGTCAAGGATCACGGGCTCGACATCTACGACATGCGTGACAGCGACGAAGTCGGAATGCAACGCGCGATGGAAGAGGCTCTGGAGGACATCGACGCGAACACTCATCTGCACGTCAGTTTCGATGTCGATTTCCTCGATCCCAGCATCGCTCCGGGCGTCGGCACCACCGTGCCGGGCGGGCCGAACTATCGCGAAGCGCAGCTGGTGATGGAGATGATCGCAGACACCGGACACCTTGGCTCGCTTGACATCGTCGAACTCAACCCCGCGCTCGACCAGCACAACATCACCGCCGAACTGGCGGTGGACTTGGTCGAAAGCCTGTTCGGCAAATCGACGCTGATGCGAGATTGAGCGCGGATCCGGTCAATCGCGCCCTTCACTCTTCGACGGCCGCGCGGCGATTCTCCCGCGACTGCGGATAGACCAGACTTATCGGGCAACCGTATCGCGCGATCAGACCGATTTCGGCCCGCCGGCGCAGGAAGGGTTCGCCCGGCGGATCGTCACGCGCCAGCACGACTCGATCACCGGCGTTGCCGCAGATCACGTTGGAGCCGACGCCCGAGACGAACAACAGGCGCGAGGCGGTGGAAAGTTCGCTGCAGCTCGAACCCAGTTCGGCGTGATACAGGCGATTGCCGCCGCTGCGCAGCGGCGACACCTCGACGACCAGATCGCCGCCATCGTCGCGCCAACCGCGCAAATGCCGGGTATCGAAGCAAAACGCCGTCGTGCCGCCGAAACTACGGCGGCGCTTGCCCCGCACCTCGATGGTTTCAAACTCGCCGCTGTCGCGACCACGGTGTTCGGCCAAGGCATGTTCGGCGTATTCGCGCGTATCGATCACGGCCATGTCCGAGACCTTGCAGGAGCGACCATCCGCATTCAAATGCTCGTTGCGCCCATCGCCGCAAAGCCACCCGCCGGGACTGACCAGTTGCAAACGATCGCTGCGGGTGGCTGCGGGGCAGGCTTCGGTCAAGCTGACGCGATAACGCCGCTCGTCGTTCATGCGGATCGCAAGCGTGCGCGGATCGCTTTGTCTTACTTCACGAATATCGCGCGAATGCACGCAATACGGTGCGGGTGGCGCACCATCTTCCGTGGCTTGGACGGAAAGCACGACCAGTGTTGCGGATAGCCCCCATAAAAACCGGAAATTGGGCATGACCGGCGCTCCGATTCGGAATGACCCGCAGATCATAGCGCCGGAACGGGACCGGCGAGCGCATCCCAATAGAAAACCCCGCCGAAGCGGGGTTTTCTTCGAAAGCGGCGGCCGCACACGCGACCGCCCGCATTAGCGATCAGAAGCGGTACTGGCCGGATACGCCGAACAGGTTGACGTCGCTGCTGTATTCGCCGAACAACACATGGCGAGTGCTGTCGCTCACACCGATCTTCGGCTTGTCGGGCTGAATCCGGGTGTAGGCGGCATTGATCTCGACGTTATCGCTCATGTTCCAGGTCAAACCCAGCGAGAACCAACGACGGTCTTCGTCAGGCAGGCGCGTGGTGCGAGTGTGGAATGTGGTCGGAGTCTCGTCGTAAGCGTAGCCGCCGCGCAGCGTGAACTTCTCGGACAGCTTGTATTCGGCGCCGACCGACCAGAACCGGGTGTCGCTCCAATCGAATTCTTCGGAGGAATTCGGCTGGAAGGGGTTGTCGAAATCGATCGTCACCGCCTGCACGGAATGCCAGTCGGTCATCGAGAAATCGCCCATCAGCGCGAGGCTGTCGTTGAACTGATAGGACATGCTGACCGTGGTCACGCTCGGCGTGGTCAGCGGAGCGGTCACGCCGGTATCGCGGAAACCGTTGCCGAGCACAGCAAGCTGGGCGCGCTGGGCGGGCGTCAGCGGCGCCAGCGGATTGGCGGCGAGCGCGGCAAGGCCAGGCTGCACGCCAGCGAACGACGCGGGAATAGTGAAATCGGCGGTGCCCTGCAGCTCGTGGTCCATCTCGGAACGATGGCTGAGGCCGAACGCCAGCTTGTCGGTCGGACGGAAATTCATGCCGACGATATAGCCGATGGCGGAATCGTCGCCGTGTACGCTGACGCGGCCATCGGCCCCCTGCGGGGTCGCGCCGGGAATGCTGGCGGCGAGCATCAGGGTGCCAAAGTCGATCGCGTTATCGAGTGTGGCTTCGGCCTTTTCGTAGACCAAGCTGGCACCCACCGAGAAACGCTCCGGGACGATCTCGTATGCGGCCGACAGGGTCAGATCGACCGTGCGCACTTCCGAGAGGGTCGAGGAGTAACGACCGCGCCAGTTCTTGTCGTATTCGGTTTTCAGACCGAAAGGCGCGCTGACCATGGCGCCCAGGGTCAGGCCATTATCGAGTTTATGAATGAAAGACATCGCCGGCACCGGGGTCGGTTCGCCGATATCGCCGCCGCTTCCACCGGTGAGCGGACGTGCCAGCGGGCCAAGGCCCACACCGGCGAAACCGCTTCCGTCGAATTCGGCGTTGAGATCGATCACGGTCACATCGGCCTGGATCGTGGTGCCTTCGAATTCAGTCATCGCGGCGGGGTTGTTCACGACCACCGAAGCATCGCCGCCGGCGACGCCGGACCCGGCAAACGCGCGTCCCATGGCCTTGACGCTATTTTCTTTGAGCTGGAAGCCCGAAGCCTGGGCCTGGCCGAAAGCCAGCGCACCGGCGATGCCGAG
>SSEV01000146.1 GCA_008015095.1 Lysobacteraceae bacterium | reverse complement strand
GGCAATGAGTTTTCCGCCGCCGCACAAGGTGAGGACGGCGGCGAGAATCGCGGCCAGAACGAATACCAGCGTTTCAACCGTCGTGACCGTTTCCGCAATCGCCGAGACCGCTTCCGTAATCGCGAAGCGGGGCAGAACGAAGGCGATAACAACGACAACGGCGGTTATCAGCAGCAGTACGTTCCGCGGCCGATGCCCGGCGTGCCAGAAGGGTTCCCGCAATATTCCCTGGGCGATCTCAAGCGCATGCCCACCCCGAAGCTGCTCGACATCGCCGAACAGCTGAACATTCACGAAGGCGTCGCGCGTGCGCGCAAGCAGGATGTGATTTTCGCCCTGCTGAAAGTGCTCACGCGCCATGGCGAAGGCGTCGCCGCCGATGGCGTGCTCGAAATTCTGCCCGACGGCTACGGTTTCCTGCGCGCCGCCGAAGCCAGTTATCTCGCCGGTCCCGACGACGTCTACATCTCGCCCAGCCAGATCCGTCGTTTCAATCTGCGTACCGGCGATCATCTCTCCGGACGGATTCGCTGGCCGAAGGACGGCGAGCGCTATTTCGCGCTGGCCGTAGTCGATACGATCAACGGCGAGCCGCTGGAAGCGTCGAAGAACAAGGTGCTGTTCGAGAATCTCACGCCCTTGTTTCCGCGTCGTCGTTTCCGCCTGGAACGCGGCGACGGCAGCACCGAGGATATCACCGGCCGTATTCTCGATCTGATGGCCCCACAGGGCAAAGGCCAGCGTGCGTTGATCGTCTCGCCGCCCAAAGCCGGCAAAACCATGATGATGCAGCAGGTCGCCAGCGCCATCACCTACAACCATCCCGATGTGCACCTGATCGTGCTGTTGGTGGACGAGCGCCCGGAAGAGGTCACCGAAATGCAGCGCACCGTGCGCGGCGAAGTGGTGTCTTCGACGTTCGACGAACCTGCCGCACGGCACGTGCAGGTCGCCGAAATGGTGATCGAGCGCGCCAAACGCCTGGTCGAGCACAAGAAGGACGTGGTCATCCTGCTCGATTCGATCACACGTCTCGCCCGCGCCTACAACAACGTCGTGCCCAGCTCCGGCAAAGTGCTCACCGGTGGTGTCGACGCCAACGCCCTCCAGCGTCCGAAGCGCTTCTTCGGCGCGGCCCGCAACGTCGAGGAAGGCGGCTCGCTGACCATCATCGCCACCGCGCTGATTGACACCGGCAGCAAGATGGATGAGGTGATTTACGAGGAGTTCAAAGGCACCGGCAACTCGGAAGTGCACCTCTCTCGTGCCATCGCGGAGAAGCGCGTCTATCCGGCGATCAACATCAACCGCTCCGGCACCCGTCGCGAAGACTTGCTGATCGAGCCCGATTTGCTGCAGAAGATCTGGATCCTGCGCAAACTGCTCCATGGCATGGATGAGATCGCGGCGATGGAATTCATGTTAGAGAAGATGAAGAATTCGAAATCGAACGACGAGTTCTTCCAGTCAATGAAGCGCTGACTGGCTGCGCAAAGCCCGAAAAAAGCCTGAAAAAAGCCTGAAAGAAGAACGCCCTGCATGTTTGCAGGGCGTATCGGGCGCCGTTGCGGTGTCGCGCTGGCGCATTGCAACGACGCAATCGGGATAAGGGTGGCCGCAATGGAAACGTGAGCCCGATCCATACGCCCGGCGCCATTTCGATCGTGCGCACCCAGACCGAGCGTTCACGGAAGCGGGTTCGTCGGTTACTCGGACGGACGCGAATATCGCGATGCCGCCGGCCATCGCCAGCATCCTGAATACCTCATGCTCTGGCCGTTCACGCTGGCGTTGATGGTGTTTGGCTCCCGTACGAAGCCGCGCGTGACTGAGTCGCAGCAATAACGTCCCGTGATTCGGACGGATTCTCACGCCGAGTCTGGTCGTCGCTGAGAAACACTCCATGCGTTATCCGCCATGCTTCCAGCGGCACATGGATTCTGTCGGGTTTCCTTTATTCCGACATGGCGATAAGGGGCTTGATCGTCTCGATAACGTGAGCGACTTGCGTCCGATCAGGGCGAGCCTATTGGCGAAACTCGAAACTTTCGCAACACGCATTCCGATGGCCTCAGCGCTGTCGAGGGGAGGCCTGGCCGAGGGCATGCGCGATTTTGCGTTGGCTCAAGAACGGCTTTGGAGAGGTATGTCGCTCGAATGGACGAAATGCCGTGGCCGGAACGTAAACGTCGGCGTCGAAACCCCGATCCCTGTTTGGAAGCGATCTCGATGGAAATTAGCCAGGGATGTTTGCGTTGCTTCTTTCCGGCCGTCCCGCACTTTTCCGGGCAGCGAAATCACTTTTTCTGGACATGGTTGCGCCGCCCAAACGCATCAATACCGCCCTGTATGGGCCTCACAGAGACCTTCGATTCGCCAGATGCTCGCTATTGCGATTGAGAATTCGATAGGGACTATTCCGATGGTGTTACCGTCGGCTTGCCCGAAAGGATTTATCAACGGGCGACTAACAATTAGCGACGCTACGTTTTTTAGAACAGCATTGCTAAGACCACCGCTATGGAAATCAATGAAAGGAGAACCTCATGTTGAAGTATTCGTCACAGCTGTCCTGCGCCTCAATCGTCATCCTGTTTTGCGCCATGTTGGTCAGCCAGACCGCAAACGCCCAATGCGGCTGCCCTTCGGACAGGAATGGAAGCCCCGCACCGCCGCCGCCGCCATCGCCGACGATGGGCCTGGGCCAGGCGTTTCCGGACACGTTGGACCTTGCCGCCGATCCGAATTGGCAGGTGTATGAGTTCGAACGTGACGGGATTCGCTACGTGCAAGTCAACGATCGCACGGGCATTGTGCGCGCGGCTGTCGGCCGGATCGGCGATACCTTCTGGGTCTTGCCCCTAGGGCGCGACGCCGACCGTGTTTCGCTTCCAGGAAATGTCGTTCCCAGGGGACAGGGAAAATTGCTGTATCGCAACAACGAAGTGGAGATCATCCAAAATCGCAACGGGGGGCAGGACCATTGGATCGTGCGGGCGCCGGTTATCGGCCAGAACCGCAGGGCAGTGCGCGCGCAGCGCGCGGGTCAGTGACGAAGAGCGCCGGCATCGACCGGCTCGGAGAGCACTAGACTGATCCTATTCGCATGGCGGCGCCTGACGGTGCCGCCGTGCGCTTTCACCCGCGCTTCGAGATCCACCGCCGCGATCGTGCCGGCCTGGGTGGGGTGGAAGGCCGACCGAGGCTTGGCGGTGACGAACAGCGCGATCCCGCGACGGTTGCCGAAACGCCAAACCCGAGTTTTGACCACGTATTCGTCGGGATCGAAATCAGACAACAGCGCGATCGCATTGCAAGCGCAACGATACGCTGCGAGCTGCAGATCGACCGTGAGCCATCGCGGCTGACCCCGTAGCGAATAACGCACCTCGGCTTCGCCCGCCCAGAAGCGGGAGAACGCTTCGGAATGCATCACTGCGTGCAGACCCTGTTCCTCGATACGGATCGGATAGAGCGCCATGGCCTGTTCCTCGAACAATCGCGCGTGCGCGACGCCTCGGGTGTTCAGATCCATCGCCGCTTCATAGTGCCCGTGCGCCTTCAGCCATTCGACAAGTTCCTTGCGTTCGTCGTCCAAATGCAACTGCATCTGCGCCATGTACAACAGTTGGTCGCGTAGATTGCGCTCTGTGGACAGGAAGCTGCTCTGCGCCAGCTGCAGCGCACGCTCTTCGGCAACGCCGGATTTGCGTGCTTTATCGTAATGCTCGGAGATGACCGTGCCGAGCACTAGTAGCGCCGTGGCCGCGACGGCGACCGCCTGTTGCACCACGAAGATCGTAGCGTCGTAGGCACCGGGCAGGTTGGCCCTGGGCAGCGTCAAGCCGATCGCGAGATTGACGATGACGATCCCGATGGCCGCCCCACGCCAGCCATGGAGGAAGGTCAAGCCGACGACAGGCACCATCATCAGCATCAGCAACCCCTGGGTCAGGGCTGTCTTCGGTTCATGCGGCAAGACGATCGCACAATACATCGCACTGACCATGCCTGCGGCGATGATCGCATCACGCACCAAGTGATCGGTGAAGAACAACCCGCTGCTGCGACGCAGCCACACGAAGAGCGGCGGCACCAGGATCAGGATGCCCAGATACTGCCCGATCGCGATCCTGAAGTACTCCTCGAACGAATTCGAAGACCCCGGGCCGGACAGCGCGACATTGAGGCCGAGATTGCAGAGCGTGGACCACAATGCGATGGATGCGGCGACCAAAGGCAACCAACGACGTTTTTCGAGCGTGGTTTTCAGCTGCCTGCGGAAAATCAAGGCGACTGCTGAGATCAGAGGCATCAGCAGGAACGGACTGAGATAGGCCCACTGCGGACTGTATTGGTCCGCCTTCGGTCCGCGAATGACCAGCAAGGCTGCGGTGTCTCCGGCGAACGCGTAAGGCCAGTAGCGATAGGGTAGGAACAACAGTGCGGCGGCGCGGATGCCGGCTGGGAGGAACCATTGGTCGAGCGAATAATTCCAGGCGGCCAGATACGCAGCGCAATAAGCCACGCTGAGCGCGAGACCCTTGGCCGTGCTGGCGAATTTCGCATCTTCCATTGCCCCTCCCGATTCCCTGTATATGCCCTAGACGATGCCCTGTCCTATGGGCTTGTGACGAGTCTGGCTGATCGACAGCATCGTATGTCAAGCATTCTAGGCAGATTCTTGTTGAATTAAAGCGACCCGATCACAGCGCCGAAGATGTGAAGGTTGCCGAGGTCGGAGTCGGGTACGTCGGTGGAATCGGCATCTTTCCCATAACACGCGACCGACCAGGAGTTCTTTCGAATCAAGACCCTGCGGATGTCTGGCCGGCCCCAGAGGGTATAGGCGTAGATGCCGCCATCGACCACATGTTCATGCGAGCATGCGGTGATATCGACCAGAACCAGCGCGTGCCTGTCGATTTCCGGTTCCATCGCCCGGGAAGGGTGCAAGGTCCAGCGGACATGCTCCATCGGGGTCAAACCGATCTTGCGGTGGCTCAAAAACTCCGGAAGCAGAATATGGGCCGGGCCCTCCGGGCGGCCGAAATCCTCAAGCCTCTCGATGGCTACGTGACCTGCTGGAACCGCGTCTTCGCGCAAGTTCTGAACGGGCATGGCGGGGGCTGAGTAGCCGGCCAGTAGCAAGCGCTCATAGGCTTCGCTGATTCGTTCGGGCGGAACGCCGAGCAGGGCGCTGACCGCCACCGCGCGCTCCGCGGGAATCGGGCGTCTGCCGGTTCGCCATTGCGAGACATTGTTTTCGAGCACGCCGGCATGGGAGGCGACAGCCGTATTGCGTGTGCCGGTCGCGTCCATGGCCTGTGCAAAGGCCTGTGCGTACTTATTCATGGTCCCATCCTAGCCCGACTCTTAACAGGTTGTTGATAAGCGATCATCCAAACCACTTCCGAGTCACGAAACTAACTGTGCCGGATTCGTTCATTGCAAAAACAATCGCTTACGCGGTTGCTGTGTCGCCGCAACCGTCCCTGGCTGCTCAACAGGCTGTCACCAACAGTCTGCCGAGGCGCTTATTGAAGCACGGCTCAAACGCGATTGACATTTAAATTAGCAATGCTATCTTTCGATTGCCTTTTAAAGTCACAGTCGCAGTCTCTGCTTCTTTATATAGGAAGAAGCGGGCTCGGGATACCTGATTCGACTAACGGGCAAGGGGTGGCGCCAGCCGGCAGAGAGATCGCCGTCGGGCGCTGGATGCGTGCAGTTCGATCACGCAGTTTGATCAGGCGCGTGGGCTGTCGGAAAGGGAGAAGCCATGCTCGTTCTCACCCGTCGCATCGGCGAAGCCATCCGCATCGGAGACGATGTGCGTCTGACCGTCCAGGCGAGATTGCGCCATCACATCACCCTTGGAGTGACCGCGCCAGGGCTGACCGAGCTTCTGGTCGAGGACGCCACTGTGACGCCGCGGGTCTTGTCCGGCGGCCGGCGCTTCTACCTGGTTCCGTTGCTTACCGGCGAAAGTGTCCGGATCGGGGAGATCGAAATACGCGTCTGTTTCGATACCGCATGGGCGAGCGGTCGGCAAGTCCGGCTCGCAATCGCCGCGCCGCGATCGGTCCCCGTACATCGCGAAGAGGTCTATC
>SSEV01000167.1 GCA_008015095.1 Lysobacteraceae bacterium | reverse complement strand
TGCGTGGTGTGCGTCCCCGTCAAATAGGTCCAACTGCGCACGCTTTCTTGCGCCTGGGCGTCGGTGATCAGGCCCATGGCGAACAAAGTAGCGCACGCCATCGCGCAATGCGCGGCGCGGCGCACGGCGCGACAGACAAGCGAACCGAAGAACTGGCCAAAATCGCACCATCGCTCGGTCCGAATGGCGGCCTGAATATCGACTTGATGTTTCGCACCTCGTCCGTTCATGCGATACCGCATGCCACCTCCCTGTCTCGTGTCCGGATAAAGCCGCGTCGATGTCCGTTCGCGCACAGACGTCGGACATCCGTGCATGGACGAATCCTCGCAAGATGCTGCCTCATCACACCATGTTCCAGCTTGAGCTCAGCATCATCGATATGCCAAAAGCCCTCTTCACTCTTACGCACAACGCCGACAGCATTGTGATCTGAACCAGGAGCCCGGTGAAGGATAGCTTCTCAGAGCGGCTCATCGTTATTGCCCATCCGCCACCGTGTCCCGCCATAGGCTGAATTTCCGCGGGATAGGGTTGAATTCGATCGATGTCGCTTTGGTAAGCGCCGTGCAGCGCGCATCTTCGCGGCCACTCGCGCGGTACAGCCCCCATCCGTTGAAGAATGCCGGATCGTAAACCGACCAACAGACGCCGTCGCAACTACTCGATGATTCCAACACGAGCCAGGAATGGTTGGCGTCGTCGAACTTTACTGTCGATGCGTACAAGACGACGTGATTGGTCCCCTTGTGCTGCAGGGCGGTCGCGGGGTCCGTGCCGGATGCGATGTTGACAGAAATAGCGTCTCCTGCACGCAAATACTCGATAGCCGGAAGGCGGGCCGGGCAGACATAACGGGGCGGACTCGACTGCAGATCGGAAGTGCTCAATCTGTCGCGCATCTGCCCTGCCCCCCATGCGTACTGCACAAGGGCCGAGCAGTCGATACCGATATCGGCCGCGAATACATCATCGAGATTGCCCGGCACATCTCTTGGACTCGAACGGATACTGTCCAGTCCGTTCGTCAATCCTCTGCCTCCGGTCGATGCGAGTTCGACGAATCTCTGTACGTCTTCATCCGGGCGATCGGTCATCGCATAAGGAAGGCCGGTTTTTGTATAGACCCCCCTGGTCAAACGGATTCCTCTCAAGGGCACAAATGTCCGGCCGCCAAGCCGGCAGCCGGAGATCGATCTGCACGCCTCCGGCATCGCGTCGGTGCGGACGGACCAGCGCGTGTCGACGATGGCGCGCAGGTTACGGAAAATCGCCTTTGCGCTGAGCATCGCTGTCTGAGGGGCGCGTCCCTGCTGCGCCTGACCGGCGATTGGGGCCTGATGCGCGGCAGCGGATCCGTCTGGACGACTGCGCTCTGAATGAGATTCATACACCCGATTGCAAACGCCGCCGCCGCTCGTCGTGCTTGTGCCTGGCCCATACGCATATAGCGAGCCGCAGGTCTGGATGCGAAATTCCTTATTGACCATCCCCATCGCGAGCATTTCGCCCGATGGCAGAATCGCGACAGGCTTGGAGCCGAGTTTGCTGCGCATGAGCGTCTCGTCGAAATCCCACTCGGAAATCAACGCATCGTTTCGGTAAGCCAGAATCCTCTGCCGCGTTCGCACGATGCCGTCCCGCGAAGCCACGCCCTCCGTGATCTGGACGACGCGCGTTCCTGCGGCGGGTTCGAGTTCCTTGGCGCTATACAGCCAATTGCCGCCGACGGCGCGCACGATCAAACGGCCGGTCGGCGCAAGCGCCGAATCCTCGTTGATCAGCACGATGGTCCGCCTTGGATTCTTTCGCCCACGGGCGGCTTGTGACGGGGCGGCACGACCGACGGGGCCATCCAGGGAGCCATCTGCGCTCGTCAGGTAGCGACCGCATTGCAATGCCTGGTCGGGATTCCATCCAGGTTGATCGATCTTCGACTGGCTGGCGGCCGCCTCAACCGCGGATCGCGATGCGAGTCCCCGGTCGATGCGGTAAACCCGCGATGTGAAATGCCTTCTGTTGGACAGGTAACCGTCAGCGCCAGGCGCCGGCATCGATTCAATCAATACCGCGTCATCGGCATGGTGAATCTGCCATGGCCGTAGTCCGATCGGCAGTGCGCACGCGCCGGCCGACGAGACTCGGCCATCCGTGGATCTCGCCCCGGCCCACCGGAAAAACCTCACTGCGGACAACAAGGGGTCGACGACGCCGACGATGCTGACCGGTCCGGACTGCGTCTGCGTATCCTCCATCCAGAACAGATGGGAGGGGCCGGCGCCGTCGGCAGAGGCTCTGATGTCGATCATCTCGGCGGTCAGGGCCAATTGGTCGGATGCCTCGGCCATCGGGCAAAGCAGGAACAAGGCCAGATGGATCATCGCCCGGTACATATCCGCCGCCATCCTTTCAAAAGAGAAAACTTACGCCCAGCAGACCATTGAGACACGATCTTCCTGATGGTTTTGGCTTGCCGCGTCCTTGCGGCCAGCCGCTTCGCGACCGGTATTGGCGCTTGTGTCGGCGCCTGTCCAGGATCGCTCCCGATCGCCCCCAATGCCGGATTCAAACAGTTTATCGATGTCCAATGAGACGCGGCCATGTCGTTCGGTCTGAGTCAATGGCGTGGCGTCAAGTTCCATCCGGTCGAATGTGATCCGAGGCGACGATATGCGCCTGTCGGTCGCAAACCGGCGCGGGTACAAAGCCGGCATGGACCGCATACAATCCGCGGATGCTGAAAATCGATACCCACGCCCATTATCTGCCGCGCGACTGGCCCGATCTGGCGGCCAAGTACGGCGATATCCGCTTCCCGGTGATCCATCATGGCGACGATGGGCGCTCGCGGATCTACAAAGACGGCAAATTCTTCCGCGAGATCTGGGCCAAGACCTGGGATCCGAAGATCCGTATCGATGATTACGCGCGTTTCGGCGTGCAAGTACAGGTGATCAGCACCGTGCCGGTGATGTTCAGCTACTGGGCAAAACCGCAGCATGCGCACGAATTGCATCAGGCGCTCAATGATCATATGGCCGAGGCGGTGCGCGAATACCCGCGGCATTACGCCGGGATCGGCACGGTGCCGATGCAATCGCCGCGGCTGGCGATCCAGGAACTCGAACGCTGTATCGACCAGCTCGGGCTGCAAGGCGTGCAGATCGGTTCGCATATCAACGACTGGAACCTGGACGCGCCGGAACTGTTCGAATTCTTCCAGGCCGCCAGCGAGCTGGGAGCGGCGATCCTGGTCCATCCCTGGGACATGATGGGGACGGAGTCGATGCCGAAATACTGGCTGCCGTGGTTGGTCGGGATGCCGGCCGAGCAGTCGCGCGCGGCCTGTTGCCTGGTCTTCGGCGGCGTACTTGAACGCTTGCCCAAACTCAAGCTCTGTCTTGCTCACGGCGGCGGCAGCTTTCCCTACACCATCGGCCGGATCGAGCATGGCTTCAATATGCGTCCGGACCTGGTGGCCACCGACAATTTCCGCAACCCGCGCGAGTATCTGCCACGGCTGTATTTCGACTCCTGGGTCGCCGATCCGCGCGCATTGCGTTACCTGATCGATACCTGCGGGCCGGAACGGATCATGCTGGGCACCGATTACCCCTTTCCGCTCGGCGAACAGGAGCCCGGCGCCGGCATCGCCGCGCTGGGATTGAACGAAACCGAACAAGCCCGGCTCTATCACGGCACGGCTCTCGAATGGCTGGGATTGCCGATATCGAGGTTCGCATGAGTAACGAATGGTTGTCGCTCGTGTATGCGCAGTCGCAGGACGCCGCCGATCCGCTGCGCGATTTTCGCGAGCAGTTCCACCTCCCGCATCACGAGGGCGCGGAAATGGCGTACTTCTGCGGCAACTCCCTTGGACTGCAGCCCAAGGGCGCGCGCGCCTATGTCGAAGAAGTCTTGGACAAATGGGCGTGCGATGCGGTCGAAGGACATTTCCGCGAACCTGCGCCGTGGATGCCCTATCACGAACTGGTGCGGGACGGTCTGGCCGGCGTGGTCGGCGCTTCGCCCTCGGAGGTCGTGGCGATGAACTCGCTCACCGCCAACCTCCACCTGATGATGGTCAGCTTTTATCGACCGACGATCGAGCGCACCGCGATCCTGATCGAAGCCGGTTCGTTTCCCTCGGATCGGCACGCGGTGGAATCGCAATTGAACTATCGGGGTCTCCCCGCGAAGCATTGTCTGGTCGAAGTTGAGCCCGATCGCGAGGACGGCACGATCTCGATGGCCGCCATCGAACGCGCGATCGCCGAGCATGGCAAGCGACTGGCCCTGGTCCTCTGGCCCGGCGTGCAGTACCGCACCGGCCAGGCCTTCGACCTCAAAGAGATCGCCCGCCTCGGCCACGCCGCGGGTGCGATCGTGGGGTTCGATCTGGCCCATGCGGTGGGCAACCTACCGCTGCGGTTGCATGAGAGCGGCGCTGATTTCGCGGTCTGGTGCCACTACAAGTACATGAACTCCGGACCGGGCGCGGTGGCCGGCTGCTTCGTGCACGAACGCCATGCGCGCACCGAACGCCCGCGCTTCGCCGGCTGGTGGGGGCACGAGCAGAACACGCGTTTCCGGATGGGGCCGGAGTTCGTGCCTACGCCGGGCGCCGATGGATGGCAGCTGAGCAATCCGTCGATTCTCGGCCTCGCGCCGTTGCGTGCCGCGCTGGAGTTGTTCGGCCGCGCCGGCATGGACGCGCTGCGCGCGAAATCGGAGAGGCTCACCGGTTATCTGGACACGCTGATCCGCGCGCATTTGAACGATGTCTTGCGGATCGTGACCCCGGAGAACCCGGCCGAACGCGGTTGCCAACTCTCATTGCGTGTGATCGGTGGTCGCGGCCTGAGCGGACGCGAGGCGGGCCGCGCCCTGTTCGAACATTTGGCCGCGCAAGGCGTGCTCGGCGACTGGCGCGAGCCCGATGTGATCCGCATCTCGCCGGCCCCGCTCTACAACAGCTTCACGGACGTGCTGCGTTTCGCGCGCAGCGTGGAGGCATGGACGGCATGAATAAGCAGCACGACGAGGCAGAGCCTCGCATCGCCATCGTCGGCGCCGGGTTGGCCGGCCCCCTGCTCGCCACCCTGCTTGCGCGCCGCGGCTGGCGGGTAGACCTGTTCGAACGCCGCGGCGATCCACGCATCCACGGCTATGCCGGCGGCCGTTCGATCAATCTGGCGCTGGCCGAACGCGGCCTGCATGCCTTGCGCATGGCCGAGGTCGATCGTGACGTGCTGCGCCAGGCGGTGATGATGCGCGGGCGCATGGTGCATTTCAGCGATGGCCGCGTGCAATTGCAGCGTTACGGCAAGGACGACAGCGAAGTGATCTGGTCGATCAGCCGCGGCGATCTGAACATCGTGCTGCTCAACGCGGCCGAGGCCGCAGGCGCGACCGTGCACTTCGATCGCCGCCTGGAGCGCGTGGAATTCGATACGCGCACCGCCCATTTCGTCGGCGATGGCGAGGATCTCGCTTATCGCTTCCGAGCATTGATCGGCGCCGACGGCGCGGGCTCCAGCCTGCGCGCGGAAATGATGCGCGTCGATGATCTGGGCGAGCGCATCGAGGTGATGCCGCACAGCTACAAGGAACTCGAAATCCCGCCCGCTGGCGACGGCGGCTTCCGGATGGAGCCGAACGCACTGCATATCTGGCCGCGCGGCGAATACATGTGCATCGCCCTGCCCAACGACGAACGCACTTTCACCGTCACCCTGTTCCTGCCCAATCAGGGCGCGACCAGCTTCGCCACCATCCCCGATGGCCCGGCGGCGCACGCGCTCTACGCGCGCGAGTTCGCCGATGCGCTGCCGTTGATCCCAAACCTGCAACACGACTTCGACGCCAATCCGACCGGCCTGCTGGCGACTCTGTACCTCGACCGGTGGCGGCTCGACGGCCGCGCCGTGCTGCTCGGCGACGCCGCGCATGCGATGGTGCCGTTCCACGGCCAGGGCATGAACTGCGCTTTCGAGGACTGCGTGTCGCTGGCTGCGCACCTCGCGCCCGATAGCGATCTCGACGCCGCCTTCGCCGCGTTCGAGGCCGAACGCAAACCCAATGCGGCCGCGATCCAGCAAATGGCGCTGGAGAACTACCGCGAAATGAGCGACCGGGTCGACGACGCCGACTTCCTGCTTCAGCGCGAACTCGAGCGCAAACTGGCCGAACGCCACCCGGGGCTGTTCGTGCCGCGCTATACCCTGGTCAGCTTCCGTCGCGTGCCTTACGCGGTCGCGTTCGAGCGCGGCAAGATCCAGCGCGCTCTGCTGGTCGAAGCCACCGCAGGGCGCAGCAATCTTGACGGTCTCGACTGGGATTGGCTCGACCGCGAAGCGCATGCGCGACTGACCCCGTCGACGGCGGAGTGAGCGGTGCCCGCGAGCTTCCTGTTTTACGATCTGGAAACCTTCGGGACCGATCCCCGCGTCTCGCGGATCGCGCAGTTCGCCGCGATCCGCACCGACAGCGACCTCAACCCAATCGAAGAACCGCTGGATTTCATGGTGAAGCCGGCGGCGGATCTGCTGCCATCGCCCGGCGCGGCCATGATCACAGGCATTTCGCCGCAACATGCCGCGCGCGATGGCGTCATCGAGGCCGAAGCGTTCTCGCGGATCCAGGAGGCGATGTCGGTGCCGGAGACCTGCGTCCTGGGCTACAACTCGCTGCGCTTCGACGACGAGTTCGTACGTTTCGGTTTGTACCGTAATTTCCACGATCCCTACGAACGCGAATGGCGCGGCGGCAATTCGCGCTGGGATCTGCTCGATGTGTTGCGTCTGGCCCACGCGCTGCGTCCGGATGGTATCGTCTGGCCGGCGCGCGAGGACGGCGCTACGTCGTTCAAGCTTGAACACCTGGCCGTCGCCAACGGCGTGCGCGACGGCGACGCCCACGAGGCGCTTTCCGACGTGCGCGCACTGATCGGGATGGCGCGCTTGTTCAAGCGCTCGCAACCTCGGCTGTGGGACTACGCGCTGAAGCTGCGCGACAAGCGCTTCGCCGCGCGCATGCTGGATCTGGTCGCGATGACGCCGGTGCTGCATGTCTCGCAACGCTTTCCGGCGCAACGTCTATGCGCCGCCGCGGTAGCGCCGGTCGCGCGGCATCCAACCATCGACAACCGGATCGTGGTGTTCGATCTGCACGAGGATCCGCAGCCGTTACTCGAACTCGACGCCGACGCCATCGCCGACCGGCTGTACACGCCGATCGCGGATCTGCCGCCGGGCGAGGCGCGCGTGCCGCTCAAGGAAGTCCACCTCAACCGCAGTCCGATGCTGGTGGAATGGGCAAACCTGCGTACGGCAGATTTCGCGCGACTGGGCATCGACCCCGCACTGGCGCGACAGCGCGCCGAAATATTGCGCGCCGCCGGCGCCGCGCTTGCCGAGAAAGTGCGCAGAGTCTACGC
>SSEV01000033.1 GCA_008015095.1 Lysobacteraceae bacterium | reverse complement strand
GGTCAGGACTGCGGTCGCGGCACCTTCTTCCATCGTCATGCGGTCCTGCACGATCAGAAAACGGACGAATATCACCTGCCGCTGCGGCGTCTCGTCAAGAATCCGGAAGACGCGACCGTGATCGACTCGCTGCTCAGCGAGGAGGCGGTGATGGCCTTCGAATACGGCTATGCCACCGCCGACCCCATGACCCTCGACATATGGGAAGGGCAATTCGGCGACTTCGCCAATGGCGCGCAGGTGGTGATCGATCAGTTTCTGTCTTCCGGCGAGGCCAAATGGGGACGCATCTGCGGGCTGGCCCTGTTCCTGCCGCACGGTTACGAAGGCCAGGGGCCTGAGCACAGTTCCGCGCGTCTGGAACGTTTCCTGCAATTGTGCGCGCTGCAGAACATGATCGTCTGCACGCCGACCACTCCGGCGCAGGCTTTCCACATGATCCGTCGGCAGATGCGCATGAAAACGCGCAAACCTCTGGTGGTGATGACCCCGAAGTCGTTACTGCGCCACAAACTGGCCGTAT
This sequence comes from Lysobacteraceae bacterium, assembly GCA_008015095.1. Classification (GTDB taxonomy): domain Bacteria; phylum Pseudomonadota; class Gammaproteobacteria; order Xanthomonadales; family Xanthomonadaceae; genus Lysobacter_I. The sequence goes on along the minus strand of SSEV01000033.1, from coordinate 21,542 downwards.
CGACGCTGGAGGATCTGGCGGATGGCGAGTTCTTCCATCTCATTCCCGACGCCTGCGCCGCCGATCCGAACAAGGTGCGGCGTGTCGTAGTGTGCGGCGGCAAGGTTTATTACGACTTACTGGAAGACGCCCAGAAGCGCGGACAGTCCGATGTCGCCATCATCCGCATCGAACAGCTTTATCCGTTCCCGCGCACCGCATTGCGCGCCGAACTCGAACGCTACCCTAAAGCGAATCAGGTGGTGTGGTGTCAGGAAGAACCGATGAACCAGGGCGCGTGGTATCAGATCCAGCATCATCTGCACGCCTGCATGCAGGATCGGCACAGCTTGCACTATGCCGGGCGTGCGCGTTCGCCCTCGCCCGCCGCCGGTCATTTCAACGATCATCAGGACGAACAGCTCGCATTGATCGCCGATGCTCTGGTCAATCCGCTCAACGGCGACCATACGGAGGAATGACCGGATGACCGCTTCCGGACGGACCGCCATCGCCACGCATCGTATGGCATGCAGGCACGCTACCGTTTCGCGCCGACGCGACCTCGCGCCGGTCCAATCTCATTGAATTCCCAGCTTTCAGGACGCCGCCCATGGCCACCGAAATCAAGGTTCCAGGTCTCCCCGAATCCGTCTCCGACGCCGTCATCGCCACTTGGCACAAGAAAGTCGGCGATCCGGTCAGGCGCGACGAAAATCTGCTCGATCTGGAAACCGACAAGGTCGTATTGGAAGTGCCCTCGACGGTCGATGGCGTGTTGAAAGAAGTCAAATTCACCGAAGGCGCGACCGTCACCAGCCATCAGGTGATCGCGATCATCGAAGAGGGCGTCGTCGCTGCGCCGTCAGCAGCACCGCCGGCAAGCGCTACGCAAGCGGCGATCCCGCCAGCCGCATCGGCCGCGGCCAAAGCCCCAGCTGCGTCAGCGGCCACGGAATTGCCGCCGGGGGCGCGCTTCGCCGCGGCCAGCACCGGCGTCAATCCGGCCGATGTGCAGGGCACCGGGCGCCGCGGCGCGGTCACCAAAGAAGACATCGTCAACTACGCCAGCGGCAAGACCGCGGGCACAGGCGGCGCGCGTCCGGAAGAACGCGTGCCGATGACCCGAATGCGCACACGCATCGCCGAGCGACTGATGCAGTCCAAGAATTCGATCGCCATGCTCACTTCGTTCAATGAAGTGAACTTGGGCAAGGTCATGGCGATGCGCAAGGAACTGGGCGAACAGTTCGAGAAGGCCAATGGCGTCAAACTCGGCTTTATGAGCTTCTTCGCCAAGGCCGCCGCGAACGCGCTGCAGCGCCATCCGATCGTCAACGCCTCGGTCGATGGCAGCGACATCATCTATCACGGTTACGCCGACATCAGCATCGCCGTCGCCACCGACAAGGGCCTCGTGACCCCGGTGCTGCGCAACGTCGAGCGCATGGGCTTCGCCGAGATCGAGAATGCCATCGCCGCCTACGCAAAGGCCGCGCGGGAAGGCGGTCTGAAACTGGAAGACCTGCAGGGCGGCACCTTCACCATCACCAACGGCGGCACTTTCGGTTCTCTGATGTCCACGCCGATCGTGAATCCGCCGCAATCGGCGATCCTCGGCATGCACGCGATTAAGGAGCGCGCCATCGTCGAGAACGGACAAGTGATCGCCGCGCCGATGATGTACATCGCGCTCAGCTACGACCACCGCATCATCGACGGCAAGGACGCGGTGCTGTTCCTGGTCGACATCAAGAACCAACTGGAAAACCCGCATCGCATGCTGCTGGGCATGTGACGCCCGTCGAAAGCCCCACGTCCGCGTGGGGCTTCGCGCTTTGAAGCCACAGGAACCATATCCATGAGCGAACCGCAGAATTTCGACGTCATCGTCATCGGCGCCGGCCCGGCCGGCTACCACGCCGCGATCCGCGCCGCCCAGCTCGGCATGAAGACCGCGTGCATCGACGCTGCGCTAGGCAAGGACGGTAAGCCAGCCCTCGGCGGCACCTGCCTGCGGGTGGGCTGCATCCCGTCTAAGGCGCTGCTCGACTCCTCGCGCCAGTTCTGGAACATGGGCCATCTCTTCGGCGAACACGGCATCAGCTTCAAGGAGCCCAACATCGATGTCGGCGCGATGGTCGGTCGCAAAGACAAGATCGTCAAACAGTTCACTGGCGGCATCGCCCAATTGTTCAAGGCGAACAAGGTCAGCGCTTTCTACGGCTTCGGCACCCTGCACGCCGGCAACATCGTCAAGATCAAACAGCACGACGGCAGCGAGGTCGAACTCAAGGGCGCCAACGTCATTCTCGCCGCCGGTTCGGATTCGATCGAGCTGCCATTCGCGAAGTTCGATGGCGAAGCTATCGTCGACAACGTCGGCGCGTTGGATTTCTCCGAAGTGCCCAAGCGTCTCGGCGTGATCGGCGCCGGCGTGATCGGCCTGGAGCTGGGCAGCGTGTGGAAGCGTCTCGGCGCGGAAGTCACCATCCTCGAAGCATTGCCTGACTTCCTCGCCGCCGCCGACGCCGAGGCGGCCAAGATCGCCGCCCGCGAATTCAAGAAACAAGGGCTCGACATCAGACTGGGCGCCAAGGTCTCGAAAGCCGAGATCAAGAAGAAGGGCAAGACGAGCGAAGTGCACGTCACCTATGCCGACGCTTCGGGCGAACAGAGCGTCGTGTTCGACAAACTGCTCGTGGCGGTCGGCCGTAGGGCGGCGAGCAAGGGCCTTCTGGCCGCAGATACCGGCGTACAGCTCGACGACCGTGGTCGGATCGTGGTCGACGAACACTGTCACACCGGCGTCGACGGCGTGTGGGCGATCGGCGACTGCGTGCGCGGCCCGATGCTGGCGCACAAGGGCTTCGAGGAAGGCATCGCGGTGGCCGAGCTGATCGCCGGTCTGCCGGGCCACGTCAACTTCGACACCATTCCGTGGGTGATCTATACCGAGCCGGAAATCGCCTGGGTCGGCAAGACCGAGGAACAACTCAAGGCCGAAGGCGTGCCGTACAAGGCCGGCAGCTTCCCGTTCGCGGCGGTCGGCCGCGCCGTGGCGATGGCCGAACCGGCCGGTTTCGTGAAGGTGCTGGCGCATGCCGAAACCGACCGCGTGCTCGGCATGCACCTCGTCGGCGCGAATGTGTCCGAGCTGGTGCACGAGGGGGTACTGACCATGGAGTTCAGCGGCTCCGCCGACGATCTCGCCCGCATCTGCCACGCGCATCCGAGTCTCTCCGAAGCGGTGCACGACGCGGCGATGGCGGTGCACAAGCGGGCGATCCATAAGCCGAATTGAGAATCGCACACCCTTTTTTGGGAACGCCGGGTCTTCGCCTGGCGTTTCCCGCTTGACAGAAACGTAAACGTTCGCGCTTCTGGCGCTAGCCGCCCTTCGTCCTCGCGCATACGCGCCATAGCATGGGCTGCATACCGGCCCATCGTTCATGCTGATGGCAACCGGTTCCACTCGCGTTAGACTCATACGATGGCCGCCTACCCGAGCGGCCATGATGAGATCAGATGAACAAGGACAACGCCATCCGCAACGTCTCCGACACCGCACTATGGGTGGCGATCTATCGCGCTATGGAGAGCGAACGTCCGGACGCGATATTCCACGACCCTCACGCACGCAGACTCGGCGGCGAACGTGGTGAACGCGTAGTGCGCGAGATGCCCGGAGCGCAGGCATCGAGCTGGTCGCTGATCGTACGCACGGCCGTGCTCGATCGCATCATCGAACAATGCATCCGGGACGGCGCGCGCACGGTGCTGAATCTGGCCGCCGGACTGGATGCCCGCCCCTATCGCATGTCCCTTCCTGCGGACCTGCGCTGGATCCACGTCGATATGCCCGAGATGGTCGACTACTTCCGTGAGCGCATGGCCGACGAGACGCCGAATTGCCGCCTGGAATTCGTCAGCGCCGATCTGCGCGAAGCCGATGCCCGCCGCGCCGTGCTTGCGCTTGCTGCGCAGGAAGGTCCGACGCTGGTGATCACCGAGGGGCTGCTGATCTATCTCGATGAGGACGACGTCCGCGCGCTGACCCGCGATCTGATCGAGATCGCCCGGGCACGCTGGTGGACAGCCGATCTCGCTTCACCTGCGTTGCTAAAGATCATGGCGAAGCGCTGGGCCAAGACCTTACAGGCCGGCAATGCGCCGTTCCGGTTCGGCCCACGCGAAAATATCGACTTCTTCGCGCCCTTTGGGTGGCGTCGCGCCGCGCTGTATTCTTTGTGGGACGAATCCATCCGTTACCGGCGTACGCGCCGCGATATGTGGTTCTGGCGATTGGTCGACCCTATCCTTCCGTCCCGTATCCGTACCCGTAACCGCATGATCTACACCTTCTTCCTGCTGGAATCCGACATGCGCCCCAAGGCCTGACCCATGCGTTATCTCTGCGTCTATTGCGGCTCCAATGCCGGCAACAAACCCGCCTATGCCGAACGCGCCAAAGCACTCGGCGCGCGGATCTCGAAAGAGAACCTCGGCCTGGTTTACGGCGGCGGCAACGTCGGCCTGATGGGCATCGTCGCCGATGCCGTGCTCGAACATGGCGGCGAGGTCATAGGAGTGATTCCCGAGCAGCTGGTGCAATGGGAAGTCGCGCATACCGGAGTCACGCGCCTTGAAGTGGTCGCGAACATGCACGAACGCAAGGCGCGGATGTTCGATCTGGCCGACGGTTTCGTCGCCTTACCCGGTGGCTTCGGCACTCTGGACGAGATGTTCGAGATGCTGACCTGGCGGCAGCTCGGCCTTGGCCGGAAACCCTGCGCCTTCCTGGATGTCGATGGCTTCTACGCCCCGTTGATCGGCATGATCGACCGGATGGTCGAAGAGCGTTTCCTGCATCCGGATCAGCGGCACGACCTCTGGCACGGCGAGGATATCAACGCGTTGTTCGCCTGGATGCGCGCCTACACCCCCGCGCAGGCGGACAAATGGCTGGACGAAAAGCGGCGAAAGGAGTTGCGCTAAGCCAACGCTGAGAACGTCAGCGTTGCCGCGGCACAGGGATGCGCTAGAAGCGCCGTTTTCAAGGGCCTGCCAAGAGCTACGCCCTGCAATTCGATCACCGCTCGGGCGCCTGTCTGACGAAGATCATGTCTCCTATCCGCAAACGTACATCGCTGATGTATTCGATATTCGGCAATGCTCTTTCGCCGAACATGTCCGAGTCGCAATCGATGCCATTGGCGGAGCATTCTTCCACTCTCAGGTGGATTTTCGCTTCCGCGCCATCTCCACTCGCATCCCAGTCTTCGGCAAGGGCGCGTATCCGCCCCTTCTCCTCGTAGAAAACCACGGTTTCGACCTCACGCTCGCTCATTGTGCATGCTTTGCGCCCATCGACCGCTTTGCCGAAATCCACCGGGAACTCGGGTTTGTATTGGAACGCATTCCTGCTCGACTGGTGCCACGAACCGGATACGGTGCCGGAACCCTCGTCGAGTGATTGATCGGCCCGGTCAAAAATCAAAGTCGTCAAAGCGTTTTTCCGCTTATAGCAGCGTCCCGCAATAACCGGTCGGCTGCTCTCCGGAAGATCGCCGTTATGAACCCAGGCGCCACGCAGATAACGAAACATCGACTCGTATCCCGATGGGTCGGGAATGCCGTCGCCGTCGATATCCGTCCCCTTCTCCGACCCCGGCTTTGGCGCAACGACAGACTGTTCATGGACCGGTCCCGCATCCCTCCGCACGGTCGACGCCTGTTCCTGGTAAAAGCTTCCGGCAGAATGGCCTCTTCCGATCAGGAACCAAGCGCACAGAATCAGCGATGAGACGAGCAGCAGAAGCGTCGTGACGAATTTCCAGTTGAAAGCATCCTCTCCGACAGGAACGGTCTGAGTCGCCTCGCCGCCGCGTAAGAACGGTATCCAGCGCTGCTCGAAATTTTGGCGATAAAAATAATCGCTGTGTTCGTGTCGTTCGTGAATCAGCTGCATCACCCGGCCATCGGCGAGATCTTCGAATCCACTGACGCCGGAAGACCCGGCATCGGAAACAACCCATTCGACAAGCCTCGCCCATGAGTCGCGTCCTCCAGCTTCGTTGAGCACCGTCCTGGCCTGGTTGCGCTGGATCAGCACCGTACTCCATGGATATGCGCGACTCACGATAGCGCCACAGAGGATCATCCTGTCGAAGCGGATATCGCTGTACTTCAGCATCGCTTTGGTGACGATATAGCTGCCGAAGCTATGCGCGATCACCGAGGGCAGACATTCGGCGACCGCGAACTTGTCGCTATAGATCTTCCGGAACCATTCGACCTTGCGCGCCCGACTCCAAGGCATCAGCAAAGAGACGGCCCTGAAGAAACCGAAGCCCAGCGGCACGTGACGGAAGCCGTGCCGGGTCAAGACATCGGTCAACTCCCGCTGCCAATCCCCCGTCGTGCGAATGCCATGAATTGTGAGCACCACGGGCCAATCGGAAGGCTTTTCTCTGAGTCTGTCCATAGATCCCCCTTTCGCCAGGCGGATGGAGTGCGAACCCCTCTCTCGCTCGCGATGAGCGATAGTGCTGGCAGGCTGCTACCATTTTCAAGCCGCCCCAGAGTCTGCTCACGTGAGTACCACGCACCGTTTCCAGGCCTTCCGCATCCGTAACGACGCCAATGGTTACCGAAGTGGCGTCGAAGAGACCTCACTGGACGATCTCGCCCCCGGTGAGATCGTGATCAAGACCGCGTATTCATCGGTCAATTACAAGGATGCGCTCGCCGGCACCGGACAGGGAAAGATTCTGCGTTTCTTCCCTCTGGTCGGTGGGATCGACATCGCCGGCCACGTGCTTTCTTCGACCGATGCCGCGTTTAAGGAAGGGGATGCCGTATTAGTCACCGGTTGCGGTCTCAGCGAGACGCGCGATGGAGGCTATAGCGAATACGCCCGGCTCGAAGCGAAATGGGCGATTCCTTTGCCGAGTGGGCTCAGCCTGCGCGAGAGCATGATTCTGGGAACAGCAGGCTTCACTGCCGGCCTTGCGCTGCTACGGATGCAGGACAATCGACAGACGCCTGCACTGGGGCCTCTGGCGGTGACAGGCGCCACTGGCGGCGTGGGGTCTCTGGCGGTGGATATCTTCAGCCGCGCCGGCTACGAAGTGCACGCGATCAGCGGTAAATCCGAACATGCCGGCTACCTCACGACACTCGGGGCCGCACAAGTCTTGGGTCGCGATACGCTAGCCGAGGCGCGCGCACTGGAGAATGCACGCTTCGGCGGAGGTCTGGACAACGTCGGCGGACCGATGCTGGCCAGTCTCATCGCGCGCACCCGCCCTTACGGCAATGTCGCCAGCGCTGGCCTGGCCGCCGCTCCGGAACTCGGCACGACGGTCATGCCCTTCATCATCCGCGGGGTTTCGCTGCTCGGCATCGCATCGGCCGGCACCGCCCGCGATCTGCGCGAAGAGGTATGGCGGCGCCTGTCCAGCGACTGGAAACCGGCGCACCTGGGTGTGATCTGTACCCGTGAAGTAGGACTGGCCGAGTTGCCGAGCGTATTCGAGACGATGTTGGCCGGCGGATCGTTCGGGCGAACCCTGGTCCGACTTGGTTGAAAGCACTTCTGAGTAACTCTGTGGTTTTACGCAGTTATGAATGGTGGGGGCTGGACGATGCCTCTGGGCGGCGTTGTCCAGACCTTCCTGAGTCGATGGTTGAACAACGCATATCGCATGCGGGATTCAAGCCTTCGGTCATGCATATGCCTCAACCGCTTCCTGACGAATCAATCGCTTATGCCTTAGGTTCGCGACCATAGTGGGCCAATAGCCACCCTGACCCGCCAGGGCAACTTGTCAGGAATGACGAATCAATCACTTGCGTGCCCAGTTCACGAGGGCGCCTTCCAGGCGCTCGGCGTCTCCGAATCGTGAGGAAGCCAGGTTCGCGTCATCAGTCACATTCCTCCGCGCCCCGCTTTCGAGCCGGCTCAGGGGGGACTACACTGGTGCGACTTTTCTTCGGATTCCCGCATGGCACGCATTCTCATCGTCGACGACTCCCCATCGCAGCTGATGGGCATTCGTCGTATCGTCGAAAAACTGGGGCATGAAGCCCTGATCGCCGAAGACGGCGCGGCCGGCGTCGAGGCCGCGAAGCGCGAGTTGCCGGATATGATCCTGATGGACGTGGTCATGCCTAACCTCAACGGTTTCCAGGCGACCCGCACTATTTCGCGCGACCCGAGCACCCGGCATATCCCGATCGTGCTGGTCACCACCAAGGACCAGGACACCGATCGGGTCTGGGGAATGCGCCAGGGCGCCCGCGCCTATCTGACCAAGCCTTTCAGCGAAAGCGAACTCTCCGACACCATCTCGCGGGTGATCGCCAATATCTGAGTCCTGCGCCGGATCGGCCCCGGCGCGGCTCAAGCCCGGCGCCAGTCATCGCCGAACACCGCCTGCATCCGCCGATACGCCTCGCGCTCGGCCTCCGTATTCGCCCGCGGAGCGAGAATTTCCAATTCCACGATCTGATCTCCCGCCGGAGCATCGCCGACGCCAGGCAGCCCACGACCGCGCAGGCGGAGTTTGCGTCCGGCTTCCGAGTCCGCAGGGATTTTCAGATCGACCGGCCCGCCCAGCGTGGGCACACTGATCGTCGCCCCCAACGCAGCCTCCCACGGCGCGACGGGCAGAACATGCAGGATATTCAGGCCGTCCACTTCGAACTGCGGATGCGCGGCGTATTCGATCTCAAGCAGAAGATCACCGCCGCCTCCCCCCTGTCCGGCCAAACGAATCGCGCGCCCAGACCGGATGCCTTTGGGGATACGCACGTCAAGGGAACGCCCGCCGACCGACACTCGCGCCGACTGGCCGTGATAGACCGTATCCAGGGGCACCGTCAGTCGAGCGCGCGTTGTCTGATCACGCCGCGCGTGAGCGCTGCCACGACGCCCTGCGCCGAACAATTCCTGGAAGAAATCGCTGAAGCCGCCTCCCCCGCCGCCAAAGACCTCTTCGAAGTCGAAGCCCCCGGTGTCGAACCCCCCGGGCGGCGGACGGATCTCGTCGCCAGGGCGATAACCTTGCGCGCGCAGGCGATCGTAAGCCGCACGCTTCTGCGGGTCGCGCAGGGCTTCGTAGGCTTCGTTGACTGCTTTGAACTTGTCCTCGGCGCCAGGTTCCTTGCTGACGTCCGGGTGATACTTGCGCGCCAAACGGCGATAGGCGCTCTTGATCTCGGCGTCGCCAGCCCCCGGTTCGACCCCGAGCGTGTCGTAGTAATCCTTGAACTGCATGAATCGCCTCGTTCGTTTCGAATCCCCAGCACCAGAGATGATGATACGAAAAGGGCGGCCGAAGCCGCCCTCATGCAATCGCTGACCCGACTTATCAGCCCGTCCGCAGCGGTTGCATGACCAGCAGGTCATATCGCCGATGGGCGGCGGGCGCCATCGCCAGCGCGAGGGGCCGGGTTGGCAGGTCGCCTGTGGCGATCCGCCGATATTCGAACCGCGACTGCGCTCGCTCGTCGCCAGATCAGTTCTTCGTGGCTTGCGTCCCGACCTGGATCCGACGCGGCGTGCTCTCAGCGCGCTTCGGAATCGCGATTTGCAGCACCCCGTTGCCGTTACTGGCTGTGATGCCATCGGGATCGGCGCTGTCAGGCAGCGCGAAGCGGCGGTGGAAGCTGCCATAACGACGTTCGATGCGAGAGAAACGTTCGGTCTGCTCGACCACTTCGCTCTTACGCTCGCCTTTGATGCTGAGGATGCCTTTATCCATCAGAATCTCGACTTGCTCCGGATCGACCCCCGGAAGATCGGCGAAAATAACGAAGCGATCCGCTTCCTCTTTGATATCCACGCGGGGAACCCACTGGCTGGTCACCACCGCAGACTCATCGGCGTTGTCGCCGCCATTGAAGAAACGTTCGAACAGTTGCTTGAATTCATCTTGGGCGCGGGCCTGCGCCGGCCACGCCTGCTGATAGCGCATGAGGCTCATGGATGTCTCCTTTGATCGGGCGGCACCGTGCCGCCATGTCTTCCAGATAAGTGCATCCGCTAGAATTTCAAGGGGCCGATCCGAAAAAAAGGCGTAATGCCGCGATCGAGCCCACGGATGCGGGAGGTTCTACACTACCCGCTCGAACCCACCCGCACAGGAACCAAGATCATGCCCATCCAGATCGGCGACAACATCCCGGAAGTCAATATCAAACGCATCGGCGAAGGCTTCGAGACCATCGATACCCACGCCTTCTTCGAAGGCAAGAAAATGGTTCTATTCTCGGTGCCGGGCGCGTTCACGCCGACTTGTTCGGAAAAGCATCTGCCCGGTTTCATCGAGCATTTCGACGCATTCCGCGACAAAGGCATCGGCGTAGCCTGCATGTCGGTAAACGACGCGTTCGTGATGAAAGCGTGGGCAGCCAGCCAGAACGCTCCGGCCGGAATGGAAATCCTCGCCGATGGCAATGGCGATTTCGCGCGCGCGCTCGGCTTGGAAATGGACGCTAGCGGTTACGGCATGGGCACGCGCAGCAAGCGCTTCGCGCTATACGCGGAGAATGGCGTGGTGAAACTGCTCGAAGTCGAAGCGCCCGGCGAATTCAGAGTGTCTTCCGCCGAACACATGCTGTCGCTGTTGGGCTGACGCTTTGCCGTGAATCGGGAAAGCGAGATAGGCCGCATCCGCGATCGATTACTGAGGCTTCACTCCCCTCGACTGCAGATGATGTTGATCGTGGCGCTGACCGCAGCCTGCGGGTTGCTGGCCTCCGCGCTGTTGCGCGCGCAAGGGATGCATATCCTCTGGCTTCGTTATGCGATCGCGGTCATCGCGGCCTATCTGCTGTTCCTGCTGATGCTGCGGCTGTGGGTCTATCTTCACGATCGTGGCCCGATCGACGGCGGCGATGATCTATCTGATCTATCCGACCGATCGTCGTCGCGATGCGACCGCAGCGCATCCGCGGAGGATTCCTCCCTCGATGGCGTCTTCGACGGGTTTCCGGACGTCGACGACGCCGGCGTCGTCCTGGTCGCGATCGCGGTGCTAGCGATCGCGGTCGGCGCGATTTTCTGGGCTGTTTGGATCGCCCCGAGCCTGCTCGCCGAACTGATTCTCGATGTCGCGCTTGCCTCCGGTCTCTACCGGCGCTTGCGTCGGATTGAGTCCGCTCACTGGCTCCGTACCGCCGTGCGCAGAACCTGGCTGCCATGCCTGCTCGTGCTGGCGCTCGCCGCCGGAACCGGTGCGCTGCTTCAGCGCCGCGATCCTGGCATCGATTCGATCGGCGACGCGTTCTCCTCGCGCGCGCTCACTCCAGCACCCTGAATCTCAGCGTAGTCCATGCGCCGCTATCCGCCAGTGCGGTCAGCGTATGCGTCCCCGGTTCGCTGAAATCGCGGATCATCGGTTTGCGTGCGACGCTTTCACCGATCCAACGCCCGTCGAGCAGCCACTGCACCGCGCTTTCGGTGCCGAGCGCGCGCAGCGACAATCGCACGGCGTGGACGCTGCCCGGCGGACGCGTCAGCACCGCGCCGTTGTTCAAGCCATCGATCCTGAGTTCTTCGACCGCATCGCGTCCGTCGGCCATGCAGTCTTCGGCCAGCGCAGGCAGTGTCGACGCTTTACGCGTATCCGCCGACAACCAGGGCGAAGCGAGCGCCGGCCAACGCGCGATCTCGGCTTTACGCGTGCGATGCGGCAACGAGCATGCCGCCGAAACTCGCACGCCGCTGTCGATGTCGACTTCGAACATATCGCGCCCCGCGTTCCACAAACGCGCACCGCGTTCAGCGAAGGTCGGCGGAATGGCTTCGTCGAGTATCCAAGCTTGCATCCTGCGTTGGCACAATGTCGGCGACTGTGATTGCGCGGCGATACCGAGCGGCCAGCAGATCTCAGCCTGGGTGACGTTCGCCGGGGGCGGCGGCGACAAGACGTCACCGCGGGCACGTGGCAGGGTATCGATGACTTCGAACATCAGCGGCAACGCGGTGATGGCGCCGTATTGGCCCGGCAGCGGCCTGCCGTCCGGCCGTCCGACCCAAACGCCTACCGTGTAGCGCCGAGTGCCGCCTATCGCCCAAGCGTCGCGGAATCCGTAACTCGTACCGGTTTTCCAGGCCACGCGCGGGCGCTGACCGCGATCGTATTGTTCCGATTCGCCCGGCCGCGGGTTGGACTCCAGAATTTCGCGCACGATCCACGCGGCGCCTGCCGAAAGCAGGCGACGATCGAGCACAGGATCGTCGGAACGATAACGCACCCTGCCGGCGATGCCGTTGCGATTGAACGCCGCGTGCGCGCCGACCAGATCCTCCAGGCGCGCGCCGGTGCCGCCAAGGATCAAGGCAAGATTGGGTTTGCTGCCCGGCGGGAATTTCAGGTCGATGCCGGCATGGCCGATGCGCGCCGCGAAGCGCGCGGGACCGACGCGATCGAGCAAATCCACCGCCGGCACGTTCAACGACAGGCGCAAGGCCTCGGCGGCGCCGATCGGCCCGTTGAAGGTCTCACCGAAATTTCCGGGACGGTAATCGCCGAAGCTCTGTGGCGCGTCGATCAACAGGCTTTCGGAATGGATCAGGCCCTCGTCGATCGCCATCCCATAAAGAAAAGGTTTCAGCGTCGATCCGGGAGAGCGCCAGGCCTGCACCATGTCGACATGGCCAAGCCGGGCCTTGTCGCCAAAACGTAACGAACCGATGTAAGCGCGCGCTTCCATGGTCGCGTTGTCGACGACCAGCAAGGCCGCGGAAGTGCGCTCCGGCAGTGTGGAGAAATACGCAGCCACACGCTCTTCCAACGCCAGTTGCAGATTCGGATCGATCGTGGACACGATCTGTGCGGCCTTCGGGGACTCGGCATGCAATCGCTGGGCCAACAACGCTGCGGACAGCGGCGGCTGCAGACTGCGCGAGACGACCGGTTCGATGCTGGCGTCCTCCGCTTGGGCGCGACTCCACACATCGAGTTCGACCATCCGGTGAAGCACCTTGTCGCGTGCGGCGCGGGCCGCTTCGGGATGGCGATCCGGACGCAACCGACTGGGTGATTGCGGCAACACCGCCAATAATGCCGCTTCGGCTCGCGACAAACGCGCTGCGGATTTGCCCAGATAGGCCCAGCTCGCCGCTTCAACGCCCTGGATAGTGCCGCCATAAGGCGCGCGTTCAAGGTACAGAATCAGAATGTCGCGCTTGGACAGATGCGCTTCCAGTTGCAACGCTCGTAACAGTTGCCGCAGTTTGCCCAGGACCGTGCGCGTGCTGCGATTGCCTTCGAGAATCCGCGCGACCTGCATGGTCAAGGTCGAACCGCCCGAGACCACACGCCGACTGCTCAGTAACTGACCGCCGGCGCGGACCAGCGCCACCGGGTTGATGCCGGGGTGGCGATAGAACCAGCGATCCTCGTAATTGAGCAGGGCTTCGAGATAGAGCGGCGAGACCGTCTCCGGCGTGGCCGGATAGCGCCATACTCCGTCGGCGTCGGCGAAGGCGCGCAAGGGCGTGCCGTCCCGCGCCACCACCAGAGCGCTGGTGTCACGCTGTTTCGGCAACAGCGGTGGGAAGATCAGATCGAGCAGCAACAGCATCGACAACAGTGCGGCCGTGGCCCAGCGCAGCACGCTCAAGACACGAAATCGACGGTCGCTCCCCTTTCGTTTCCAGATCCCGCCAAGTCCTTCCGCATCAGCTGCCATCGTCTTCGAGCGCCACCCGCATCGCAGGATCTCCCAGCAGGATCACTTCGCCGTTGGTCGCGCGCACAAGGCCGGTGCCCATGTCGCGCATTTCCCATTCCCAGTGATCGAATGCGTTGGTCAGCGTTCCCCGCGCCCAGCAGGGCCCATGGTTGAAAAAATCATGCTCCTGTCGACCGCTGATCACGATCGCGCGTTCGAGGAATTCGCGGACCTGCGCGGCATCGGGCCGGAAGCGCGAACACGCCTCCGCTTCCGGTCCCTGCCCCGTCGCACGCACCTCGATCCAACCGATCTCGCCGATCGGCGTCGCACACCGAGCCGTTCCGCTGACCAACGCGACAGCCGGCAATATCGCGCATGCGCTCAACGCGGTCAGCGCCCGTCGGAGTCGATGGCGGCGGGCCGCCATCGACGGGATCACATGCCTTGCCGGTGCGGCCGCTTCCATCGCGGTGGCGTCTTTCGGTCTCACTTCGGCTGCACCACTGTGATCGTCGCCGGCACCGACTTGCTGACGCCGCGCAGCTGCGGCCGGTACATGTCCTCGACCAGCGAGGGCGGTACGGTATAAGTGCCCGGAGTGACCGCACGCACCAGATAGAACACGCGTGCGGGATTGCCGGCGTCGAGCTTCAAGGCGGCGACGAAGCGATCGTCACGGTACTCCTCGTGCAAGACCTCCGCCGCGCCTTCGCGATCCGTGATCTGGATCCCGTCGATCACCACGTCCGCCCACTGTTTGCCGTCGCCGAGATTGAAGTTCTCGATTTCCAAGCCCGCCGGCAGCAAGTCGGTCAACAACGCATCGGGCATCGGACGGTCCGCGGTGATCTTCAACGCGACGATCAGCGCCTCGCCTTCCTCGACCGGCCCCTGCTTCCAGGGCTGTCCGTCGGTGGTGTACCACTTGCGTTCTATGCCGATCACCGACTTGTCCTCGACCGGCGCCGTACGCGGGACACCGGCCACTTCCAAGCTCGCGTACAACGGTGGCGCGCCCTGCGGCTCGAAACGCAGGCCGCGGTTGAGCACGGTGTAATCCACGCGCCGACCCTGGATACGACGTTCCGGAGCGACATCGGTCACGTCGCCGAGTCGCCATGTCCCCGAGACCGTCTTCTTCTGATCGGCCAGCAACGCCTTGCCCAACCGCGCAAGTGCGATCTGCTCCTGAGTGCTGAGGTAGAACCAGCGCTCGTTGCGCCGGACATCCAATTCCTTGCCCAGCGCCACGACCTGACTATCGTATTCGGGCTTGGCAAGGCCGCGCTCGTGGGTCAACGCGATCATCAGCGCGGCATCGCGCAAGGGACTGCTGTAATCGCCGTAATAGCCGTGACGATCGCCTTTGTGCGCGAATCCCGCCGCGATCGCCTTGGCGCCGCGGTTCTTGTCGCCCTGCAGCGACAAGGCCAATCCCAGATGCACCAGAGGCAGGCCTGTCAGCGCCTTACCGCGTTCGTTGTCGTAAAGCGCACGCAGCGTACCCAGCGGCGCGCGGTTCACCCGCGCCAACGCATAACCGGCATATGCCTGATAGGCGAACTTCAGATGGTCGCGATGGTCGTGGCCATAGAACTGACTGCCGCCGGCCAGCAGATCTTCACTCAAGCGCTGCAGCGCCTTCTGCAACATTGCATCCGGAACCGCAAAGCCGGCCTGGCGCGCATCGAGGAGGAATTCGACGATGTACGGAGTCAGCGCCGGATTGACGTAACCGTCGTCGCCCCACATCGAAAAATGCCCGCTCGAGATCTGCATCGAAGACAACCGCGCCAAAGCGCCGTCCATGCGCGCACGCCGGGTCGCCGCATCGACGCCTTTGGTGTCGAGCATCTTCGCGGTGTCTGCATCGAGCACCAGCGAAGCATAGCCTTTGCTGGTGGTCTGCTCCGCACAACCGTAGGGATACTCCAGCGCGTCCTTGAGCGCGCTGGCGAATGGAATCGGCGGTAGCGCGCTGACCGACATTTGCGCGCTGACCGAGCCCGGCATCAGTCCGGAAGCGAGCGCGGGATCCATCGCGATCGGATCGAGGCTGTTCACCGTCAAGGTGCGCGTACGCAGCACGCTCGGCCAGGCCGGTCTCACCGGCACATCGAAACGACGATCGACCTTGAAGCCGTTGCCGTCCACGCGCACCCGGATCTTGGCCGTGGTGTAGCCTTCGCCAGCGGTGAGCGGGAAACTCAGCGTAGTCTTGTCGTTCGCCTTCAATGCCGCGCTACGCCCGCCCTGCGCTACCGCCAGCGGACCCAGTCCGTCGACCTGCACCGCGAAATTGCCAGGTTTACCTGTGAAATTGGTCAGATCCAGCGTCACCACGCTGCGGTCGCCCGGCGCCATCACCCGCGGATAGCTGGCCTCGGCCACGATCGGCGCGCGGACCAGCACTTCGGCATCCTCGTTCCCATAACGCCGATCCGAATACACCAGAGCCGACACCCGCAACGTGCCGTTGAAATCCGGCACCTTCAGCGGAATCTTGGCGGCGCCTTTGCCATCGAGCCTGACCGGGCCCGAGAACAGATCGACCGTCTGCACTTTCGAGGTCGGTCTGCGCGCCTGCGCCAGCGGCTGCAACGCCATGTCGCCACCGAACCGGATGCGCGCACGATCGCCGTCGAAACTCTCGATCACTCGACCGTATACGTCGTAAGCATCCACACCGAGCCGCCGCTGCGCGAACAGATGCTTGTTGGCGTCCGGCACAGGGAACTGAGTGATGTTGAGGATGCCGACATCGACCGCGGACACCGTGACATAGGCTTCCTGACCGGCGAGATTCGGCGCTGCGACCGTGGCCTGCAGGGTCTGTTCCGGGCGCATCTGCTTGGGCACGACCAACCCGACGTCAACCCGTCGTGCGCTGCGGTCCATGGGCACATGGGCCACGCCGACCGCGCGTGCTGGCGTGATCTTGTTGGCCGCGCTGCCGCCACGGAATACCAACGCGGTGACATAAACGTCGTGTCGCTCCCAGTCTTTGGTTACCGGGATTTCGAACGTACTGCCCGGCTTGGCTTCGATTTCGTCGACATACAGCATGCGATCGGCTTCGACGATCAGCAGCCCCTTGCCCGGGTGCGGCGGCGTGACCGTAACCTTCAAGGTATCGCCAGTGTTGTAAGCGGTCTTATCGAGCGCAAGCTTGACCTTGTCTGGTCGCGCGTCGAGGCCGCGGTTCTGATCATCCCAGCTCCAACCGGCAACGAAGGGGTAGCGCATGGTCAACCCCGTCGCCGGGTCGAGCACGTCGACGCGATATTCACCCCATTCGACCTCGAAATCGAAGCGGGCCGCGGTGGCTCCGCTGTCGATGCTGCGTGTTTCCACGTTCTCGAAGTGCGACGTGAAGTCGTAATCCCAGCCGCCGTCTTCGTCGTAATTCCAGTGGTAATTGCGCCGTTCGCGCACCAGTGTGACTTTCAGGCCCTTGGCCGGCCGCGGTTTACCGTCGCTGCCCACGCGCAACAACTCAAAGCGCGCGTTGCTGTCGGCGTCGGCGCCCTCTTTGTCATCGAACATGGGGCGCACGCCAACCAGCGCGTCTGCGGGCCACATCACCCGCTTCAACGAACGATTGACGCTGCGCCCTCCGGTTTCGAACAGGCTGCCCGAGATGATCGCCGCTATAGGCGAAACTGGCTTGACTTCGGCCGGCAGGACAATGTCGTGCACGAGGCGGCCTTGCGCATCGAGCGCGGTGTCGACCACATCGTTAGCTTCTTTCGGCAATTGCACAGTCGGGTCGCCGAAGAAATACCCGGGCATCGTTTCAAGCGGGTGTTGTTCCACCGCTACCGCGAGCTTGGCGGTGAAACGATTGCCCGCCGCCGGCGCGCCATAGAGATAGGCGCCAGCCACCTGCAATTGCATCGGCTTACCTGGCTTGAGCAGGGCGTCGGCCGCAAGATCGAGTTTCATCCGCTCGGGGAGGAATTCCTCGATGCGCAGAGCCATGCCCTGCACGGCTTCGGCGCTGGCCGGGTCGGTGCGGAACTCGACCTGCCAGCGACCGGTCGGCGCCTCGCCCGGAATCAGTTTCTCGAAACTGTAATAGCCCTGCGCGCCCGCTTCGATCCGACTTTCCACCAAGGCCTTGCCGTCAGGCTGCTTCAATCGGACAAACAAAGGCTGCGCCTGTTTACCCTTCGCCGGAACCGGTCGGCCGTCGTTGTCGCGCAACAGTGCGGAAATCCGCACTACTTCGCCCGGGCGATAAAGATCGCGCCCCGACCAGGCGAAGACGTCGAACCACGCCGGTTCACGTCCGCTTACCGCGAACTCGGACAGATCCAGCGCCGGCTGGTTGAAGGGCAGCAGCGACACGTCACCGCCATGCCTGGCGGTCAGCACGTGCGTCGTCTGCAGCGTGAACGGCAACATCGCGTTGCCGTTGCGATCGGTGCTCGCTTTGAGCACCGTTTCGCCCTGCCCGTCGAGAATCTGCAGATCTGCGCCGCCGATCGCCGAACCATCTTGCAGCGAGGCGGTATGCACGAACAACTTGTCCTTGTAAGCGCGCACATGCAGACCGATATCGCTGACAGTGAAGAATGTGGTCTCGTATTGCTCGCGGAATTGTCCGGTGCGTTTCATCACCGCGAAATACAGGCCCGGTTCCTGCAACTCTTCGATGTCCTGAATCGGCAGATAAGTCACGACCCGCTCGTTGCGCGCGCCGCCGAGAGCGAAACGGTTGGTGTAGACCGGCTCGGCCAGCTTGGACAGCGGCGTGTTGTCGCCGTATTCGCTATCCAGTTCCCAGCCACTGCGACGACCGGCGCGTTGATACTCGGAAAAGAACTGCGGCAATGACTTCTCGCGCACACGAAGGAATTCGACGTCGATCTCGGGCACGTTCAAGGACACCACCGGCAAACCACGACTCTCGCGCGCAGGGAGCACGCTGCCCTGCGAGGCGAAGCCGACCGCTGGATCGAGTTCGCCGGTATAGACTTTCTGTTCGATATCGCGGCCGAGTGTGCTGCCATCGGCGGCGGCGAGCTTGCCGGAGATGGTCAGGCTGTACTCGGTATTGGCCAGTACGAAGGGGAAGCGCAGGATCTTGCCGCTCTCATCGAGACTCCAACTGCTCTTCTCGTTGACCGACGTACCAAACACGATCAACTTATCGAAGTCCTGCGTGCCGACCAACGGCCGCGAAAACTCCAGAGCGATCGCGAGCTCGTCGCGCTGCTGATCCGGATAGACGCGGACCAGGGCGAACTCCTTGACCTCCTCGCGCTGGGCCTTGATGGCCTCACCGCTGACCTCCGGCAACTGGCCGGTCTGATTGGGCTTGCAGCCGGACATCCCAGCCGCAAAAGCCACCAACCCCATCATCACCGCCGTACGGCGGACCCAACACATCAAACCGCGAACCCGACCCGACTCACCGACCCGCGACGCGCGACACATAAGGCCTCCTTGGATGTGAGGCGGACTATACCCTGGTTTTAGAGCAACGAATCACCTTTTTTAAACTTTTTTTTGACTTTTTTTTAACTTTAACCGCCGACAACAACTAAGCCGAAAACCTTGCCGGTCTCGTCGGGAAATTGCGTTGAGCTTTTTTTAACTGTCTTACAGACAGCAGATTTCGGCAGAGAGGGCTTTTCGCAGTTCTGGCCGCCAGAGCAGATCCAGACTACCCATCCACAAGAATATTCCAGGAAGAAGCCCCCGGGAGGTAGTTCACGAAGCAGCCTCAGCCGGCGAGTCGGTCGCCTTCGTCGAACCGGCGATCGAGATACTGGCGCATCGCCGCCTCTGCTTTGGTCACGCAGACATAGTGGCGACGATACGGATGCTCAGTCGGCATATGCCCCCTTGTCGGGGGATATCCCCTACTGCTCGGAGGCTGCGCCTTGCTCCGATACGTTCGATGCAGCCTCAGCCACTTCATCTTCGTCCAGCGAGGCGTCCAGACGTTCCAGCGCCTGTAGGCTTTCGCCCTCGGACAACCGCATCAAGGTCACGCCCTGCGTATTCCGGCCAACCTGAGAAATTTCCGCAGCGCGGGTTCGCACCAGAGTGCCGCCGTCAGAAATCAACAGCACTTCATGGTGATCGCTCAGTTGCACCGCCCCTACCAAAGCACCGTTGCGCTCACTGGTCTTCAGTGCGATCACGCCCTTGGTGCCGCGGCCTTTGCGTGGGTAATCGTCGACAGGAGTGCGTTTACCATAGCCGCGCTCGCTGGCGGTCAGAATGTCGCCATCGCCATCGACCACGACCAGACTGACGACCACCGAACCGCTGTCATTGGGCACCTCACCGGTCGTGTCGATATCCGTCTCGGCCTCGGCCGTGTCCTCGATCTCGGCATCGGACGGCGCGACCAGACGCATGCCGTGCACACCCGTGGCGGTACGCCCCATCGGCCGCACCAGCACTTCCGAAAACCGTACTGCGCGGCCGTTGGAAGCGAACAACATGATGTCGCGCCCACCGTCGGTGAGGGCGACGCCGACCAGGGCGTCGCCCTCATCAAGGTTGATCGCGATCTTGCCGCGCGCCAGCCGGAAAGCGAATTCGGTCAACGGGGTCTTCTTGACCGTGCCGTTGCGGGTGGCGAAGAAGACGAATTTGCCCTCTTCATATGCGCGGATCGGCAGCACCGCCTGGACCTGCTCGCCCGGCTCCAATGCCAACCAATTGATGATTGGGCGGCCACGCGCATTCGGCCCAGCGTCGGGCAACTGATGGACCGGCAACCAGAACACGCGGCCGCTACTGGTGAAAGTCAGCAGGGTGTCGTGGGTGTTGACCAGCCATAGTTGATCGATGAAATCCTCGTCCTTGGTCGCTGCAGCATTCCGGCCCTTGCCACCGCGCTTCTGCGCACGATAAGTGGTGACCGGCTGTCGCTTGGCGTAACCGGCGTGCGAGAGCGTGACCACCACGTCCTCAGGCGCGATCAGATCGAGGATGTCGAGATCCTCTTCACTGGTACGGATTTCGCTTCGGCGTGCGTCGCCGTATTCCTGCTTGACCTCGCCCAGTTCCTCGCGGATCACGGCGCGTAGGCGGTCAGGATTCTCCAGGATTTCGATCAATTCCCGGATGGTCTCCAGCAATTCCTTGTATTCCTCGGTCAGCTTGTCCTGCTCAAGGCCGGTCAAGCGGTGCAGGCGCATTTCCAGGATTTCCTTGGCCTGGGTTTCGGTCAGTCGATAGTGCGGCAGTCCGGCATCGTCATCGATCAGGCCATACCCCGCAGGCAAATCCTCCGGCTTGGAGGCCTCGCTGCCGGCGGCGGCGAGCAGGCTCGCTACAAGACCAGCGCCCCAGGTCTTCGCCAGCATCCGCTCGCGCGCTTCATTCGGATTCGCCGAAGTCTTGATCAGCTCGATCATCTCGTCGATGTTCGCGAGCGCGACGGTGAGGCCTTCCAAGATGTGCGCTCTGGCGCGCGCTTTGCGCAGCTCGAAGATCGTGCGCCGGGTGACGACTTCGCGGCGGTGGCGCACGAATGCTTCCAGAATCTGTTTGAGATTCAGCAACTGCGGGCGGCCGTCGACCAGCGCCACCATGTTGATACCGAATACCGACTCCATCGGCGTCTGCGCATAGAGATTGTTCAGCACGACCTCAGCCGATTCGCCGCGCTTGACCTCGATGTAGATGCGCATGCCGTCCTTGTCGGATTCGTCGCGCAGCTCGCTGATGCCTTCGAGCTTCTTTTCCTTCACCAGCTCGGCGATTTTCTCGATCAGCCGCGCCTTGTTCAGCTGGTACGGCAGCTCGGTGACGACGATCGCCTCGCGGCCGTTGTCGTCGTTGACCTCGATCTCCGCGCGCCCGCGGATCAGCACCCGGCCGCGGCCGGTGCGGTAGGCGTGATG
>SSEV01000251.1 GCA_008015095.1 Lysobacteraceae bacterium | reverse complement strand
GAGTGCGGATGACGATGAACGCGCCGCCGCGCGCAGTGCGGATGAACGACGATGTGAAAGCTTATTTTTCAGGCTTGATCGTCGCCGTTCCCGTCGGACATGCGATGCCTTCGATGTTCGGCGCGTTCGGTCCGACATGACACACGCGCTCCAGCACCAACAGCGGGTCGATGCGGGTGTCGAACCGCGCCAGAGAAGCCGGCGAGTGCGGATGACGATGAACGCGCCGCCGCGCGCAGTGCGGATGAACGACGATGTGAAAGCTTATTTTTCAGGCTTGATCGTCGCCGTTCCCGTCGGACATGCGATGCCTTCGATGTTCGGCGCGTTCGGTCCGACATGACACACGCGCTCCAGCACCAACAGCGGGTCGATGCGGGTGTCAAACCAATTCATGCCCCAATGCAGATGCGGCCCGGTCGCGCGTCCGGTCGCACCCACCGCGCCGACGATCTGGCCCTGCGCCACGCGGTCGCCGACCTTCACGTCGATCCGCGAGAGGTGCAGGAAGTTCGAGCTGATTCCGGCGCCGTGGTCGAGCACCACGGTGCCGCCGGTGAGATACAGGTCCGGCGCGGCGAAGCTGACGATGCCGGCGGCGGGAGCTTTGATCGCGGTGCCTTGCGCGGCGGCGATGTCCATGCCCGAGTGCGGTGATTTCGGCGTGCCGTTGTAGACGCGCTGATTGCCGAAGCGGCCGCTGATGCGGCCTTGCACCGGCCAGATGAAGAATCGTTCGGCGTAGTCCTCGCGCGCGTCGTCGCGTTTGCGCGCAGCGGCGACCATGGCCTGTTCGCGCTCGATGCGTTCGGCGATCTCCGGCGGAGGATTGACCGTATTCGGCGGCACGCCGTCGATCTTCTCGACGGGCCAATCGCGAGGCGTGACTTCGATGCGATGCTCGATCATGCCGGTCGCAGGTTGGGTGACCCTGACCACGATCGGCCCCTGTTCGTCGCGGCCCACGCCGAAAGCGAAGCGGCCCGATGGCGCGACGCGCACGGTCCTTCCCGCGTATTCGACGATCGCGGCAGGATGCGTGCCGCCGATGACGAGGGATCCCTGCGCTACCGATTGCGGCAGCAGTGTCCTGCGCGCCGGAATCGCGCCACCGCCGCCGATGGAGGTTTCCCGCGACGGCTTGGCGGGCGGTTGTTGGGTCGGCGCCTGCTTGGACTGCATGGCCGCGGGCCGCGACGGTTTGCGCTCTGGCGAAGTTTGCGCTCGTGGGGCGTTCGCAGCGCAGGCGGCCAGCATCAGCAGCGCCGATAGCGCCATAGGCAGCTTTGTGCTTCGGTTCATCGATCGAACTCCAATCGGGCGCCGCGCGGTGAACCGAGCAGTCGCCGGCCATCCCAGACGAGATGGCCATTGACCCAGGTCGAGGCGATACGGGTGTGGAATGCGGAGTTTTCGAACGGCGACCAACCGCAGCGCGAGAGCACTTGTTCGCGGCGTACGATCATCGGCGCGTCCTCGGGCAGGTCGTCGATCAGCACTAGGTCGGCCCAATACCCCTCGCGCAGGAAACCGCGGTCCCGGACATCGAATAACTGCGCCGGCGCGTGCGCGAACTTCTGCACCACCTGCGCGGTCGAGAGCTGGCCCTCATAGACGCATTCCAGCGCCGCATTCAGCGCGAACTGCACCAGCGGCAGACCGCTGGGCGCGCGCAGATACGCGTTGCTCTTCTCTTCCAGCGTATGCGGTGCGTGGTCGGTGGCGAGCACATCGATCGTGTCCTCGGCGAGCGCGCGGACGAGCGCTTCGCGATCGCTCGCGTCCTTGATCGCCGGATTGCATTTGATCAGGTTGCCCAGCCGCGCGTAATCGCCGCGGTCGAAACGCAGGAAGTGCACGCAGGTCTCGGCGGTGATGCGCTTGCGGCTGCCGTCGGCGCGGATCAGCGGCCCGCGTTCGAACAGGGTCAGTTCGTCGGCGGTGGAGATATGCAGCACATGCAGGCGGGCATCATGTCTGCGCGCCAGACTCAGCGCCAGTTCGGTGGACTTGACGCAGGCCGCACGCGAGCGGATGTCGGGGTGGCTCGCGACCGGAATATCCTCGCCGTATTCGGCGCGGTATTTCGCCATGATCGCGTCGATCGTCGGCGTGTCTTCACAGTGGGTGATGATCGGCGTCGGCGCTTCACGGAACACCGCGTCCAGCACGATGGGGTCGTCGACCAGCATGTTGCCGGTTGAGGCGCCCATGAAAATTTTCACGCCGGGCGCGGCACGCGGATCGAGCGCACGAATCGCATCGAGATTCCCGGTGCTGGTGCCGAGGTAGAAGCCATAGTTGCCCCAGGCCCGACCAGCGGCGCGGCGATATTTGTCTTCCAGCGCAGCGGCGTCCAGGGTCGGTGGGCTGGTGTTGGGCATGTCCATGAAACTGGTCAGTCCGCCGGCTACCGCGGCTGCCGATTCGCTGGCGATGTCGCCCTTGTGCTCAAGCCCGGGTTCGCGAAAGTGCACCTGATCGTCGATCATGCCCGGCAGTAGGCGACGCCCAGCCGCGTCGATCACCGACTCGCCCGTTCCTGCGGACAGGCCCTGGCCGATTTCGGCGATCCGACCTTCCTCGATCCGGACATCGCCCACGCACTCCCGGCCCTCATTCACCAGATGGGCGTTGACGATCAGTGTGCGGGGGCTGTCGTGAGACATTCAGGGGGCATCCGGGAGGCGTGAATAGGGGCGGGCTAGGGGTAGAGAATGGTGTCGATGGGCGGGCTTCAATTGCCCGGGTCGCGTCCGGGCGGAGGCGTCTCGTGTCGGCAAGCGGGCCGGGAAAACGTTTTTGCCGGGACCGGATCATGCCCGCCAGGGTGCAGCGGATGGCAGCGCGAAAGCCGTTTTGCGGTCAGCCAACTCCCCTTGACCGCACCGAAGCGCTCGATAGCCGCCATCGAATACTCCGAACAGGTGGGCACGAAGCGGCAACGCTGGCCCAACAGCGGGCTGATCCAGCGTTTGTAGCCGCGCAATGCGGCGATCAGAAGGCGGTCGATCAAGCGTGGGGTCCGGCCGTTCGAGCAGGTTCGATCGTTGATGGCGGCATGTGGTTGCCGCTGCAGTCCGGGCAGGGTATAACAGCCCGCTTTCCCGCCTCAAGGGAAGAAAGAAGGATTGTTGGACGTGGCAGTGAAAAAAACCGCGAAGAAGGCCGTCAAGGCCGTCAAGAAGCCCGCGAAAGCGGCAGCCAAGAAACCTGTGAGCAAAGCTGCGGCCAAACCGGCCGCCAAGTCGGCGGCGAAGAAGCCTGCGGCCAAAGCGCCCGCCAAACCCGCTGCAAAAAAGCCTGTCGCCAAGCCGGCGGCGGCGAAGAAACCTGCAGCCAAACCGGTCGCGAAGACAGTCGCCAAACCGGCCTCCAAGCCCACGCCGGCTAAAGCCGCCCCCATTAAGCCCGCACCAGCCAAGGCCGCGCCGGACAAACCCGTCGTCAAACCCGCGGCCAAAGCCGTGGCCGCCCCCGCGAAGCCGAGCGTCAGCAAGGCGGAAGCCAAGCCGCCGGTGAAAGCTTCGGCGCAAGTGCCGACGCCGACGCCGGCCCCACCTCCGGGGCCGTATCCGCCGACACCCAAGCCCGACCCCACGCCTGAGCCGCCCAAGCCCGGCCCGCGTCCCAACCCCAACGATGCCCGTGGCGGCGTTGCGGGCAAGGCCGCGCCGAAACCTGCTTCCGGCAAAGTGGCGGTCGCGGTCGCTTCTAAGCCGGCGCCGCCGCCGCCGCGCGCGCAATATAGGCAGGTGTCTTACAAGACCGACGAGGCTACCGGCCGTCCGATCGTCCCCGCAGGCTACAAGCCCGCTCCGGACGAGGAATATATGAGTGCGTTGCAGCTCGAATATTTCCGTCAACGCCTGTTGCAGTGGCGGGCCGAGCTGATCGAGGAATCGAAGCAGACCATCGAGAATCTCAAGGACGAAGTGCGCGACGTCGGCGACGACGCCGAACGCGCCACGCGCGAAACCGAGAACTCGCTGGAACTGCGCACCCGCGACCGTTACCGCAAGTTGATCGGCAAGATCGACAGCACGCTCAAGCGCGTCGACGATGGTTCCTACGGATACAGCGTCGACTCCGGCGAAGAGATCGGCCTGCACCGCCTCGAAGCCCGTCTCACCGCCGAGCGCACCATCGACGAGCAGGAACGCTGGGAGCATCTGCAGAAACAGCAGGGCGATTGAGAGATCGCGATAGCATCGCGTCGTCGCCGAAAGACCGCCGCCGAAACCAGCGCTACCGAAACGATAAGCCCCGCGGAAACGCGGGGTTTTCGTTTGGTGGTGTTTCGATACGACGCGTCGGCGCCGTTCCGCCTGTCAGTCCTTGAGATCCTGCGTTTGCTTCGTGGCCTGATCGATGATTGGCGTATCGCTTCCGGTCACGGTGAGGATCAGGGCGGGCAGGATCGTCGCCTGGACTTCGAAACCGCTCATCTGGGCGACGGCGGCCCATTGGTCGTGGTAATAAGCCATGTCGTTCATGTAAGGCAGTTTCGCGATCAATTCCATCGGCATCGATGTTTCCGCGCCGGACAGCAGCCCTGCGGAAGTATCTGCGGTCGCCAGCCCCACATGGGAGATGCTGTCCCGGGGCATTGACCGGATATCGATCTGCAGGTTTCCGTCCGCGCTCAGAATGGGATGACCGTTCTCGTCGGTCAACACGCTGAACTGGTGTGCGACTTCCGGGTCGAGCTTGGGGTCGAGTTTGGGGGCGAGTTTCGCCACGCCGCCCTGGCTCGGCGCTTTGCCTGCGATGTCCTGATCGGTTTGTTGCCGGTAATGCTCACGCGCCAAGGTCAGCGCCGCTCCCTTGACGAAAGCTTCGATGACTTCCCGCTCCTCGCCACCGCTGGCGGCGATGGCGGCGCCACCGATACTGGCCGAGGCCAGCATCTTCCTGGTGAGTTCGTCGATCGTGTCCGAAGGCATCCCGTTGACGAGATCCAATCCTTGTTTGGTCGCGCCGGCGATGATTCCGGCTTTCAGGGCGAGCGACAAATCCCCGGTCTTTTGATAAGTCATCCACGCTGCGTAAGCGGCCGCACCGCCCGGTCCGCCGTAGATGGACGCGGCGGCCGTCGCCACGCCGTTGAGCCAGGTGGATTCGCCCAGCGCCTGCGCCAAATGCGCCTCGGTGTGCCGCAGAGGATCCGTCGCGACATGCCAGATCGCGTCGACGAGCTTGCCTTCGCGCAGCCTTTTTTCGGCATCGGAGATCACATCGCCCCAGGAGTGCGCTTGGTTTTCCAGGAAATGCCCGGCGGACACGACGGCGTCGCGCGCGTGTCTGCCGGTGCGCGCAGTCTCATCTTCGATGTCACGCAGCGCTTTCTCGATGGCTTTGCCGGTATCTTGCGCGGCTTTCTCAAGCGTATGGCCGGTATCCTGCCCCGCCTTTTCAAGCGTCTTGCCCGTGTCTTGTGCGGCGTCTTCGATGGCCGCGCCGGTGTCCTTTACGGCTTTCTCGACGGTCTTGCCGACATTCTTGCCCGTTTCTTCAGCGGTCCCGGCGACATCCTTCGCGGCTTTTTCGACTGCATCGCCTATTTTCTTGAAGATGGACATCCTGTTCTCTCCCGGCTTGTCGACACGATGGGTTGTGTGATTGTCGCAAGCGGAGCACACACGCACACCCAAGAAGTGGGTCTTCGTTGGTCGCTGGTTGATCGCACTCTGGACTCATTTCTTGCCGAGGCGCATGCGCGCCGATCGCGAGGGCGTGCGGCACGGCGTATGTAAGCGGTCGTACGGGGCGATCCCGAGGCGTCTGCGGTTATGGCGAGACGACCTTGAACCTCGCCTCCATCGCCGCCGTCGAATCCCCGCCGATGAAGACCGTGAACGTGCCGGGTTCCACCACGCGGCGCATCTTGGCGTCGTAAAGGGCCAGATCGTCCGGCTTCAAATCGAACCGCAGCATGCGGCGTTCGCCTGGACGCAGATGGATACGACGGAAGCCACGCAGTTCGCGTACGGGCCGGGTGATGCTGGCGACATCGTCGCGCAGGTAGAGTTGCACCACTTCGTCGCCCGCACGATGCCCCGTGTTCTCGACGGTGACTTCGATGCGCTGGGTTTCGTCTGCGCGAATTGCCGGTTTCGCGATATTCAGATCACTGTAGCGAAACGTGGTGTAGCTCAGGCCGTAGCCGAAAGGGTACAGCGGCGTCCATGGCGCGTCGATGTATTTCGAGGTGTAACGGTCGGTGTCGCTTGGCGGGCGGCCGGTGTTCTTGTGCGCGTAATGGATCGGCGCCTGACCGACGTTGCGTGGAAAAGTCACCGGCAGGCGTCCTGCCGGATTGTGGTCGCCGAAGAGTACGTCTGCGATCGCGTTGCCTGCCTCAACGCCGGGGAACCAGGCCTCGACGATCGCCGGCACCTCCTGTTGCAAGGGTTCGATCGACAACGGACGTCCGTTGAACAGCACTGCGATCGTCGGTTTGCCCGCGTTACGCACCGCGCTGGCCAGCTGCATCTGCACGCCCGGCAGATCCAGCGAAGTGCGGCTGTTGGCTTCGGCGCTCATGTCCTCGCTTTCGCCGAGGAACAGCAGCACCGCGTCGGCCTGCGCAGCGATGCGCACGGCTTCGGCGAAACCAGAAGTATCGTTGCTGCGGATGTCGGCTCCGCGCGCATACAGCACACGGGTCTGGGGCGACACCGCAGCGCGGATGCCGGCCAATGGGGTTACCGCGTCTTCGGCGCGGCCTTCGGCGGCCCAGTTGCCGAGCATGTCGCGCGCGTTGTCGGCCAGTGGGCCGATCACCGCCAGCGTTCGAATGTCCTTCGACAAGGGCAGCAGGGCGTTCTCGTTCTTCAGCAGGACCAGTGTCTTGCGCGCGACCTCGCGCGCCACGCGTCGATGCTCCGCAGTGAGCGTGCGTTCGCGCTCGCGGCTTTCGTTGCAATAACGATACGGATCGTCGAACAGGCCCAGCCGGTATTTCGCGCGCAGGACGCGCCGTACGGCAGCGTCCACGGCCGCTACCGGCACGCGCCCCGCGCGCACTTCGGCGGGGAG
This sequence comes from Lysobacteraceae bacterium, assembly GCA_008015095.1. Classification (GTDB taxonomy): domain Bacteria; phylum Pseudomonadota; class Gammaproteobacteria; order Xanthomonadales; family Xanthomonadaceae; genus Lysobacter_I. The sequence goes on along the minus strand of SSEV01000251.1, from coordinate 15,601 downwards.
ATCCTTGCGATAAATGTCGCTGACCATGTCCACGTCGACGCCGGCGTCCAGCGCTTGTCGGCCGGCGTTGGCGCGATCGCCCGCGATGCCGTGCCGCATCAGTTCCATCACGCCGGTGTAGTCGCTGACCACGAGGCCCTCGAAGCCCCATTCGCGACGCAGCACGCCGTCGATCAGTCCGCGATGGGCGTGCATCGGCACGCCGGCGATTTCGTTGAACGAGGCCATTACCGAACCCGCACCGGCATCGAGCGCTGCGCGGAACGGCGGCAGATAAACCTCGCGCAGCGTGCGTTCGGAGATATCGACGGTGTTGTAATCGCGACCGGCTTCCGCTGCGCCGTAGGCGACGAAATGCTTGGCGGTGGCGAGGACGGTGTCGTCGGCCGCGAGGTCGTCGCCCTGGAATCCGCGCACACGCGCTGCGGCGAACGCCGCACCGAGATAGGGGTCTTCACCTGCGCCTTCGACGATCCGCCCCCAGCGCGCGTCGCGGGCGATGTCCACCATCGGCGCGTAGGTCCAATGCACGCCGTGCGCGGCTGCTTCGATCGCGGCGATCCTGGCGCTGCGTTCTGCCACGATCGGGTCGAAACTCGCCGCTTCACCCAGCGGCACCGGGAAGATCGTACGGAAGCCATGAATGACGTCGTAGGCGAACAACATCGGGATACCCAATCGCGATTCCTCCACCGCGATCTTTTGCAGAGCGCATGCTCGCGTCACGCCCTGCATACCGAGGATCGAACCGACTTCGCCTCGGCGGATCGCGTCGAGGGCCGCGACTTGCCCGGCCGGGCCCGTGTCGTAGTCAGGGCCGGATGGTTGATTGAGCTGTCCCAGCTTCTCTTCCAGCGTCATTTTCGCCAGCAGTGACGCGACCGGCGATTCGACGGCATCCGTTTCCGCGTGGACGTAGGCGCGCTCGGGATGCGTTCGCTCGGCGGGCGATGAATGCGCAGCCGCGACGCACAGACATACAAACAGCCAACTTCGGCCCGATCGCAATCGAACATTGCGGCGCAGACCCGACTGGCCGGGAAGGTGACGGGGTGGGTTCGACGGTTGCATGCGGACCCCTCGGGGCGAAAAACCCCTAATGTAAACGTTTCCATGGGTTCCGCCAATCGCCGCGCCATTGCATGGGCGCGGCCGGTACCAGGACTCTATGTAGAACCTATCTCAATATTCGAAGTAGCCACGTTTGCGGCAAACATCGAGTGGCGAGCAAAGCGCGCGACGCTGGTCGTAATCGGGCCATGGCCAAGGAGCGCGCTGCCGCGAGTCCCGATGTTTTGGCCAAACCCGCTTCGCGGCCAGCGTGGCTGTTCGCACCGGCGCGCCCTCGGGCGCGCCGCTGAATTCGCAACCCGCTTTTCTACCACCTGCTAACCAGCTGTGTGCATGCGTCTGTCAGATGCGGGCCGCGGTTCAGTCAGCTTCGGAGTCACGGATACCGATGATTCCGAGCCGCACGGCGTGAGCGACGGCGGCGGTGCGTGATTTCGCATCCAGCTTGGCGAGAACCGAGCGGACATGGGTCTTTACCGTATTCACCGACATGAACAATGCCGACGCGATCTCGTCATTGCTTTTGCCTTGCGCGACCTGGGTCAGCACAAGGAATTCACGTGGCGAGAGAGAAAAGTGATCGCGCGTCAGCGCGGCGGATCGTTCGGAAAGCGCCCGGGTGCCGCCTACGCAGACAGCGCTTGCGGCCAGGTTGCGAATCGTATCGAACAAGGTCTCCGGCTCGGCCGACTTGAGCAGATAAGTCTTCGCGCCGCAACGCATCGCCTGCAGCAAGCGCTCTTCGTTGTCGTACATAGTCAGCACCGCGATCTGTGCGGTAGGGTTCCGTTCGGCGATGGTCTGGATCGCGACGGTGCCGTCGGCGTCGGGCAGATTCAGGTCCATGAGCACGACATCCGGGTTGATCTGCGGATAGATGTCGATCGCTTCACGTGCGGTGGCCGCATGGCCGGCGATGACGAAATCCGGTTGCAGCCTCAACAGCGCGGCGAATCCCTGGCGCACCACTGCATGGTCGTCGACGAGAAGGATACGGATCTTGCGGGGCTGGCTCATGGCGTGCGACTGCATCCCTTGGTCGGCACGCGGAGGTGGATCCTGGTGCCCTCCCCGGGATGGGTGATGATCGTCAGATCGGCACCGAGTCGTTCGGCGCGCTCGCGCATGCCGGCAAGCCCGTAATGGCGCGCGCCGGAGTATGCGCCGCCATCGCCCTCGAAGCCCTTGCCGTCATCGGCGATCTCGATGTCCAGCTCGTCGTCTTGCAAACGGATGCCTATGCGCAGGGATGTGGCCATGGCATGGTTGATGGTATTGATCACCGCTTCCCTGACCAGGCGCAGAAGTTCGTGTTGACGTTCGCTGGCCATCGCGAGCGGTACCGGTGTGGCCTGTATATGCAGTTCGAGAGGCGCCTGCAGAACGAGGATCTCGACTTGCCTCACGATCGCGCGGATCACATCCGGATGCGAGGTGGATCCTTCCCGCATGGCGTACACGGACCGGCGCGCCTCTTCGGCGCTTTCGTTGGCGATATCGCGGGCGCGATCGAGATAGGACTTCGCTTCGGCTGGGGCGTCGTCGACCAGCGCCTTGGCCACGTCAAGATGCAAACGGATACCGAGCAGACCATTGGCGAGAGTGTCGTGTATTTCGCGCGCGATGCGCGAGCGCTCGGCGAGCACGGCATTACGTTCGCGCAATTGGGCGAGGGTGAGGCGGTGAACTAGCATCAAAATCAAAATGGCGGTCAGCAGCACCAGAAAATAGAAAGGCTTCGACCGATAGAACGGCGGTGAGACGAAAACCGGCAGCCTGGCGATAGATCCCCAGTTGCCTTCGCCGATCTTGGCCTGGACGAGAAAGCGATAATGCCCGGGCGCGAGATTGGTGTAACTGACCTCGCGGTCCTCGATTGGCGCGGACCAGGCGGCATCGAAGCCTTCCAGCTTGTGGCGGAAACGCAGGCGGTGCGGTTCACGCAGTGAGATCGCGCTGTACCCGATGCGCAAGCGGCGGACATCAGGGCCGATATCCAGGCGCGCGGCGAAATGCGATGGCGTATCGTCAAGGGCAAGAGCGGTGATCTCGGTGGTCGGAGGAGGTGGCGTGCGGTCGATGCGGTCGGTATCGATCGTGATGACGCCCCGTGTCATCGAGAACACCAGCAGCGGAGATGCCGATTTTCGGTCGATGGAACGACCGATGCCGGTGCAGTCGGCGTTCGGCATCCCGTCCTGCTTGCCGTAGCCCACAACCGATGAGATCCGGAGCGCACCGGATTTTTCGCGCGCTTCGGCACCGATACGCAGGGCGAACAGGCCGCGCCCTGTGCACATCCAAAGTCTGCCGGACGGGTCATGCTGTATCGAGAGGATGTTGTGGCTGGGCAGCCCATCGGCCACGGTGAAGCGATCGAGCCGGCCATCGGCGAACCGGTTCAGTCCTCCGCCTGCGACGGCAACCCAAAGCGCCCCATGATCGTCGGCATGCAACGCAGAAATATATTCGCCCAGCAGGCCTTCCCGGCGCGTGAACTGTCGCACCCCATCGTGCTCGACTTGCAGCAGGCCCGCGTTATAGGTGCCGATCCAGATCGTGCCATCCGCCGTTTCCGCGAAACTTGTCGCCGAGGCTCTGCCGATGCTGAGAGGGTAGGGAATGTATTTGAGGGTGTCTTTCTCCAGATATTGCAAACCGCCTGAGACAAATCCCCCAAGCCAAAGCCGATCGCGCGAATCAGTGAACACGACCGGAATCGAGGTTTCAGCCAGTGCGGATGCGGAAGCGACCGGGACGAATCCATCACCAACGAGTACGCGTAGCCCGCCTTGAGACGGCGTCGCCCAGATGCGTCCATCGGTCGAGCCGGTTACGGCATAAACCCGGTCCGCGCCGAGTCCGTCGCGTGCACCGTAGTGCCGACGGCCCCCCTGTTTGGCATGAATCAGACCATCGGATTCGGTCGCGATCCAATAATCTTCTTCGCTAACGGCATGAATCGACCAGGTGTCGCGTTCGAACCGGGTACCGGAAATCTGCAATTGACCGACGGGCACGTCGTGCAGGCGATAGAGCCCTTGCGACGTTCCGACCCAAAGATTGCGTTCGTGATCTTCCAGCAGAGCCAATACATTGGCATCGTTCAATGCGTGCCCGTCGGGAAAACGTTCGATCGTATTGCCATCGAATCGCAGCAGGCCGCTGTCCAGCGTGCCGATCCACAATTGCCCCGCGCGATCGAAAAGCAGGGTGCGTATGGTGTCGGTCGCTGATTTCAGGAATCGGGGAAATATCCGAGCCCTGCCTCGTGAAGCGAGCGCAATCCTGCCGTTGCTCAGTCCCAGCCATGTGCGGCCATGCCGGTCGACGGCAAGTGCGGTCACGCTGGGCTCCGGCATCGCCTCCGGTGCGATGATGGTTTCCGTGTGGCCGTTCAGGCGGTGCTGCAAGCCGAGTTGCGGATGCGTGACTCGTATTGCGCCATCGCCTCCGGCGACGACCAGTGCGCCCGAAAATGCACTGGTGGAAGATGTCGCCGGTGCGTAATGATCGAGTCGACCGCCGCGCAGCTTCTGTATGCCGCGTCGACCGCTCGAAAGCCAGATCGAATCTCCCAGCGCCACGATGGAATTCGTGCTGCTCGGCCCGGCGGCTTCGATCTGATGCCATGGGGACATGTTTCCTGCCTGCTGTTCGCGGCGCACCAATCCGCCATGCGTGGCGATTAACAATGCGCCATCAGTATCCGTGTTGAGCGCACTGATTGTGTCGTTGGGGATCGCCGCGATGTTGCTGCTCAGATAAGTCTCGAATTCGAATCCATCGAAGCTGGCCAGCCCGTCGTGAGTGCCGACCCACAGGCGGCCATCCTGGGTTTGCGCCAGTGCACGCACAACTCCGTTCGGCAGACCGTCGTTGACCGTCCAATGCGTCACCCCCAACGACTCCAGGCTGTCGTCCGCGATCGCAGACTCAGTGCATTGTGACCAAAGCGCGCCGATCAGAATCAAAGATAGGAGAAAGCGCACGAATGCCCGCCAGAACCGTGGAATCCGACCATCAGCCATAACAGCGCGGCGTGCGCACGTGGGAGTGTCGTAACGTTTCTTCGGCACGATCGGTGGAGGCGGTGAGCTCTGACGAGTTTAACAGGCGGTTGAACAGCAGCCAGAGGATGCAGCCATACAGTAGCGTGTCGACGAAGTGGCGCATGAACGAATGCCGCTCGTCAGGAGGCAGTCCGGAGAGGCACGCGAAGCGGCGCGGTCCGGCTAGGTCGAACTTGTCTACTCTTTGAAACCGGGTGTTGGGCGTGCGGGGCGAACGCCGTTGACCCCGTTAGGATTTTCGGAGAGCGACGATGCTGCGGTTGATGCCGCGATCCGGGGCGAGGCCATGGGCCATTGCTGCGCCATCGCCTGATGCGGAGTCAGCGTCTTCGTCTGCCCAGGAGCGGCGGCCACGTGATCCTCCGGCATGCGCGCCATTCGCAACGCGGCTTCCTGTTCAAGCCGTCGCGCGAGCTCTTTTTCCGGGATGGCATCCAGGGGCCAAGCGTCAGAATTCGATGACGGGTTCTCGGTGCTCGACATCACGCTATCGGTTTCGGCCAGAGACGAACCGCCGGATTTCGCGACCCACCAGGCGAAGATGATGAGCACTGTGCCTAGTACGGCCGAAAACACCGGGGCCAGCCGTCTTTGATCCCGCGAAATCTTGGGCTGTATCTTGGTTTGTGTATTGGTCTTTTTCATATCAAGGTGGCCCTTGTCTGTATCGAAGATGCATCGATTCCAACAAATCACGTGGGAGGATGGTCGCCGTTCAGCACAGTCGCGTTTCTTCGAGGCAGCGAACACGTCGGCGCGGGCGTGTTCGCTGGTGTGCGTGAATTCGCACGCGGCTACCACCCCCATGAACTGTCGGAGAAAGGATCGTAGTACCAACTGTAATCATTGTATCCGAACGAATAAGAATGGAAGGAATCGAAATAGTAAGAGTCGTAGAAGCTTGAGAAGCTGCTGGTGAGATAACTATCGATCGAGCTGGTGAAAGAGCTGCTATAACCAAAGCCATATGGCGTGTATGAACCGTAATAAGACGGGCCATCTCCGTATAAGCCATAGTAAGAAGAAGAATAGTACGCGTCGGAAGAGAGGCCGGAACTCCAACTGTACAACCCGCCGAAGATGCCGGACTGACGTAGCGCGCTTCCGGCAAAATGCGAGTATGTCTCCATTGTGGTGTACCTGCCCATGGCGATCTCGGGCGTGACCCACGCCAGCCGCTCTCCCCTCAGGCCGGCAGAGAACAACGTTCCCATATTGTTCAAGAAAGCCGACGTGTCGTAAACGGCGCGAGGCGCCCAGTAGTGATAGCCTTCGGAGATTGCTCTCTCGACATACAACGGCATCTCACTAGCTGCCCTGCCTCCCATAGAGCCGACCGCGAAAACACCTTCGGCCGGAAAAGCAACCATCGAAGCCAATGCGATCGTATTATGGATTTGCGCTTCGACTGTGGTATTGGGCAGATACGTTTCGTTTAGCCAGACCAGCAGCGAAGAGGGAATGATGCTTTGCCTCTCGTATGCCTGATTGCCATCGTCGAACATGTTGACCGGGTCGTTCAGCGAATAGGCATAACGATTGGTGCCGACTCTGCGGTTGGAGACATCGAGCGTGTCCGGCGATGTATAGCGGGCGAGAATCGGGTCGTAATAGCGCACGCGCTGATAGATCAGGCCGCTTTCACCGTCTCTCAATTCGCCGAGGAAACCGGTCTGTTCAGCCAATCCGCTTTGCGCGTAGCCCCGTTCGCCAAAAGCGTGGTTGCGTAACCGCTGGACGACGTTGCGACTGCTGTCGGTAACGAATTCAACGCTGCCAAGATGGTCGGTGTTCAGCCAGTGCGTTGTCGCTCCGGTGCGCTTGGCGACTTTTTTTCCGGCAATGGAGCCGTAGCGGGTGACGACCCCGGCGGTGACTTCGTAATCGGGCGCCGGATAGTGGGTGGCGATGCCTCCGCTGATCTTCTTCAGACGGCCACCGTCGCCGTCGTAAGCGTAAGCTGCGCCGCCGAAGCCCGCCAACCGGTTCGCGCCATCCCAGCTCATCGTCACGCCCGCGCGCGAGATCATGTTGCCTGCGGCGTCGTAGCTATAGCTGTTTCCGCCTGCAGTCGATACCGCGTGCGGCCGTATGCTGCTTGCTCCTTGGGCCGGATATGCGTAATTGCCCAGCCGAGAGTTAAAAGTCATGTTGTTCGCGTAGTCGTAGGCGAAGCTTTGCGAACCACCGAAGGTCGCTGCGGCCGTTGCCGAACGCAAACGACCTACTTCGTCGTAACCGAAAATCCGTGTGTCGTTCGCGTCCAATGCATTGGTGATCGCCTGGATGCGATTGGTATTGGTATAGGCGTAACTATAGTCGGCGAGCTTTGTCTCGTCGTAGTAGGCGAGGTAGCACGGGAAAAGATCGGAGTCGGGAACCTCTGATGTCCAATAACCGATCTGCTTCTGCACGTCGACTCTTGTCAGTCGATTCAATGAGTCGTAGGCGAACGCTTGGCGGATTCGTGGCACATCTGGCGAGCCGCAGCCACCAAAATAGTCGCCCTGATAAGACGAGATACCCGCCACAAGGCCTGCAGCGTTGTAGCTGGCGCCCACTCTGAATTCAGGCAGCCATTCCAGGCGTCCGTAGCTGTCGTACAACAGCGGATTGGAAGCAGTTCCGAGCGTGCTGTTGTCGGGGTAGGTCGTCCATTTCAAACGGCGGCCGGGGTAGTAGCCGTGCCGGAAAGTGTAAATAGCCCCATCGATCGACCGAACGCGCTTGACCAGATTGCCTGCCAGATCGTAGTCAAAGCTGGCGACGCCGCTGGGATCGCTCTGCGACGTCAACCGGCCTTTGTTGCGATAGACAGTCGAGCCATCGCTCCGCGCTTGATCGTATGCCCATGTGTAAATCTCGGCCTGAGGCGTGCCCGAGCGAAGAGTCTCTCTCAACTTTCGGCCGAGGCCATCGTAGATCCAGTCCGTGCGCTGCCCGCGCGCATCGATACGCGCTCCCAATTTGCCATCGGCATAGTAGCCGTAGTAAGTGGTACCGCGATTTGGATCACTCTCCTGGATCTTGTTGCCGAGCGAATCGTAGAAATTCCGCCAGACGTTGCCGGAGGGGTCGGTGACCTGGATCAGTCGGCCGACGGCGTCGTAGGACATGTTGGTATAACGCCATGCGCCATCGAGATGGTAGGCATCCGACAAGATATGGCCGGAGAGGTCGAGGAGTTGCGCCCACCATTTGCCATTCTCGTCGATGCGGTATGTCCATCCGGCCGTGTAGCGTGTTTCGACCGACGTGCCGTTCGGCATGACTGTCCGGACAGGACGGTCGAGAGCGTCGTAGAAAGTCTCGACGCCGACGCTCCACGTATCGCTGCAGTCGTACGCAGCTGCGCGCTGATGGCGGATCTTGCCGCGGGCGTTATAGCGGGTGAACTCGCAAGTCTGATTATTGGTCCGCGTGCGCGTCGTGCGGCCGTACCCGTCGAAGCGGCGCTCGGTAATGATGTTGACCGTGGCGCTGTCGGAAGGTTCGCTCTCGACGATTCGCTGATTTGATGGCGAACCGTAATCCAGGTAGGCCCACGTGCGATATGACCCGAGTGGCTCGTCAATGCGAATCTTCCGGCAGAATGCGTCATATTGCGTGGTTGTTATCTCGTCAGCGCCGTTCGCGCCGATTTTGCGATCTTGCAGGCCGCAAGGAAACGACCAGCCCATTTCTGTTGTTTCCGCTTCAGGGCGGCCCGAAGCGCGGGTGATCCGCGTCTGGAACAGGTTGAACACGGTGTCGTAGTGGATCAGCGTGACAAAACCGCGCTCGTCGGTAGCGCTTCGCACATTGCCGTAGCCGTCATAGCTGCTTGCCCGCGTGGTGAATGAATTGCTCTCTTTGTGGTACTTCCATTCTGTGGTCGCATTGCCGACAGAAGGCTGGTTGTACCAATAGATTTGGTTGTCGTAGTGCGTGCCTTCGGCGGTCATCAGGTGCTCTTCGCTGTTCCATGGAGAGCGGTATACGCGACGCATCGCTGGCAGGACGATGAATTTTTCAGGGTTGACAGTGCGGTATGTGTATTCGAGGTTGTCGTCGGTCGTGCTTCCTGCTGCGCCGTCGGTGCTGCCGATGTCGCCGTACGACACCACAGCGGTCGTCTGTCCGAAGCGCCAGCGGCTGCGTTCGGCCTGATCGGCTGGATTGACCGTCGTCGACCACCAGTAGTCGTAGCCGTATTCAGTGAGGCTTCGTCTGCATGTCGACGACGGGCAGGGCAGCCATGAGGCTCCCGCTGGATAAGCCGGCAGTGTCGTCCCCGGCGTGTAGGTGTATTCGAGCGTTCGCAGTAATTGCGAGACGAAGGGCCCTTCATACGCCACCGGCCCGTGCGTGGTTTCGGTGTATTCGTATTGAGAGGCCGACAGAACCCATCCGCTGCCGTCCAGTCGATGGATCAATACCGGTTTGCTGATCGAGCCGTAATTCTGCGAGTACACGGTGACATCGCTCGGGCATACGGTTTCGCCTTGCACGCAAGGCGGTTTGCGCGCGACTGTCCGGAATCCAAGGAACCTGCGCGACAGTGCGTCGTATAGTCCGTCTTTGTAGGTGTAATACGTCGTCGCGTAACGGTCCGCGGTCTGGCCAAAACCGGGGTCGGTACGAATGCTGGAGACTGTGTCGGTGACCAGGGGCATGGTCTGGTTGGCCCATGCGCTGGAAGGCGAATAGGTGACCTGCGTGCTGCCGCCATAGCCGTTGTAGCTGTTGGTCAGCAACAGCCGGGTCGTCGAAGCCAGCGTGGCGCGGACGCGCACGCCCAAGTTGACCCAATTGCTGTGCTGGTACTGGCCGAGTTCAGAAGCGACTTGTCCCAGTAGGAGCCAGACAGGCTCGAATACTCCATTGCCGTCGACGTCCGCCATGTGGATCGACCATGGCGTGCCGAAATAGCCGCTGGATGCGACCGTGATGCGCTGTCCAGCCGCAAAACGTCCATCACCCAGATTCAACGCTACTTCAATTTGGCGTCCCAGGTTCTCGTTCGTATTGCAAGCATAGCCTGGTGGTGGATTGCCGCATTCATAGCGGTACGAGTAGATCCAGACCACGTCGGGCAGGCCGTCGCCGTTGAAATCGACGACGCTCCTGGCGCTCCAGTTCGCGCTCAGGTAGGTGCCCGCAGTCCTCGGGCTGTTGATGATCAGCGGAGCGAAACTGCCGTCGCCGTTGGACAGGCGTACGTGTACCCGAGTGCCGTTGGTGTTTGTGCTGTTCGAGCCGTAAAGCCACACGGCGTCCGACTTCCCGTCGCCGTTGATGTCGGACATCACCGCATTGCCGTCCCAGCCTTCGTTGTTGTAATTGCTTGAGCCTTCTGACGTGCTGGTCTGCAACGCTGAGAACGTGCCATCGCCGTTGGAAAGCGAGACTGCTACTTTCGTGCCTGTGCCATGGAACAGCCAGACCATGTCCATTCGGCCGTCGCCATTGACGTCGGCCATCGAGCGCTTCCAATTCGTGACGAAATTTCCCGTCGACTGTGGGATGCTGGTTTTCAACTCGCTGAAGATCACAGTTGAAGTGCTGCCGGATGGTGCCGAAGCCAGCGATGCGGCGATCTTGACGCCGGTATTGGACGTCGCCGAAGAATAGACGAAGACAGCATCGTCGCGGCCATCGCCATTGACATCGGCCATGAACTTGTTGCGCCATCCCGCGCCGGTATAGCGGCCGGTGGTCATCAGCGAATACGTCGACAGCGTGTTGTCGAGGAACGAAGCGCCATCAGGCGCTGGCCTGGCCAGCGCCACATGAACTTTTGCGCCTGTCGTCGTGGAAGATCCCCACATGAAGACCGCGTCGGCCAGTCCGTCGCCGTTGACGTCCGCCGCGTGAGTCTTGAAATTATCGCCACGGTAGGTGCCGGTCTCGGCGACTTTGGCGCTTCGCAAGGAGGCGTAGGTGCCGTTACCGTTGGAATGCGCCCAGCGCAGGGTCGCGCCGGCCCCGCTGTTGCTTCCGCCGATGAGTAACAGGTCGGAGCGACTGTCGCCGTTGATATCCTTGAAAGTGCGGAAATGCACGTCATTGCTGTAGCTGCCGGCGGTTTGCGGGTCCGAGTTTGATGTCGTGCTGGGACCAAGGACTTCGCCTTTCCAGGCGAAGGTGCGCGCGGGAAGGGACGCGCCGCTGACATTTCCCACGAGGTCGAATCCTGCGCCGCGGCCAAATTGCCTGACCGAGGAAAGCAGCGAGCGTTTCGAGTAGCTCGAAGAGGTGTAGCTCAACTGATAGGCGCGCAAGACCTGCCATTCGCCGGACGAGACGCCCGAGGGCGGTGCTTGGACGCTGACCACGATGGAGCCCAGCCTTCGCACCATCGTCGCGATGCCCTTTCCGGTCGCGCGCTGTACGCGATGGTCAAGCGTCGTTGCCGGATCCTGGTTGTATAACCGGATGATCGTGCGGTTGTAGCTGATCGAGCCCGGGTACAGCCAATTGTTGGTGTTGTCCAAGTTGTAGCCGAAAATCACCGTGTTACCGCGGGTATCGACGATGCGTTCCAGCCAGTACTGGAACACTTCGCCGCCCACGCTGTGGCGCATCGAGTAGATGTACTGGGTTCCGCGTTGGTCGGTGATGACCCAGCGCGCGCCACCGGCATAGGCCGGTTCGAAACGGATCCGTTGGTAGTTCTCGATGCGGGTGGAATGCGTACCCCGCACGCCCGCACTGCCGATCACGCAGCTCGGGCTGAGACTGCCGCTCGCGCAGGGGATCAGTTCCTGTCCATCGAGCAGCCAGATGTCCTGTACGGTCGCAGAAGGGTTGTAGCGACCTGCGCCTCGTCCCGGGCTGGCGCGCTCGATCACGCTGAATCCGCTCAGCGACCAACCCATGCCGACGTAGCCGTTGCGGCCGGACGAGTTGTAACTCAGGCTGATTTTCGGTTCCAGCCCACGAAAGGCCGGAATTTCGATCGGAATGCTTTCTGTGTAGGCGCCGTAGAAAGCATCGACCTTGCCCGGATCCATGGGCTCGGCCGAGACCCCATCGCTAAGATCGACATCGTCGCCTTCCTGTGCGCTGGCGATGGGGGCGACGACAGTCAGCAGCAGTCCGATGGATAACAATACGCGGCACGCGCTCGTGTAGAGATTAGCCGTGAACTGCAGTGATCGGGAGGGGGGCAAGCGATAGGTGTCCATGTCGGTGTCCGTATTCATCTGTGGCGCCGGGCAAGCCTCGGCGCGCATAAGGTATGCAAGGCGCGTGGCCCCGCGCCTCATCCGAAAGAGTGAATTTGCGGCTCGACAGGGTAGGTGTTTCCAATGTCTCTCTAGAAAGTGTGAAACGGGTCAAAGTGTCGGCATGGCGAATGGGGCCGGCAAGCGGAGGCGTGCTCTCGCAATGATGAGCGCAGCCATCGCATCAAGTCTCTGCGACCGTATGCGAGTTGCGTTCTCGATCGCCATGCAAATCCCTGACATCGTTATCCTGGCCATGCGCAGACATCACAAATCAGATATGCGCCTGAACTTTTTGTTCTTGGCGGGATGTTGAAGGCCGACCGTCCAAATCATGCCAAATTCGCAACTCGGGTAGCGCTGGAATTGTTCCCGATGAATCGATCGCTTACGCGCACCCGATCCGCGTACGTTGCATCCATGCCGCGCGGAAATCCGCTGTCATGGAGCTTCGGACGCATCGCGAGGCGCCCGGCGGCGCGTCATTGCAGATCGCGCAGATGCAGTCGCCGCAGGATCGGCGACTTCAGTGCGGTGAAACCGACGATGCCGAGCGTGACGCAGCCGCCCAGGACGACCGCGTGCACTAGGCCAAGCAGACGCGCCATCGAGCCGGCGTAGAACGAACCCAGTTCGTTCGACGAACTGATGAAGACGCTGTTGATCGACGAAACCCGGCCGCGCATGTGATCGGGCGTGGCCAGTTGCAGGATGGTGGAACGGATCACCACCGAGACGCCGTCGCAGACGCCGGAGAGAAACATCAACAGCACCGATAGCCACAGCAGCTCGGACAAACCGAAACCGATGATGCACAGACCAAACCCGGCCACCGCGTAAAGCATCACCTTGCCCGAGTTGCGTTCGATCGGATGCCGCGCCAGCCACAGTCCGACCATCGCCGCGCCGACGGCGGGTGCACCGCGCAACAGGCCGAGGCCCCAGGCGTCGGCGTGCAGGATGTCCTTGCTGAACGCCGGCGCCAGCGAGACCGCGCCGCCGAACAGCACAGCGAACATATCCAGGGCCATCGCGCCGAGCATGACCGGTGTGCGGAACACGAAACGCAGGCCCTCTGCGATGCCGGTGAAGATCGCATCGCGCGCGTTCGCGCGTTCGGGCTCGCGCGTGCGCAGCGTCGCCAGCACGAACGCCGCGCCGAATGCGCACAGTGCCGCGAGTGCATAGGCGGGGCCGGCCTGTACGGTATCGCCTTCCGGATGATCGCCGAACCAGTCCACCAGTGCGATCAGACCGCCGCCAATCGCCGGCCCCAAAGCCAACGCCGATTGGAATACGACCGAACCGACGCCGGAGCCGCGCGTGAATTGCGTACGTGGCAGGACGCAGGCGAAGAGGGTGTTGTAGACCGGCCCCAGAAACGAACGCACCATCCCGGTGAACATGACAGCGGCGTAGATCAGCCACAGTCGCGGCGCCAGCGCGTCGGCTTTGCCGAAGACCAGACCCCAGGCCACCACTGCGAGCAGGATCGGGGTGATCGCCAATCCCACGCAGGCAATCACCCCTAGACGGCGCTTGGGCAGGTGATCGACCAGATAGCCGGCGAAAGGCGCGACACAGAAGAAAGGAAGTACTTCGGCCAGTCCGAGCAGGCCGAGTTTCCAGGGATCGTTGGTCAGCTCGTAGACATGCCAGCCGACCGAAACCGCGACGATCTGATAAGAGAGGATCGTCAGCAACCGGTAGGCCATCAGGTGCAGAAACCCGCGGTTGCGCAACGGCGGATTCATGCTTTCTGCGGAGCCGGCATCGGCGCTCATGCGTCGTCGCCGGCTTCGCCATCGGCCAATGCGCGCTCGGCGCTGGCCTTGACGAAGCCCAGCAGCGCGGCCAGACCGTTATTGCGGGTGGGCGAGAGATGTTTGGCCAGGCCGATATCGGCGATGTAGCGCGATTCGGTGGCGAGGATCTCCCGCGCGCTACGTCCGGAATAGACGCGCAACGCGAGGTAGATCAGACCGGAGACGATCGTCGAATCACTGGCCGCGTTGAAATCGAGGCGGTTGGCATCGCCGTCCGCCGTGATCCAGACCATCGACTGGCAGCCGTGGAGGCGGTGTTCTTCGGTCTTCAGCGCGGCGTCCATCGGCGGCAGTTTGCGACCGAGGTCGATCAGGTACTGATAGCGTTCCGCCCAATCGCCGAAGAACGCGAATTCGTCGCGGATCGCGTCCTGGGCTTCGGCGGCGGTGGGTTCGGTGGGGAAGATGGTGGTCATCGCTTGTCTTGGTGCAGCTGTCTTGGTGCGGCGCAAGCCGCGATCGGCATCATGTGACATCAAGAGCGTTCCGTCCGCTGCGCGGCCGGGTTCATTTCTTTTGCTGGCCCAAAAGAAACGAACCAAAGAAAAGGGCCTTCCCCGACAAGGCAAACCGGTCATCGGATCGGTTGCGGGGATTTTCCGACTCGCCCTCCATGGCTCGGTCGGAAAACGACGCGCCTCCTGCGCGTCGCCCTCCGGGTCTGGAGGGCGGGTCGGCGATTCGTTTCAGGCGCGTCTCCACACCACACCCTGCGGCGTGTCCTCCAGCACTATCCCTTCGTCAGCCAACCGCTTGCGGATCTCGTCTGCACGGGCGAAATCGCGGACTTTCTTGGCTACATTGCGCTCGTCGACCAGCGCCTGGATGCGTGTGTCGTCGTCGCTGGAGGCGCCACGCGCGAACCACGTTTCTGGTGGTTGCTGCTGTAGGCCGAGCGCGAGGCCGGCACCGAGAAGTTCCGACTTGACGTCGCATAGTTTCGCGATAATCTCAGGTGTGAGCTCCGCAGTCGGGCCCCCCGGAGGGCCGAACAATCCTTTCGCCTTGCTCTCGATGTGAGCGATTTCTGCGAGCGCTTGTGGAGTATTCAAGTCATTGTTGAGAGCAGTTTCGATGCTTTTGGGTATCCTTGGCGTTGCATCGAAATTCGACAGCGTTTTCAATGTTCGATATAGCCGATCCAGCCTCTTGATCGATTGCTCGATCAACCCATCCGACCACTCCAGCGGCTGCCGGTAATGCGCGGAGAGCAGGGCGTAGCGCAACGCCTCCGGCGGGTGTTCGCGCACCAGATCGTGCACGCGCTGGATGTTGCCGACCGACTTGGCCATCTTGCTGCCGCCGAAATTCAGCATGCCGTTGTGCAGCCACCAGCGCGCGAACGCCTTGTGCGCGCCGTCGGCATGCTTGTGTCTGCATTCGCTCTGCGCAACTTCGTTGTCGTGATGCGGGAACTGCAGGT
>SSEV01000189.1 GCA_008015095.1 Lysobacteraceae bacterium | reverse complement strand
CGTGCGCGCATCGTCGGCGGCGCGGATTTCAGCGAATTGGCCGTCAAGAATTCCGAAGACACCCTGACCAGGGCCAGAGGCGGCGAACTCGGCTGGTTCGCGCAGGATGACTACGGCACCGAGTTCGGCAGCAGGATCACGGCGTTGAACGATGGCGACCTGTCCGAACCGTTCAAGACCCAGGCCGGCTGGCATCTGGTGCAGCGTATTTCTTCGCGGCAAGTCAACGCCTCCGACGAGAACCGCCGCGCGCAGATCCGCGACAGCATCGGCCAACGCAAGCTGGAAGACGAATGGAGCCGCTTCCTGCGCGAAATGCGCGGCGAAGCCTATATCGACATCCGTACCGGTCGCGACCAAGCCGGCCCCGGCGCCGGCTGAGCGCAATGCGACGCAGGCCGCGTCTCGCGCTTGTCCCGGGCGAGCCGGCGGGCGTCGGCCCTGAACTCTGCGTCCGAGCCGCGCAGCGCGCATGGGACGCGCAACTGGTCGTCTACGGCGATCGAACCACACTGATGCGTGCGGCCGCGGCGTTATCGCTGCCGCTGGCATGTCTCGACGACGCCGAAGCCGCCGATGGCGACGACCGTCCAGGCCAGTTGCGCCTGATCGAGATTGCCCATGCCGCGCCTGCCGCATTCGGACAACCGCAGCCGCGCAACGCGGCTTCGGTGATGGCCGCGCTCGAATCGGCCGCCACCGCCTGCCTGCGCGGCGAATGCGACGGGATGGTCACCGGGCCGGTGCATAAAGCCACGATCAACGCCGGAGGCATCGCCTACACCGGCACCACCGAAGTCCTGGCCGCGCACGCCGGCTGCGAGGTGGTGATGATGCTCGCCAACGACATCGTGCGCGTGGCCCTGGCCACCACCCATCTTCCCCTTCGCGCCGTCCCCGACGCGATGACGTCGGCCACGCTCGAACGCGTATTGCGCATCCTGCACGCCGCGCTGCGCAACGAGTTCGGCATCGAAGCGCCGCGCATCGCCGTGCTGGGCCTCAATCCGCATGCCGGCGAGGACGGCCTGCTCGGTCGCGAGGAGCTCGAGGTGATCGCGCCGCTGCTGGAACGCCTGCGCCGCGAAGGTTGGGATCTGATCGGGCCGCTTCCGGCCGATACCGCATTCCTGCCGGCGAAGTTGCGCGGATACGACGCGGTGCTGGCGATGTATCACGACCAAGGCTTGCCGGTGCTGAAATACAGCGGCTTCGAGCGCGCGGTCAATCTCACTCTCGGCCTGCCCTATCCGCGCGTCGCGGTCGATCACGGCACCGCGCTGGATCTCGCCGGTCATGGAACCGCCGATCCGTCCAGCCTGTTCGCCGCGATCGAGACCTGCACCCGGCTGGCGCGCGAGCGGAACAGGCACGGTCATCGCCCAACAGCGCGCACATGACGCATCACGCCCGCTCCGATCACGACGCGACGCCGCGCTTCGAGAAAGCCGCCAAGAAATCGCTCGGCCAGCATTTCCTGCACGAACGCGGCGTCATCGAAAAACTGCTGTTGGCGATCGACCCGAAACCCGGCGAACGCATCGTCGAGATCGGTCCGGGCCAGGGCGCGTTGACCTTTCCGCTGCTCGAACGCCATGGCGAGTTGACCGCGATCGAATTCGACCGCGACCTGCTCGAGCCCTTGCGTGCGGCGGCGCAGACGCACGGCGCACTGCGCCTGATCCATGCCGACGTGATGGATGTGGATTTCTCGGCGCTGGCGCGCGAATCCACGGACGCGCCCCAGATCCGGCTGGTCGGCAATCTGCCCTACAACCTGTCTTCGCCGATCCTGTTCCACGCGCTGGAGCACGCCGCCGTCATCCGCGACATGCACTTCATGCTGCAAAAGGAAGTGGTGGAGCGCATGGCCGCCGCGCCGGGCAGCAAGGTCTATGGCCGTCTCAGCGTGATGCTGCAGGCCTATTGCACGGTGACCGCATTGTTCAAAGTGCCGCCAGGCGCGTTCCGGCCGCCGCCGAAGGTCGACTCCGCGGTGGTGCGGCTGGCGCCGCGACCGCCCGCGCAGGTCGGTATCGTCGATCCGTCGCGCTTCGCGGCCATCGTGCGCGCGGCCTTCGGCCAGCGCCGCAAGACGCTACGCAATGCACTGGCCGGCCTATGTGCCGCGCGCGAGATCCAGGAAGCAGGCATCGACCCGCAATCCCGCGCCGAACAACTGGCCGTCGCTGATTTCGTCGGCCTGGCCAACCTGCAGGCCGCAGCGGACCACCGCGGCGGCACGGAATGAGCGCGCGCTTTACACTATGGCCATGAGCGATCTCTCCGACCACACCATCGCCATCGATGTGGCGACCGCATATCTGCAGGACCAGTCCAAACCGGACGAGGACTTGTATTACTTCGCCTACACCATCGGCATCCGCAACACCGGCCAGATCAGCGCACGGCTGCTGCGACGGCGCTGGCTGATTCTCGACGCGACCGGTCATCCCCGCGAAATCGCCGGCGACGGCGTGGTCGGCGAACAACCGCTGTTGCGGCCGGGAGACCGTTTCGAATACACCTCAAGCACGTTCTTCAAAACGCCTTACGGCACCATGGACGGCGCCTACACCATGGTCGACGACGAGGGCACCGAATTCGAGGCGAAGATTCCACGGATGGTGTTCTGCGTTCCGCGAGTCCTGCACTGACGATGCGCCGGACGATCGACGCGCCTGCGCACGCGCGGAGCCGCTGACATGGCGATCTGGGCGATCGGCGATCTGCAGGGCTGCTATGGCCCGACGCAACGGCTGCTCGAACGCATCCGTTTCGATCCGGCGCAAGACCGGCTCTGGTTCTGCGGCGATCTGGTCAATCGCGGCGGCGAATCCCTGGAAACCCTGCGTCTGGTGCATTCGCTGCGCGAGCACTGCATCGTCGTGTTGGGCAATCACGATCTCTCGCTGCTGGCGATCGCCGAACGCAGCGCGGACGACCAACGCAAAGTCAATCCGGACCTGCAGCGCGTGCTCTTCGCCGAGGATCGCGACACGCTGATCGGCTGGCTGCGCAAACGACCGATGCTGCACAGCGATCACGACCTCGGCTGGATGATGGTGCACGCGGGGCTCGCCCCGAAATGGACCACGCTGCACGCCGAGAAACACGCGCGCGAAGTCGAACGCCGCCTGCATGGCGACGGCTACCAGAAACTGCTGCGCAACATGTACGGCGACTACCCGACCTGGTCGCCGGCGCTGCGCGGCATCGAACGCGAACGCGCGATCATCAACATCTTCACGCGCCTGCGCTACTGCTCGACCCGCGGTCGGATCGCATTCAACGAGAAAGGCGCGCCAGGCACCCAGGAATCCGGCCTCTATCCCTGGTACGAAGTGCCCGGCCGCGCCCAGCGCGATTTAAAGATCGTATGCGGACATTGGTCGACCTTGGGACTGTTCATCGGCCATGGCGTGCATGCGATCGACACCGGCGCAGTCTGGGGCGGCAAGCTCACGGCCCTGCGACTCGATTGCGATGAATTGCGCGTCGTGCAGGCGCCGGGGCGCACCCTGCCGAATGGAACCGCCGCGCAGGAGGACTGATGCCACGACGCGCATATCGGCGGGACCGATTCGGCAAGCGCGTCCTGCGTCTGATCTGGTTGGCCGCGTTATGCCCACTGACTACCTGCGCCGGAGCGCAAGACGACAGCTCGGCTTCGCGGCGCATCGGCGCTGGCGCGACCTCCGCCGCGACGGCGCCGTCGCGAACGACGCCAGGCCCGCCCACAACGCCGCCCCTGGTCGCCGCCGCGCGCAGACAGATCGGCGTGACCCTGCATTACGATCCCGCCTACGTGGTCTTGGCCTATCCCAACGGCGACGTCGCGCAGAATCGCGGCGTCTGCACCGACGTCGTCATCCGCGCGCTACGCACGCAAGGCCTCGACCTGCAACAGCGCGTGCACGAGGACATGCGCGCCAACTTCGCGCTGTATCCGCGGAAATGGGGGCTACGCGGCCCCGATCGCAATATCGATCACCGCCGCGTACCGAACCTGCAAACCTGGTTCGAGCGTCAGGGCTGGGATTTAGCTGCGAGCGACCGCGCTGCGGACTACCGCGCCGGAGATCTGGTGACGTGGATGCTGCCGGGCAATCTTCCGCATATCGGCATCGTCAGCGAACGCAAGTCGCGCTCCGGCGCCCCCCTCATCATCCACAATATCGGCCGCGGCGCACGCGAAGAGAACATCCTGTTCGATTACCCCATTACTGGGCGCTATCGCCCGAGGCTGCCCTAGGCGCGGTCGTAATCGATGAATTCGAAGGCGAACGGATGGCGTTCGTCGGCGGCATGCGCCTCTCTGGCGACGATTCGCCATTGCGCCGGATCGAACGCGGGAAAGAACGCATCGCAGTCATCGACGACGGTATCGACGTGGGTGAGGCGCATTCGCGCAGCCCGCGGCAACCCGTGCGCGTACAACTCGCCGCCGCCGATCACGCACAATTCGCCGGCCGCGTCGTTCATCGCGATCTCCAAGGCCTGCTCGATGCTCGCCACCGTCTCCATGTCCGGGAGCGGAGCGCGCGCCCCGCGGGTGAGCACCAGATTGCGTCGTTTGGGCAGCGCACGCCCTAAGGACTCCGCGGTCTTGCGCCCCATCAGCACCGGCTTGCCCAAGGTCAACGCCTTGAAACGCTTGAGGTCATCCGGCAGACGCCACGGCAAGGCATTGCCGCGGCCGATCCCGCGATTGCGGTCGAGCGCGGCGATCAGCACCAGCATGGTCACCTCAGAACGCCCATGCACTGCGGGCGAAACGGCGGATCGCCGCGGCGCCGCGATCCATCCGCGGCCGTATCCGCATCGGTATCGACGTCCTCATACCGCGACCGGCGCCTTGATCGCCGGATGCGGGTCATAGCCTTCGATGGCGATATCGTCGTAGGCGAACGCGAAAATGTCTTTCACCTCCGGGCTGAGTTTCAACCGCGGCGGCGGACGCGGCGCGCGCGTCAGTTGCTCGCGCGCCTGCTCGAAGTGATTGGAATACAGATGCGCGTCGCCGAGCGTATGCACGAAATCGCCGACGCCGAGATCGCAGACCTGGGCGATCATGTGGGTCAGCAGCGCGTAGCTGGCGATATTGAACGGCACGCCGAGGAAGATGTCGCCGCTGCGCTGGTAGAGCTGACAGCTGAGTTTTCCGTTCGCGACGTAGAACTGAAACATCGTGTGGCACGGCATGAGCGCCATCTTCGGCAGATCGGCGACGTTCCAGGCGCTGACGATCAACCGCCGCGAATCCGGATTGCGTTTGATCTCGTCGATCAACCAGCGGATCTGGTCGATCTCGCCGCCATCGGCGTCGGCCCAGCGCCGCCACTGTTTGCCGTAGACCGGGCCGAGTTCGCCCGCCCCGTCCGCCCATTCGTCCCAGATGCTGACCTTGTTCTCGCGCAAGTAGGCGATGTTGGTCTCGCCTTTGAGGAACCACAGCAACTCGTGCACGGTCGAACGCAGGTGCAGCTTCTTGGTGGTGACCAGCGGGAAGCCCTCGTTCAAATCGAAACGCATCTGCCAGCCGAAGACGCTGCGGGTGCCGGTGCCGGTGCGGTCGGCCTTTTCCGCGCCGTGCTCCAACACATGGCGCAACAGATCGAGATACGGACGCATGCGGAAGCCCTGCGCGCAGGCTCAACCGCGCTCGGGCGCGACGGCCGGCGCGGGCTGCAAGGTCGGCGCCTTACGCGAGAGCCACAACAAACACAGGCCGAGCAACACCAGCGGCAGACTCAAGGCCTGCCCCATGGTCAGCCAGTCGAAAGCGAGATATCCGATCTGCCGATCGGGCAGACGCACGAATTCCACCGCGAAACGGAAACAGCCGTACAGCAGCGCGAATACGCCGGCCGTGGCGTAGCGCGGTCGCGGCTTGCGCGAGTACCACCACAGCACGCTGAACAGGACGATGCCCTCCAGGCTCATCTGATACAGCTGCGATGGATGACGCGCATAGGCGTCGAGCATGCCCGATGTCTGCATCGACTGCAGCGTCGCCGCGTCGAACGGCGCGAGTTTGGGCTCGGCATGCGGGAAGATCACGCCCCAGCCGGCCTCGGTGTATTTGCCCCACAATTCGCCGTTGATGAAATTGCCGAGCCGGCCGAAGCCCAATCCGGGCGGCACCAGCGGCGCGACGAAATCGACCACATCGAAGAAATGCAGGCGATGCTTGCGCGCCCACCACAGGGCCGCGACCAGCACGCCGAGCAGGCCGCCGTGGAAACTCATGCCGCCTTCCCAAATCCTGAAGATCTGCATCGGCTGGTCGAGATACGACGACAGGTCGTAGAACAATACGTAACCGATGCGCGCGCCGAAGATCACGCCGAGCATGCAATAGAACATCAGATCGCCATAGGCCTGCTCGTCGACTCCCGGCAGACGGCCGGCGCGGACCCGGCGACGGCCGAGGAACCAGGCGGCGACGAACCCGCAGATGTACATCAGCCCGTACCAGTGGATCGCGGGATGGAAATTGCCGCCGAACAGCGAGAATTCCGGGAATTGGACCGCGATCGGGTCGATCTGGTGCAGATAGCTCATGGCGACGGCGGTGGGATCCGGAGTTGGACGATCCGGCTATTGTGCCGGAGGCGCCGGCTTCGCGTCGCGCCGGGATGACTCATTCGAGCACATAGGGGCGGTCGGCCAGTTCGTTCCGATCGGACGAACCTGCGTGGCGTGGGAAATACTCGGCCAGGAATGCGCCGGTCGCAGCCACGCCGTGCAGGACCGCCGCCTCGGCGTCACCGGCGCGCAATCGTTCCTCCATCATCCGACAGACGCCGCGCCATTGTTCTTCGTTGACCATAGTGGCCAGTCCACGATCGGCCAGGATCTCGATACGGTGATCGGCCAGCAACAGATAGATCAGCACGCCGTTATTTTCCTGGGTGTCCCAGACCCGCAAACGGGCGAACACCTCCTCGGCCCGAGCGCGGGACGACGCCGCGCGCCACAACGCGCGCAGATCCAAGGCCGGCTCCACCGCGAAACAGATCTCGCCGCGATGGCGCGCTTCGTCGGCGGCGATGGCTTCGGCGATACGGCGCAGGCGCGTCTCGTCGAAGACACGGCGTGCGGAAGGCGCGAATAGATGTTTGAGCAGTCTCATCAT
>SSEV01000129.1 GCA_008015095.1 Lysobacteraceae bacterium | reverse complement strand
GCCTCGGCCAGTTCGAAACGACTCAGATCGGCGCGACCAGCCGCCACCGCATCCGCGCGCTGCAAGTGCGCGCGCACCGCGGGCGGCAGCGTCGTCGTCGGCCCGCGCAACAGCGCGAACAGCCGCCAACGCAAGGGCCCATGATCCCAGGACGAAATCTCGGGCAGTTCCGGAGTCACCGCGCGCAGCATGCGCCAGACGAATTCGGAAGGCGTGATCAATTCGAGATTCGCGGCGATCCCGTGACGCTCGGCGAGCGTGTGCAGCAGCCAGTGACGCAGGCTGGGTTGGGGGATCAGCACCGTCTCCGGCGTCAGCGCATCCGGATCAGTCGCTCGCGCGAGTGCCTCGCCCAGATGCGCCGCAAGGCGATCGAGCCGGTTGCCAGATACGAGATGAAAACGGGGGGCGGGAGTCGGCATCGCCGCGGCATGATGCCGGAGAACCGGCGTCGGCGTCTAAACGCGCGCCTGATGCGGTTCGTGCGATACGGTCCGCGCGATGCGGCGCGGGACCGCGTGGCGCACAACGGCGCGGTACGAGCGAGCTCGCTTCGCGCCGCCCACCGCGTGTCGCTCAAGCTTCACCGATCGGCCCAAGGAAATCTTGCTTGCCAAGCGGCACTCCGGCGTGGCGCAGCAGCGCGTAGGCGATGCTGCTGTGGAAATGCACATTGGGCAGGACGAACTCGAACAGATATCCCTTGCCTGAAAAACGCAACTCGCCGTAGGCCCGCGTCGGCACCACGATGCTGCGGGTTTCGGCGCCTTCAAAAGCCGAGGCCGGAACCGCGCCGATGTACTCCAACGCGCGCCGCACGCGCTCATCGAGCTCGGCGAAACTGGTTTCGACATCCTCGAACTTCGGCGCCTCGCTACCGCTCAGCCGCCCGACCGCGTTCTTGGCGATGTCGGTGACGATCTGGACCTGACGCAACATCGGCAGCATGTCCGGCGCCAGGCGCATGCCCAACAACACCGCGGGATCCCAGCCCTGGGTCCGGGCATGCGCCTCGCCCTTGTCGAGGATGTGGCGCACTTGGGTCAGGGCGCGCGTCAGCGAAGGCGTCGTAGCGGCATGGAGCGTCAGGGACATGGTCGTCTCGTGAAAGATGGCGGGCGCGGCAGTGTAGGGCCGCGCGCGTCTGGTCGCACTCTCGCGTCGTTCCCGTGCACAGAAAAAAGGCGCCGCTGCGGGGGAGCAGCGGCGCCAGTCGCGGTCAGGGCTTCGGGCCGCGAACAATCGATCCCATCATGCCGGCCAGCCCGGGCCAGGCGACGGGTCCGGAACACCGGACCCGTCAAGGGAACCGTCAGTACTTCTTCTCGATATTCAACAACAGGCCACGATCCTGCTCTTCGCCGCCGACCTGGCCGCGATATTCGATCCTGAACGACAGATCGTAGTCGGTCATGAACAAGGCCCCCAGGCCAAAGACGAAACGGTTGCGGTCGAAGCCTTGCAGCTGCGCGCGATAGAGCAGGCCGCCCGGCAGATCGGCGTACTGCATCGTCGCACTGCCGTTGTCGCGGAACTCATGCTGGTATTCCAGGCGCAGTTGCGGCGAGAACATGCCCCAACCGGTTTCGTGGCGGTAATTCAGGCGCAAGCCCAGATTGCCGGTCAAGGTCTCCACATCCTGATCGAAATAACGCAGGGCGAAGATCGCATCGCCGCTCTCGGTGTAGCCATCGAGCGTGGCCTCGGCCACATCGAAGCGGGCGTACGGCGTGAACTGCCATGCGTCGCGGTCGAGATCGATGCCGGCCGAGACCGACGCGAACCACTGCGTGCCGTCGCGCGAACCGGTGACGAACGCGCCATTGGTGGTGACGTAACGGCGCAGGTCGTAGGACAGGTTCTGGTAGCCCAGCAGGCCGTCCAGGAAGAACTTCCCGCCCGGGTGATAGCTCGCGTACAGTGCCAGGGTGTAGGCGTCCGCTTCGCTACGGCTGCCGTTGTCGCCGACCTCGCTTTCGTCGCGACCGTAACCGACGCCGCCGCCGAACGCGAAGGACGGGCTGAAGCGGTAATCGATACCGGCGCTGACGCCATCGGTTTCGAAGTCGGCGCCCGCGCCGTCGCCACGTCCGTCGTGATTGCCCGAACGCAGCATGCCGCCGGTCCAGATGGCGAATGGCGATCCTTCACCGCCGCGCTTGCCGCCGCCGCTCTGCGGACCCTGCTCGCCGTCGCCCGCGGCATAGTTCGACATCTGTTCGCAGGCCTTGCCCGGAATCTTGCCCACCGTCTCGATGCACTGGCGGCTGGTCAGGAAGTTCAGGCCGTTGCGGAACGCATCGCCGCTGTTGCCGTCGCTTCCACCGCCGTTGTGCATGTTCTCCAGGCGCTGCTGGAAGTTGTTGATCTGGGTGGTGGCGAAACGACGCGTGGCGTCGACCTGGGCATCCAGCAGACCGCGCACTTCCGGATCACGCGACGGATCAGGCCGCTGCACGATAGTGATGGTGTAGGTGCGGGTGCCGGTGAAGCCCAGCGCGTCGGTCGCGGTCACGGTGAAGGTGAAGTTACCCGAAGCGGTCGACGAACCGCTGAGGGTGCCGCCGGTGCTCAAGCTCACGCCCGCCGGCAACGCGCCTGCGGTGATCGCGAAGGTATGCGGCGCAGTGCCGCCGACGGCGGTCAGCACGTGGTTGTACGGCACCGAGAGCACGCCGTTGGGCAGCGTCGGCGGGTTGATCGTGATGGTCGGCGCCGAGATCGTCAGTGTGTAGGCATGGGTCACCGTCGCGGCGGTGCCGCTGGTGCTGTCGGTGGCGCGTACGCTGAAGGTGAAGTTGCCGGCCGCCGTCGGCGTGCCGCTGAGGACGCCGGCGGGGCTGAGGGTCATGCCCGCGGGCAATGCGCCCGCAGTCAGCGCGTAGGCGTACGGCGCGATACCGCCGCTGGCGACGAAGCTCTGGTTGTAAGCCGTGCCTGCGGTGCCGCCCGGCAACGCGCCCGCCGTCGGCGTCATCGTCAACGTCGGCGCAGCGATGACCAGGGTGTAGTTATTGGTCACCGTGGCCGGCGTGCCGCCGGTGCTGTCGGTCGCGGTCACACTGATGTTGAACGTGCCCGAAGCGGTCGGCGTGCCGCTGAAAGTGCGCGTGGCGGCGTTGAAGGTGACGCCGGCCGGCAGCGCGCCGGTCAGGGTCACGGTGTATGGCGCGATGCCGCCGCTGATCGTCAGCACTTGGTTGTAGGGCGTCCCCGCGGTGCCGCCGGGCAGCGCCGCTGGCGTCAGCGTGATCGTCGGCACCGCCACCACCACGGTGTAGGCACGATTGCCTCGCTGCGCGAAGTTGTCGACCGCAACGACCGTGAAGTTGAAAGTGCCCGACGTAGTCGTCGCGCCGGACAGCACGCCGGCGGAACTCAGGCTCAGGCCGAGCGGGAGCGAACCGCCGCCCAATTCGAAGGTATATGGCGCCGCGCCACCGGTAGCGGTGAAGGTCTGACTGTAGGCCAAGCCTGCGGTGGTGTTCGGCAAGGTCGCCGGATTCACCGTGATGGTCGGGACCGGCACGTTGATCGTGTAGTTCTGCGCGATCGTGAACGGTGCACCTGCGCCGGTGAGCACCGTGTCGGTCGCGGTGATCGTGATCGGATAACTACCCGGCAATGTCGGCGTGCCCGAAATCGTGTTGCCGCTGAAGCTCATGCCTCCCGGCAAGGCGCCGGTCAGGGCGTAGCTGTACGGCCCGGGGCTACCGCTCGCGGTGAAGGTCTGCGAGAACGGCGTGGCGTAAGGCGCGTTCAACGTGCCTGCGGCCGGGGTCATCGCCAGCACCGGAGCCGCGATGGTCACGGTGTAGGCGCGACTGCCGGTCTGGCCGAAGGCGTCGGTCGCGGTGACCGTGAAATTGTAGGTTCCGATCTGGTTACTGGTTCCGCTCAGCGCACCGCCGTTGCTCAACGTGATCCCGGCCGGCAACGCGCCCGCCGTCACTGCGAACGCATATGGCGCAACGCCGCCAGTCGCCGTGAGGGTCTGGCTGTAGGCAGTGGCGGCAGCGGGGTTGGGCAAGGTGGCCGGATCCACCACGATGGTCGGCGCCGGCACATTGATCGTGTAGTTCTGCGCGACCGTGAACGGCGCGCCGGCTCCGCTGGAACCGGTGTCGGTCGCGGTGATGGTGATCGGATAACTGCCCGGCGCGGTCGGCGCACCGGAGATCGTATTGCCGCTGAAGCTCAAACCCGCCGGCAACGCGCCAGTCGCCGTATAGGCGTAAGGTCCGATGCCGCCGCTGGCGGTGAAGCTCTGCGAGAACGGCGCAGCGTAGGTCGCGGTGAACGTCGTCGAAGCCGGCGCCAGCGTGAGGGTCGGCGCGGCCACCGTCAGCGTAAAGGCCTGACCAACCAAATACGGACCGTTTCCGGTCGAGCTGTCGGTGGCGGAGACGTTGAGGTTGAACGTGCCCGCCTGCGTCGGCGTACCGGAGATCGTCACCGTGTTGGCGGTGGTGCCGGTGATCGACAGACCGGTTGGCAGGTTGGTGACCTGATAAGCGCTCCAGGGCTGCGCGCCGCCGTTGAAAGTGAAGGTCTGGGTGTACGCGGCCGCGACCGTGGCGGCGAAACCGCCGCTCGGGGTGATGGTGATCACCGGATCCTGCACCGTGATCGAGACCGTGGCCGGCGCCGAAGTGCCGCCGCTGTTGGTCGCGGTGTAAGTGAAGCTGTCCGGGCCCGCATAGCCGGCCGTCGGCTGGTAGGTGATGGTCAAGCCGCTGACGATGGCCGTGCCGTGCAACGGTGCGGTGCCGATCGCGAGCGCGGTCGGGGTGCCGCCGGTGATGTTGAGCGGGACGTTCGTCGCCGGCGCGTTGTAGGGCACCGTCAGCGCCGAATTGTTCGCCACCGGGGGAATGTCGATGATCACCACCGTATAGCTTTCGGTGATGTCGTAGGGCCCGGTTCCGGTACTGCTGTCGGTCGCGGTGATGATGAAGTCGAAGCTGCCCACCGCTGTCGGCGTACCAGTGATCTGGCCGGTGGCGGTGTTGAGCGTCACCCCCCCCGGTAGTGCGCCGGCGGTGACCGCGTAGGTGTAAGGCGCAGTGCCGCCGGTGGCCGGACCGGTATTGCCGGTGTAGGCCACGCCGAGGGTGCCGTCGGGCAGCGTATCCGGCGGCAGCACGACTTCGCCGTCGAGCACGCTGAAGACGTAGGCCTGGCTGCCCGAGAACGGGCCCGGGAACGGGCTGCTGTCGGTGGCGGTGATGGTGAAGTTGAAACTGCCGCCCGCGGTCGGCGTGCCGCTGAGCGCGCCGCCCGGCGCAAGGCTCATCCCAGCCGGCAACGCACCGGCCGTCACCGCGAAGGTGTACGGGCCGGCGCCACCGCTGGCGGTGACAGTCTGGCTGTAGCTCAGGCCCACCTGGCCGTTGGGCAAAGTCGCAGGGCTCACCGTCACCGGCACGTCGTCGTTGCTGATGGTGCCGACGCCCTGGTTGTCGGAAATCGTCGCGTTGGCCGCGCCACTGAGGTTCACGAAGAAGGTTTCGTTGGCCTCGGGGACGGTTTCGCCGATCACCGGCACGGTAATCGTGCGCGTGGTCTGACCCGGGGTGAAGGTCAGCGTGCCGCTGGTACTGGTGTAGTCGGCCGGCTGGGTGGCGGTGCCGTCCACCGTGGCGTAATTCACGGTGACCGTCTGGCCGCTGGCCGCGCTCAAGCTCACGGTGAACACCGCGTTGACGGTGCCGGCATTGCCCTCGACCACACTGACGTCGTTGATCGACAGGCTCGGCAGCGGGTCGTCGTTGGTGATCGTGCCGACCCCCTGGCCGTCGACCACGACCGCGTTGATCACGCTGGTGACGTTGACGAAGAAAGTCTCGGTGGGTTCGTTCAACGTGTCGCCGTTGACCTGCACGGTGAAGGTGTAACTGCTACTGCCGGCCGGAATGGTCTGCGCGGTCAGACTCTGCGCGACGTAGTCGCCTCCCGCGGTGGCGGTGCCGTTGGCGGTGGCGATGTTGAAAGTGACGCCGCCCGGGCCGGCCGGCGCGCTCAGACTCACCGTGAAGGTGAAGTTGGTGATGCCGGCGTTGCCTTCGCTAACGGTGACGTCGTTGATCGTCAGGTTCGGCAAGTCGTCGTTGAGGATCGTGCCGGTGGCGCTGTTCGGCACGCCGACCGTGTAGCCGGTGCCGGCGGCCAACGTGAGCGACACCGTCTCGTCCGCTTCGATCGTAGTGTCGGCCGTTGGGTTGACGGTGATGGTGCCGGTGGTCAGGCCGGTGTTGATGACCAGTGGCGAGGCGATCGTGGCGTAGTCGGTGCCGTTGGCGGCGGTGCCGCCGATGGTGTAGTTCACCGAGATCGGATTGAACGCGGCCTGGTTGAGTGTGACGGTGTACACCAGGTTGGGCGCGCCATCTTCAGCCACGCTGGCCGGAGAGACCGAGATAGTGATCGAGGGCACATCATCGTTGAGGATGGTGCCGGTGGCGGAAGCGGGCACGCCGACGGTGTAGCCGGTGCCGGCGTTGACGATGAGGGTGACGGTTTCATCGGGCTCGACGGTGCCGTCGACGGTCGGGTTGATGACGATCGTCGCGGTGGTGGCGCCGCTGGGGATGGTCACGGTGGCGACGCCGCCGGTGTAATCCGTGCCGCTGGTGGCGGTGCCCGCAGCGCCGATGTTGACCACCGTGGGCGAAGACAGATTCAGGCTGCGAGTGACCGTATAAGTGAGGTTGGTCGCGCCGTCTTCGGAGACCGACGCCGGCGAGACCGCGATCGACACGCTCGGCGGCGGGCTGACGGTGAGGGTGAAGTTCTCCACCTCGAAATAAACGCCCGGGCCGGTGCTGGCGTCGGTGACGCGAATGGTGACCGGATAATTACCGGGCGCCGCCGCCGTGGTGCCGCTGATCACGCAACCGCTGGAAATGCTGATGCCTGCCGGGAATGCGCCGGTTTCAAGCAAGCAACTATGCGGAGTTACGCCACCGGTGATCGCGAGGGTCTGCGAAAAGGGAACGCTCTGGATCGCGGTCGCGGTGGCCGGTGAGATTGCGAGCGTCGGATTCTGGACCGTGCCGGTGTAACCCTTGTCGACGAACTGCGCGGTGGGCGTTGTGGCGTCGGTCGAACGCACGCTGAAACTGTAGGCGCCGCGTTGCGTGGGCGTGCCGCTGAGCACGCCGCCGCTGGACAGGCTCAGGCCGATCGGGAGTACGCCGCTCTGCAGAGTGTAGGTGTACGGAGCGAGGCCACCGGCCGACGTCAGGGTCTGCGAGAACGGGGCGCCGGCGGTCAGCGTCGGCAGCGTGGCCGGAGAAACCGTAATCGGCGAAGCCGACGGCGTGATGTTGATCGTGACCCGGACCGTATTCCCGGCGATGGTGCCATCGGTGAATTCAAAGATGTCGCTTGAACCGATCCCCGTCGCGCCGTTGTGGCTGTAGTCCAGGAACCAGGAGCCTCCGGTGATCCGAAGCGTGGCCGTGCCATGATCTTCAAGATCCGGACCATCCACATCGCCGATACCTGCGAAGGCGATGCTGGTCGCGCAGTCCGAGACATTGATCGTGACCGTACCGCCGCTGGAGACCGTTCCCGACTGGGCCGGGCATTCCACCGAGGTATGCGCGGCGCTCGCCAACGTCGGCCAGAGAGATCCGAAGATCAGCAGCCATGCGAGCAGGCAAAAATTTGAAAAGACGCCGCGGCGACTGCCGGAGCGCAACGATAGCGTTTGCATGTCCCTGTTCCCCCAACCCGAATAGGTGGCCGGCGAGCCGATCGCAGAAGCCGGAGATGATCCGCACGGCAAAGTGCACAAAAGCGGCGCACCGTCGTTCCAGTAAGACAGAAGGCGCGAAGCGCGCGCCGTAACCACGGAGCGAATCGACATTTCCATACCCCCCTAGCGATCGGTCCGGTCGGACCGAGTGGCGTCCACGCGCCCGCAAATTCCATCGCGCAGGCTTTCAGTCAACGTCTTTTCCGCGGCGATCGGGCCACTGTGGCCACGATACGCATAACTGCCGGTATTGGAGCAGGAATGCCCCCGGCTTGGAAGTGACTGTGCCGAAACCTGTCCTTCCGCCGCACTGCAACATCTTGCAGGGCGAGATCACTCCTGCGCGCGGCCCTTGTTCCGCTCATCAAGCTGGTTCAGAGTGGGAAGGCGCGGCGCACGACGCGTCTCGCCAACCATCCAAGGGGAGGATAGCGATGAGCGAATTCTTCATCGGTCAGATCATGATGGCCGGCTTCGGTTTTGCGCCAAAGTTCTGGGCGCAATGCAACGGCCAGCTCTTGCCGATCAATCAGAACCAGGCCCTGTTTTCGTTGCTGGGCACTCAATACGGCGGCAACGGCACCACCAATTTCGCACTGCCCGATCTGCGCAGCCGCACGCCGATCGGTTATGCGTCCTCCGTCGACCCGAGCTGGCAACCGCCGGCGGTTCAGATCGGTCAGTCTGCCGGCATCGAAAACGTGACGCTGCTCAGCACTAACCTGCCGGCGCATACCCATTCGGTCAATGCGTCCACGGCCAATGGCGACAATCGCAGCGCCGGTGGTCGGCTCTATGCAACCAGCACGAACGCCGGAGCGGCCGCGCCGAACCTGTATGGCGCGAGCAGCGGAGCCCTGGTTCCTCAGAACCCTCAAACCGTCGCGCCCAGCGGCGGCAACCAGCCGCATCCGAACCTACAGCCCTACAGCGTGATCAACTTCTGCATTGCGCTCAGCGGCATCTTCCCGTCGCGCAACTGACCACGCCCGCCATGGGCCCCGGACGCCCCGCGCACTAACGGCGCGAACGTCCTTAGAACCTTCGGAGTACACACGCATGAGTACACCCTACATTGGCGAGATCCGCATGTTTGGTTTCGGCACACGCGGCGCGCCCAACGGCTGGCAGGCTTGCGACGGCAGCCTGTTGCCGATTTCTCAATACGACGCGTTGTTCGCCCTCATCGGCACCACTTACGGTGGCGACGGCCAAACCACGTTCGCCGTGCCCGATCTGCGCGGCCGACTCCCCATCCATCAGGGCACGGGCCCAGGGCTGAGCACCTATGTGCTGGGCCAGCGCGCGGGTACAGAAACCGTCACCGTATTACAGACCCAGATGCCGGCGCATACCCATACGCTCGTCGCGACCACCGGCGCCGCTTCGGCCCTGACTCCAGGCAATACCTTGATGCCCGGCGCTGTCAGCGGCGAAAGCTTCTATGTCTCCGATGTGACAGGGGCAACCTTAGTGCCAATGTCGGCGCAATCAACAAGTCTCGCCGGCGGCAACCAACCGCACGAGAACTGCATGCCCACGCTGACGGTGCAGTACTGCATCGCCACCCAGGGCATCTTCCCGTCGCAGGCGTGACCGGCATGCGTGATCGCATTCTCATTCCATTGCGCCACGCAGGCGCGGCCGCAGCGCGATCGCAACGCGATCTGCGCGCGGCACCCCTCATCGGAGGAACCACATCATGACTCAACCCTTCATCGGCGAAATCCAGCTGTTCGGCTTCAACTTCAATCCGCGCGGCTGGGCGTTCTGCAATGGCGCCACGCTGCCGATCTCGCAGAACACCGCGCTGTTCTCGCTGCTCGGCGTCATCTACGGCGGCAACGGCCAGACTACCTTCCAGTTGCCCAACTTCGCCGGACG
This sequence comes from Lysobacteraceae bacterium, assembly GCA_008015095.1. GTDB lineage: Bacteria > Pseudomonadota > Gammaproteobacteria > Xanthomonadales > Xanthomonadaceae > Lysobacter_I. The sequence goes on along the minus strand of SSEV01000129.1, from coordinate 3,167 downwards.
CGCAGGCTGCGAACAGGGCAACGGTGCGGGACTGTCGCCTCGCACGCTGGGACAGGCCTTCGGCGTCAACACGGTCACGCTGAGCAGCACCCAGATCCCGCAGCATAATCACGGGATGAACGCATTCTTGCCGCCAAACTCAAGCGCGCCGGTCGCCAACGGCGGCTTGTCGCAGCCCAGCATCGTCTCCAACAAACCGTTCTCCTCCGGCGCGCCGAACACGACCTTCGCGGCGAATATGCTCGCCGCCAGTCAGGGCGGCGGGTTCCCACACGAGAATCAGCAACCGTACCTTGGGGTGAACTTCTGCATCGCATTGCAGGGCATCTATCCCTCCTTCCCCTGAAGAAATGGCGGAAGACGCATCTTCGCGGCCGGTGGCGTTCCCGCAGGAACGCGCTGGCCGCATGGTCACTCCCGGACCGCTGATCGAGCGCGGCTTTTTGCTGCGTCCGGTAACCGAAGCAGACTTGCCCTGGCTTGCCGAGTTGTACGCCAGCACGCGCAGCGAGGAAATGGCAGGCGTGCCCTGGCCTGACATCGCCAAGCGCAGCTTCCTGCGACAGCAGTTCGAGCTGCAGCATCGACACTATGTGCAGCATTTCGCCGATGCGGACTTCCTGGCCGTGGTGCGAACCGACAAGAGCGAGCCCGCAGGCCGCTACTACCTGCAACGAAATCCGCCCGAGCACCTGCTGGTCGACATCAGCCTATTCCCGCAATACCGCAATCGCGGCCTGGGCCGAATGCTGATCGAAGACAGCCAGCGGACTGCGTATGCGCAGGGCTGCGGCATGCATCTGCATGTGCTGCATCAGAACATCGCGGCCAGACGCCTGTACGAACGCCTGGGGTTCATCCGCACCCACGACACACCCACTCACCAGCATATGCGCTGGCTTCCGCGCGAGGCCTGATCACCGGCATCGCCGGACGTCGCGCTCAGTTGAACACCGCCTGATACAGGAACCCGCCGCGCTCTTGCGCCACCGGAACCAGAAAGATGCCGACCTCGCCCACGCGCGGGTGGCGCAAAGTGTAGGTCTGCTGCGGGAACAGGAACGAAGAAGTGTTGCGGAACAGCAACGAAAACGGCGCGCGCATCGGATTCTGTTGTGGTCGCGTCGGCAAGGGCCGGGCTTCGACCAGCACGAACGGCACGTCCATGTCGTTGAGCGCGGCGGAGAAGGTCTCGTTCAAACAGCCGGCGAAATGTTCCAGGGTCAGCAATTCCATCGTCTTCTCCGTACTTGCCTTCGGCATCTGCGCCGCCGCGCCGGTACAGCGCCGTCGGCGGGTCATCCTGGCGGCTGCGCCTGCGGCGCACAAGGGTCGGCGGCCCTGCGTCATGCGCGGAAGGCAGACAAGCCGGCGTCGGACAGGGACAATGGCGGGCTGCGCAAACGAAGCGCTCCGTCGGGATTCAGCCGGCGTTGGCCATCCTGCGCAGGTTTTTTGACGCCGCCTGCCCGGCTGCCTTTGGTTCCCTCACTTCGCTGCGACCCCGGCCCATGTCCGCCCCCTCCATCGCCGTTCGCGTCTCCGGCGTCCGTCTTGATCGCGGTGATCGCACGATCCTGCGCGGGATCGACCTGACCGTCCCGCGCGGCAGCGTAACCGCCGTGCTCGGCCCTTCCGGCTGCGGCAAGTCGACCTTGCTCGCGGCCTTGACCGGCGAACTCGAACCCGCCGCAGGCGCCGTCGAAGTCCTCGGCCAGCCCGTGCCGAAACGCAAACGCGAACTGCTGGAACTGCGTAAGAACATCGGCGTGCTGTTGCAGGGCAACGGTCTGCTGACCGATCTCACCGCCGCCGAAAACGTCGCCCTGCCGCTGCGCACCCATACCGACCTGCCGCCAGCCGTGATCCGCCGTCTGGTCGAGATGAAACTGCACGCCGTGGGACTGCGCGCGGCGGCCGATCTGTACCCTCGCGAACTCTCCGGCGGTATGGCCAGGCGCGTCGCGCTGGCGCGCGCGCTGGCCCTTGATCCGCCGCTGATGCTCTACGACGAGCCGCTGACCGGCTTGGATCCGATCGCCAGCGGCGTGATTATGAGTCTGATCTCCGGGCTCAACGATAGCCTGGGCCTGACCAGTATCGTGGTCACCCACCATGTGCGCGAAAGCCTGCCGATCGCCGATCGCGCGGTGGTGATCGCCAACGGCGGCATCGTCTTCGACGGCACGCCCGCCGAGCTGGAGGCCAGCGCCGATCCGCTGGTGCGCCAGTTTCTCCGCGGCGAACCTGACGGCCCCATCCCTTTCGACAGCCGCGCATCGGATGCAGGCGCGCGCACGGGAGCGGCATGATGGCGCTCGCCGACACCTTCCGTGGCATCGGTCGCGCCGGGCTGTTCTCACTGGCGGTGTTCCGCGCCAGCAAACCGACAGCGGACTTCTGGCAGGAACTGACCCGCGAGATCTACAAGATCGGCGCGCGTACCTTGCCGATCATCGCGGTCGGCGGCGCTTTCGTCGGCCTCTCGATCACCCTGCTCGGTTTTCGCTCGCTGCAGACCTATGGCGCCGGCAACCAGATCAGCTTCCTCATCGGCCTGGGCATGTATCGCGAACTCGGGCCGGTGCTGACCGCATTGCTGTTCATCGGCCGCGCCGGCAGTTCGATCGCGGCCGAACTCGGTCTGATGCGCGCCACCGACCAGATCACCGCGCTCGGCCTGATGGGCATCGATCCGGTAGGCAAAGCGGTGGCGCCAAGGTTCTGGGCGGCGGTGATCACCGTGCCGTTGCTGACTGCGTTTTTCTGCAGTTTGGCGTTCACCGCGAGTTGGTTCCAAGGCGTGCAGGTGCTCGGCATCGATAACGGCGCGTTCTGGCAGGTGTTGAAAGACGCGGTGGATTTCCGCGACGATTTTTTGCCCGCTTTCCTCAAGTCCGCCGTGTTCGGCGGCACCGCGGCGCTGGTCGCCTCGTATGTCGGTTATCACGCCGAACCAACGATCGAAGGCACCTCGGTCGCGACCACGCGCGCCGTGGTCAACGCTTCGCTGCTGGTGCTGATGTTCAATTTCGTCCTGTCCGCGTTCCTGTTCCGGTGAACGCCATGTCCCTTCGAGAGGTGTTTTTCCCATGACCGTGCGCGGCCCCCGCCTCGAATTCGCCGTCGGCGCCTTTCTGCTGCTGTCCCTGGCCTCGCTGCTGGTG
>SSEV01000178.1 GCA_008015095.1 Lysobacteraceae bacterium | reverse complement strand
TTCCGATGCTGGAGATGTCTGGCCGCGGCCTTGCCGGCAATGAATCCGCTGGCCATCGAGGCCGTGAGCAGGTAGCCACCCGTCGGCGCTTCCCAGTCGAGCATTTCTCCGGCGCAGAACACGCCGGGCAGCGCCTGCAATTGCAGCGATGCGTCGAGCGCTTCGAGCATCACGCCGCCTGCCGTACTGATGGCTTCCGCCACCGGTCGCGGCGAGCGCAAGCGCAGGGGGAGGCGTTTGATGGCGGCGGCGATGCGTTCGGCATCCTGCCACGCCTCGCGCGGCAGCGTCTCGAACACCAGCGCGGTCTTGGCAGCATCGAGTCCGGCCTGCCGACGCAGATGCTCGCTCAGGCTACGCTTGCCGCGTGGCGTCGCCAGATCGGCGCGCAGGCGCGCGATATCGCGACCCGGGGCGAGATCCAGCCACAACATGGCCGCCCCGTTGCGGGAGATCGTTTCGCGCAGATCTGCCGAGATCGCGTAGATCACGCTGCCCTCGATGCCGCTCGTGGTCAACACGCATTCGCCCTGTAAGGCATGTTCGACGTCGTCGGCTGCGCGCCAGTGCGCGATGATCGGTTTCAACGGCGCACCGGCATGCTTATTGGCGAGGACGCTGCTCCAGCCGATATCGAATCCGCAGTTCGACGGGCGTAAAGATGCGATCGCGACACCGCGTTCGCGCAGCAGCGATACCCAGGCGCCGTCGGAACCCAATTCAGGCCAGCTGCCGCCGCCGAGCGCGAGCACGCTGGCGGCGGCGCGCACGCATCGTTCTCCTTCGGGCGTCGCGAAACGCAGAGCGCCATGATCGTCCCAGCCGAGCCAGCGATGCTGGACATGGAAGCGCACGCCGGATTCGCGCAATCGCCGCACCCAGCCGCGCAACAACGGCGCGGCTTTGCGATCCATCGGAAACACCCGGCCCGACGATCCGACGTAGGTATCGATTCCGAAACCGCGCGCCCATGCGCGCAGCGACTCGCCATCGAAAGCGTCGAGCCAGCATCCGATCCATGTTGCGCGTTCGCGATAGCGCGCGTCGAAACCGGGCCGCGGCTCGTGATGCGTGAGATTCAATCCGCCTTTGCCGGCGATGAGGAATTTGCGCCCAACCGATGCCTTGGCTTCATACAGATCGACCTCGACCCCGGCCGCGCGCGCGGCTTCCGCGGCCATCAGCCCGGCTGGTCCGCCGCCGATGATGGCGATTCCCGGGGTATTCAGCGAATCGGCGGGTGGCGCGGGCGGTTTCATGGGGTGGAGGCGGGCACAGGGGGCGGCATCATAGCCCGCCATGACGGATGCATGCGCCGCGCATTCCGGGACGCTTCGCGGCACAATGGCGGGATGAGCAAACAGTCCCAATGGGTTGCTGGAATCAATGCGGTGGCCGCCGCCCTGGAGCACGACGCCGAGCACGTGCGCGAAGTGTTGATCGAGGCCGGTGCGAAGAATGCCCGTCTGAGCGAGATCGAGGAGCAAGCGCGGCGCAAAGGCATCGACGCCCGTCGCGTCGCGCAGAGCGCGCTCGACGGTGTGGCCGGCGGTTTGCGGCACCAGGGCGTAGTTGCACGTTATGTCGCCGCCAAGACCTGGGCCGAGGACGATCTGCCCGAACTGATCGAAGCTGCGGACGGCAAGTCGCTGGTGTTGATTCTCGACGGCGTGCAGGATCCGCACAATCTCGGCGCTTGCCTGCGCAGCGCCGCGGCGGCCGGAGCGACTGCGGTGATCATCCCTAAGGACAAGGCGGTGCAGGTTAATGCGACGGTGCGCAAGACGTCGGCGGGCGCAGCCGACACCATCCCGGTGGTGCGCGTCACCAACCTCGCCCGGGCGATGCGCGAATTGCAGCAGCTCGGCGTATGGATCTATGGCTTGGCCGGCGATGCGTCCGCAGCGCTCTACGCCGTCGATCTGCGCGGTAATGTCGCACTGGCCCTGGGCGGGGAGGCGGACGGGCTACGCCGTCTCACCCGTGAGCATTGCGACCATCTCGTCAACATCCCGATGCCAGGGCAGGCGCCGGGTTCTGGCGTCGACAGTCTCAATGTGTCGGTCGCCACCGGCGTTGCTTTGTTCGAGGCCGTCCGCCAGCGGCTAGGTTGAGTTTTTTTCAGGTCTTCCGCGGGATGCCGTGATCCGGCGAGCCGCGCGAGGCATTCAAACAACGGGAGCGCGTAGTGAATCTACAGTGGTACGACTGGATCGGAATGCTCGGCACCTTTCTGGTGGTGGGCAGTTATTTCCTGTTGCAGAGCGGTCGCTTGTCCGGCACAGGCCTGCCTTATCAACTGATCAATATCGCAGGTTCGAGCTGCATTCTGGTGTCGCTGGTCGGCGGCTTCAATCTCGCGGTCGCCTTGTTGCAATGCACCTGGATCGTGATCAGCCTCTACGGCATCGCACGTGGTTGGCGACAGCGTCATTCAGCGGCGAAGCCCTCGCCAGGATGAGTGCGGTTGCGGTTGGGCCGGCGGCGAACTGAACGGCCGCGCTCAATCGCCGCGCGGCCACTGATTCGCGATCTTGCAGAACAACTCCGCAGTGCGTTCGGTGTCGTACACGGCCGAATGCGCGTGCTCGCCGTTCCATGACAGCCCAGCGGCCATCATCGCGCGCGCGAGCACAGTCTGGCCGTAGGCCACTCCGGCCAGAGTGACGGTGTCGAACACGCTGAAAGGATGGAACGGGTTGCGCTTGTGGCCGACCCGGGCGACTGCGGCGTTGAGGAAGTTCAAGTCGAAGTGCGCATTGTGCCCGACCAGGATCGCGCGCTGGCAATCGTGTTTGCGCACCGCGGCGCGGACGACGGTGAAGACATGATCGAGCGCCTCGTGCTCCGGTTTGGCCAGACGGAACGGGTGGTCGAGTCTGATGCCGGTGATTTCGAGGGACTTCGGGTCGATCTCGGTGCCGGGCGCCGGGATCAGATGTGCGCTGCCGAGTTCACCCGGAATCAATTCGCCCGATGCATCCAGATCGATCGGTTGCACTGCGATCTCGAGCAGCGCATGGCGGTTCCAGTCGAATCCGCCGGTTTCCACATCGACCACCACCGGGAGAAACCCGCGGAAGCGTTCTGACATCTTGCGTTTTGGCGCAACCGCGGGCGTTTCGCTCATGCGCGAAGCGTAGCAGACCAAGGCCCGTGCGGGGCCTGGGGCTCCACTGATCCATCGATGCAACCCGGATGAACATACGTCCGGGCTGTGAGCGGGGCGTCAATCGAGGCGCGTGCCGAGAATCGTGCCTTCCGCACGCATGTGCTGAAGCATGCGGACGCCTTCGCGCACGAAACCATCGACATCGCCCGCGCCAGCCTCGGCCGCTAGGGCTCGTAACTGCGCATCTCCGCTCAAGGTCGGTTCGGCATCCAAGCGCTGCAGCAGACGGAAAGTCAGCGCAGTCAGCGCATGGAAACTGACGCTGCCGTCGGGCTCCCTGCGCAGCATCAGCAGGGTGGGCGCATCCGGCGCCGTGTCCGGGCGATGGTCGGGGCCGATTCTGTGCACCGGCCAGAGATAGGCCAGCGGCCAGGCCAGCGGCGAGAGCAAAGGCCGTCCTGCAAGCAGATCGCCTTGCGCGTCGTGGGCGATGTCTTCAAGGCGCGCTTCGCTGATCTGCAGGGCCAGTTCCACCCATTCGTAATGCGCCAATTCGCGCAACCAGGGCGGGTCGTCTCGGCCGTCTTCGGCGCGGCGGTCGAGGTAACGCAGGAATTCGCGCGGCAGTTCGGTGAACAGCGGCGTCTGACAGTCATGGTCGCGGTAGAACTCGGCGATCAGCGTGCGCCAGCCGTCCTCCCCGTAGATTTTGTTGAGCACCGGGAAATTGCCGGCGAGCAGACTTTCGACGTTGTTGAAGAATAATTCGCGATAGATTTTCAACCGCCGCTCTTCGATCCCTGGTGGCGGCGCGCGTTGCGGGTCGCGGATATGCGCGGCCAGTGCGTCCTGCTGCGCTGCGAATTCCTCCGCCGCATCGGCGGAGGCGGCGTCACGCGGCATGGGGGCATCTGGCACGGGTTCATGCGGCATGGCGCGATTCCGACGTGGCGCGCGCGGATGGCGCGATGCGCCGACGCACGTGGCCGAGCTCGTCGAGCAGATCTTCGAAAGGCGGCAGGTTGAAGTCGCGTTCGAGCAGGGTGGGACGCGGACCGAACAAACGGTAGGTCTCTTCCAATAGATCCCATACGCGTGCGCACACGGCGGCGCCATGGGTGTCGATCTTGAGATCCTCGGCCTCGTCGTAGTGGCCGGCGACATGCAGATAGGCGATGCGCTCCGCAGGGAGCGCGGCGAGGAATCGCGATGCATCGTAGCGGTGGTTGGTGGCGTTGACCACGATATTGTTGACGTCGAGCAGCAATAGGCAATCCGCCTCGGCAAGCACCGCGTTGACGAAATCGATCTCGGTCATCCGCTGGAATGGCGCTGCGTAATAGGAAATGTTCTCGATCGCGATGCGCTGGCCGAGGATGTCCTGGGTGCGACGGATGCGTGCGGCAGTATGGCGCACCGCCTCTTCGCTGAAAGGCAAGGGGAGCAGATCGTAGAGCTGACCGCGGCGATCGCCGCAGGCGCTCAGGTGTTCGCTGTAAAGCGGGCAGCGATGCGTGTCCATCAACTTGCGCACCTTGAACAGGAACGTTTCGTCCACAGGCGCGGGGCCGCCGATGGAGAGCGACAAGCCATGGAAGACGATCGGGTAACGGGTCGCGAGTTCGGCGAACGCATCGCCCAGGGAACCGCCTACGCCGATCCAGTTCTCGGGCGCGGCCTCGAGAAAGTCGAAGTCGCCCGACCGCGCTTCGCGCAGCGCCGGCAACAGCGGACGCCGCAATCCGAGACCGACGGCTTCGTGGGGGAGTGGAGAGGGAGCGGTCATCGTGGCCGTTGAAGGTGGAGCCGGTGGTGCCGGGGTTCGGTGGCGGCATCTGCCCGGCGTAGACGCGAAGGCTTGAATGACGCCATCCGGTCGTGATTCAAATGACGCGGACTTGGGCCAAGTCTGAGCCTGGCTCTGCCGGATCAAGCGTCAATGCGCTTGACCAGGCAGGCGCCAGCCCAGTCATCGCCACTCACCGACTCCCGAACCGGCGACTCGACTGCGCCAGCTGGAGTCGGCGCGAGCAACAATGCCGGCCAAGAGGCGGTGGGCGGCAAGGATGCTGAGCGTCGAAACGGTCTGAGTGGTCGTTTTTCAACACCTCGTCAGATCGAGCCGCCGCATTTGCCTTCGCCACACTTGCCTTCGGCCGCCTTCTTGTCGCCGCCGCACTTGCCTTCGCCGCATTTGCCTTCGGTGGCCTTCTTGTCACCGCCGCATTTGCCCTCGCCGCATTTGCCTTCGGCCTTGGCTTTACCGCCGCACTTGCCCTCGCCGCACTTGCCTTCGTGTGCGGCCTTCACTTCATCGGCGCTGAGAAAGCCGTCGTTGTTCTTGTCGTGCTTCTTGAACATCGCTTCGTGCGCGGCGTTGAATTCCGCGCGCGTAACCTTGCCATCTTTGTTGCTGTCCATCTGGGCCATGCCGCACTTGCCTTCGCCGCATTTGCCTTCCGTACCGGCCTTGCTGCCGCCGCATTTGCCTTCGCCGCACTTGCCTTCGCCGCACTTGGCTTCGGCAGCTTTGTCGCCAGCGACGGCATCAGCGCCGAGCAGATAGCCCTGACTCAGATGCGTCGACGCGAAAGCCGATCCGGACAACAGCAGGCCACCGGCCAGGGCTGCGGAAACGGCGATTGCGACGGGTTTTTTGTTGCTCGACATCGATGATTCTCCTTACGGGTGAAATGGGACACGGGGGGCGAATGCTAGCGCGAAGCCTGGATAGCGGGCATGTGAGGTTCGTCCTGGGGCGCCAGGTACTGCCTTGCCAGACCCCGTGCTCTGTGTATACGGGCCTTGGCGGCTTCCGGATGCAGTGACAGTTCCTTGGCGATTTCGGCGATGGTCCAGCCTTCGAGATCACGCAGCAGGATGATTTCGCGGTAATGGGTGGGAAGGGCGGCCAACACTGCGGCGATGTCGCGCACCAGCCCGGTCGGGGGCGGGTAGTGCGGGCCTTCGATTTCCTCCAAGTCCGCCGGTTGCATCAACAGGTGCCGTCCGGCGCGTTTGAGCCGGTTGCATTCGCGCTTGACGATCCTGAACAGCCAGGACGTATAAGCTTCGAGCGCACGGAGGGAGCCCAGTTTGCGCGACACCAGCAACAGGCTTTCCTGGACCGCGTCTTCCACATCATTGACCGAGCAGTGGTACTCGGCATAGCGGCGCAGATCCTGCCGCGAACGTAGCAGCACCTTTTCCAACGCGTGGCGGTCGCCGTCGCGCGCGGCCTGCAGCGTCTGTTGAAAAGCGGGTTCCTGCACGTTCGCTCCTTTGTGATCCGGCAATCTATGCCGGTTCGGAATGACGAATGTGCAGAAAGAGTTAGACCCCGGTCCTGCGGTTGCGCCAGGGACGGGATCGGCGCCTAGATATTCAGGTTTGGTTTATCGAGTCGGGGCGAAGCGAAGACCGCCCCTCCAGCGCCTCTGATGGCGGATCAGCCGACGGTGTTGGTTTCGTCGTGTTTGACGCGCGGGGGCATGTCCGATTCGCCATGCTCCTGGAACCACAGATTCTCGGCGATGTTGGTCGCATGATCGCCCACGCGTTCCAGGTTCTTGGCCATGAACAGCAGATGCGTGCACGGCGTGATCGCGCGCGGGTCTTCCATCATGTAGGTCAGCAGTTCGCGGAACAGGCCGGTGTACTGGGTATCGACCTCGACATCGCGCGCCCGCACCCGAAGCGCGGCGTCGGCGTCGCCCTCGCGGTATGCGGCCAGAACGTTACGGACCTGATCGGCCACCAGCAGGCCAAGCGCATTGAGGCCCCGGGTGTGCGGCAGCGGCGGCGCCATGGCCAGGGTCATCGACCGTTTGGCCAGGTTCGAGGCATAGTCGCCGATGCGTTCGATGTCTGCGGCGATACGCAGCGCCGCCACGATCTCGCGCAGATCGCGCGCCAGTGGGCCGCGCAGGGCCAGCTTCATCGCGTCGTGGCTGATCTCCAGCTCCAGCGCATCGATCGCTTCGTCGTTGGCGATGATCCGTTCGGCGGCCTTGCCGTCGCGCCGTTCGACCACGTCGAGCGCGGCTTCGAGCTGGGCGATGGCCATCGCGCCCATCCGCAACAGTTTTTCCAGCAGGTGCCGGCGCTCTTCGTCGTAGCTTCTGACGATGTGGTGGTGAGGGTTGCTGTTCATGGGGATGCCTTGTGATGTCGCCTTGATGATGTCTTCTTGACGCCCGTTATCCGGGGCTCAACCGAAGCGCCCGGTGATGTAGTCCTCGGTCTGCCGCTTGGACGGGTTGGAGAAGATCTTCTCGGTCGCGTCGTGCTCGATCAGGTCGCCCAGATACATGAAGGCGGTGTAATCGGACACGCGCGCGGCCTGCTGCATGTTGTGGGTCACGATGACGATGGTGAATTCTTCCTTCAACTCGTCGATCAGCTCCTCAATGCGCGCCGTCGAGATCGGGTCGAGCGCGGAGGTCGGCTCGTCCAGCAGCAGCACTTCCGGGCGCAGCGCGACCGCGCGCGCGATGCACAGCCGCTGTTGTTGTCCGCCGGACAGTCCCAACGCGCTTTGTCCGAGTTTGTCCTTGACCTCGTCCCATAGCGCGCCTTGGCGCAGCGCTTCCTCGACGCGGTTGTTCATGTCGGCCTTCGACAGGCGCTCGTGGTGGCGGATGCCATAGGCCACGTTCTCGAAGATCGTCATCGGGAACGGCACCGGCTTCTGGAACACCATGCCGACCTTGCTGCGCAGCCGGTTCATCGGATACTTCGCATCCAGCACGTTTTCGCCGTCGAGCATGACTTCGCCCTTCGCGGTCATCTTTGGATACAGCGCGTAGATCCGGTTGAACACCCGCAGCAGGGTCGATTTGCCGCAGCCCGAAGGTCCGATCAGCGCGGTCACCCGCTTTTCCGGGATATCGAGGTCGATGTTCTTCAGCGCGTGAAACTTGTCGTAATAGAAGTCCAGCCCGCGCGCGCTGAGTTTGACCGGTGCCGCTTGTCCGGATTCGCGGTGCGCGGCGACGATGCCGATCCGTTGCGGGGTGTGGGAGTGAGACGTGATTTCGTTCATGTCGGGCATCTTGGGAGGCGGGGCCGGAGTCGGATCGAACTGGGTGTTCATGCGGACGCCTTCTTGCGCAGAACCAGGCTGCGCGCGATCAGACTCACTGCGAGGACGAACATGGTCAGCACGAATGCGCCAGCCCATGCGAGCGTGTGCCAGTTCTCGAAGGGGCTCATCGCGAACTGGAAGATCACCACAGGCACGTTCGCCATCGGCGAGGTGATGTCGGTGGTCCAATACTGGTTGTTGAGTGCGGTGAACAGCAGCGGCGCGGTTTCGCCGCTGATGCGCGCCAGGGCGAGCAGAATGCCGGTCACGATCCCGGCCGATGCGCTGCGATACAGCACCTGCACCGTGACTTTCCATTGCGGGATGCCCAGCGACAGCGCGGCTTCGCGCATTTGTGCGGGCACCAGTCGCAGCATCTCGTCGGTGGTGCGCACGACCACCGGCAGTACGATGAACGCCAGCGCGATGGCCCCGGCCAGGCCCGAGAAGTGGCCCATCCGGGCGACGACCAGGGTGTACACGAACAAGCCGAGCACGATCGAGGGCGCCGAAAGCAGGATGTCGTTGACGAACCGCACCGCCTCGCCGAGCTTGGCGGACCAGCCGTCCCGGGAGTACTCGGCCAGATAGGTTCCGGCCAGCACGCCGACCGGCGCACCGATCGCGATGCCCAGCAGGCTCATCACCACACTGCCGAAGAATGCGTTGAGCATGCCGCCGCCGTCTTCGCCGGGAGGCGGGGTCATTTCGGTGAACAGGGCGATATTCAGCGAGCTGACGCCTTTGCTGAGCGTGGTCCACAGGATCCATGCGAGCCAGAACAGCCCGAAAATCGCAGCCATGACCGCCAGCGCCTGGGCGATCAGATTCTTGAGATAGCGCGTACGGTACAAGGACGCGGACATCAATACCCCTCCCGCTTCTTGAGCTGGCGCAACATCAGCCTGGCGATGGTCAGCACCACGAAGGTGACGATAAACAGGACGAATCCAAGTGCGATCAGTGATGAGAGATACATCGGCGAATCCGCTTCGGCGAATTCGTTGGCGATGGTCGCCGCGATCGAGTTGCCGGGTTCGAGCAGAGACAATGTGAGGTTGTGGGCATTGCCCAATACGAAGGTGACCGCCATGGTCTCGCCGAGCGCCCGGCCGAGACCGAGGAAAATGCCGCCGATCACCGCCGAACGCGTGTAGGGCAGCACGATGTCCCAGACCACCTCCCAGCGGGTGGAGCCCAGTGCGTATGCGGATTCCTTGAGTTGGCCTGGAACAGTGAGGAACACCTCGCGCATCACCGAAGACACGAAAGGAATGACCATGATCGCCAGCACGAGTCCGGCGGTTCCCATGCCCAGTCCGAGCGGAGGCCCTCTGAACACGGCGCCGACGACGGGCCATTGGCCCATGTTCGCGTCGATCCAGGGATAGACGTTGGCCGACAGGAAGGGCACCAGCACGAACAGGCCCCACATGCCGTAGATGATGGATGGAATGCCCGCCAGCAGTTCGATCGCGGTGCCTACCGGCGCCCGTAACCAGCGCGGCGCGATTTCGGTCAGGAACATCGCGATGCCGAAACTGACGGGCACGGCGATCAGGAGGGCGATGAAAGAAGTGATCAACGTACCGAAGATCGGCACGCGCGCGCCGAAATCCTGCAGCACGGGATCCCATGCGTCGCGCCAGAAAAAGCCGAGGCCGAATTTTTCGAACGCCTCACGCCCGCCCCAAAGCATCGACAGGGCTGCGGCCGTAAGCGAGAGCAGCACCAGCAGGCCCGCCACGCTGACCAGCCAGCGGAAACTGCGGTCGGCGCGCGCATCGGCGATGTCGCGGCGCCGCATGGGAGATGTTTGATCGGCGGTGACTGTCATCGATGGGATATGTGGGTGTTGGAAGGAGAGCGAATGTCGTGCGTTCGTTGCTTGAGCGAAGAAAGACCACGCGACGCGGCGCGTGGTCTTCCGTGAGCAAGATCTGTCCTGTGCCCGTCGCGGCGGGCGCAGGGCGAGAAAGCCGCGATCAGAACTTCAGTTCCTTCGCCCAATACGCCTCGACCTGTTTCACCAGCGCGTCCGGCAGCGGCACGTAATCGAGCGCTTTGGCCGATGCGTCGCCATTGGCGTAGGCCCAGCGGAAGAACGCCAGCGCTTCCTTGGAGCGGCCTGCATCCTTCGGCTTCTTCTGCATCAGGATGAAGTTCGTCGCGGCGATCGGCCAAGCGTTCTGGCCGGGGGCATTGGTCATAATCAGGAAGAAATCCTGCGCCTTGGTCCAATCGGCGCTGGCGGCCGCGGCCTGGAAGGTCTCATCGCTGGGCAACACGTAGTTGCCGGCGGCGTTCTTCATCCGCGAATAAGCCATCTTGTTCTGCAGCGCATACGACAGCTCGACATAGCCGATGCCACCCTTGATCTGCTTCACATAGGCGGCGACGCCCTCGTTGCCCTTACCGCCTACGCCGGTCGGCCACTTGACCGAAGTCCCTTCGCCGACGCTGGTTTTCCACTCGGGGCTGACTTTGGACAAATAGTTGACGAAGTTGAACGTGGTGCCCGAACCGTCCGAACGATGCACGACGGTGATCTTCCTCGCCGGCAGCGTGACGCCGCCGTTCAAGGCCACGATGCGCGGATCGTTCCACATCGTGACTTTGCCGAGAAAGATGTCGGCCAGCAGCGGGCCGTCCAGCTTCATCGCGCCCGCTTTCAGTCCTTGAACATTGATGACGGGAACCACGCCTCCGATCGCCGAAGGGAACTGAGCCAAGCCGGAAGCCTTGAGTTCCGCGGACGGCAGAGGCTTGTCGGATGAACCAAAGTCGACCGTCTTGGCCTTGATCTGGGCGATGCCGCCGCCCGAGCCGATCGATTGATAGTTGATCTTCGTGCCGGTCTGCTCCGAATAGTCCGCCGACCATTTCGACAGCAGCGGATAGATGAACGTCGCGCCAGCGCCGGTGATGTCGGCGGCCTGGGCACTGAACATGGTCGCGCCGGCCAGAACGAATGCGGCGACCTTGAGTTTGGCGTACTTCAACACGTGGTGTGCTCCTGATGGGGAAGCGGGCGGGATCGGATCCCGGTTGCGGCACATTGCAACGGAGCTGGATGACAGGCCGGTGTTCGTTCAATGACAGAAAAATGACAGTCGCCGCCGTGGTGGATTTCGGATGGATCGAAGCAACGAAAGACGAGCCGCGACTGTCTACAGCTGTCGCTGTCATAACACGGTCATCTCCGGCACATCCCGCTGTCAGATTCGGGACGCATGCTTTGCGCCCGGATTCACGATGTCTTAACGGGCCGCATCTTGCCCTGCTCGATCACTTACCTCACTCCTCCGGGATCAATCGCCATGCGCCATACCCTTATCGCTATCGCCATCGGTGCCGCCCTTGCCGGCGCCAGCCTTCCTGTGTCGGCGCAGTCGCGCGACCGTGAAATCGAAGAACTCAAAGCGCAGATCGCCGAGCTGATGGCGAAAGTGGAATCCCTGGAAGAGCGCACCGACGCGCAGTCCGACGTGAACATCGATACCGCGCAGAAGATCGACACGCTCACGACGGGGTCGCCCAAGGTCGACACCAAGGGCGGCATCAAGGTCACCTCGGCCGACAGCAAATTCGAAGCCCAGGTCGGCGGTCGTATCCATTTCGACGCCTATGCCTATGATCGCGATATCGCGGCGACCACCGGCACGACCGAGTTCCGTCGCGCCCGCCTGACCTTGCAGGGCAAGGCGATGGGATGGGACTACAAACTCGAACAGGATTTCGCAGCCGGCACCAACCTCGACGGCCTGCGCGACGCCTACATCGCCAAGAGCGCGATGGGCGGCAAGTTCACCATCGGCCATTTTAAGCCGTACCGCTCGATGGAAGAGCTAACCAGCTCGAACGAGATTCTGATGATGGAACGCCCGTTCGCCTCCGCGAGCGGGCTGTTCAACGGCCGCCAGTTCCAGCAAGGCGTGGGTTATCTGCGTTCGACCGACCGTTACACCGCCGGGTTGTCGTTGTTCAATCTGCGCGGCGCGGCGGGTGTCCGCAACGAAGGCATGGGGGCGGCCGGTCGTTTCACGTTCGCACCGATCAATAACGAGACCAGCACCCTGCACCTTGGCGGTTGGTTCAGCGTGGAGGATCTGAACAGTGGTTCGGCCACGACCTCCGCGGCGGTGTCCTATGCCGGTCGCCGTGGTCCGTCGCAGACCATCGCTACGGTCAACGGCGCCGCAGGCGACAAGATCACCGCGTATGGCGCGGAAGTCGCAGGGTCGTTCGGCCCGGCGTTCTTCCAGGGCGAATACGTGCAGTCGACGTTCGAACAACCGTTCCGCACCCCGGATCAGGACGTGAACACCTGGTATGTGCAGGGGAGCTGGATGCTCAATGGCGGACACAAGCCCTACAAGACCGCGACTGGCGTCTTCGGTGGGCCGAAAGTCGGCGACAAGGGGCTGTGGGAACTGACCGCACGCTACGACACCATTGAGAACAAGGATATCGTCAACCGCGAAGCCAACAGTTGGCTGCTCGGTCTGAACTACTACGTCAATCCGAATCTGCGCTTCATGTTCAACTACACCAAGGGCGAGAACGAAGTAAACGGCGACGAGACCGGCCAGTACGCGCTGCGCACGCAGATCGGATTCTGAGCCGGAAGTCCGAATGCGAATCGTGGGCGCCTTGTGACGTGCGATGCGCATAGAGCGTAGACCGTCCTGAACCAACCGCTGAATCAACCGAGGCCCGCATATGCGGGCCTCGGTCGTTACGGCCTTGGTCGCGTGAAGACGGGATAGGAGGCTCGAATTCTCGCAATTCGTCGCTAGCCGCCGCGACGCGACACCGCCGGCGATGCCCATCGACATGGAGAGGCCTGTCCGGGGCGTGCCGACTCGTCGTTTCCCCAATAGAGACAAGGTCCGCGCACGATTTTTTCGTCGCTGTCATAATTGTGTCACTTCGAGTGAAGCGGCTCCGGTCCATGGGGTCGGGCAATCAATGCCGTTCGACTAGGGCCTGTTAACGCAATGCCCCCGAATCGCGGGCTTGGATCTCGGCGCATGTCCTCGATCGCAGCCCGCGTATCGGGGGCATTACGTTAACAGGCCCTAGTCGAACGGCATTGATTGCCCGACCCCAGGGACCGGAGCCACTTCAC
>SSEV01000029.1 GCA_008015095.1 Lysobacteraceae bacterium | reverse complement strand
CGGCCAGACCGGCAAGATCATCGCGCCCGAGTTGTACATCGCGGTCGGCATCAGCGGCGCGATCCAGCATCTCACCGGGATCAAGGACGCCGGTACGATCGTGGCGATCAACAAGGACGGCGACGCGCCGATTTTCGAAATCGCCGATATCGGCCTAGTCGGCGACTTGTTCAAACTGCTGCCGGAGCTGCAGGCGGCGTTGTGATCATCACGCTTTCATCTCGCTAACGTGAAAAGAGCCGGGGATATCCCGGCTCTTTGCTTTCGCACGGCATCGACGACAATCAGCGCCCCGGCACACGACAGCACACGGCTGCGGCATTCACGTCACGTGCGGCCCCGGTCGTGTTATGCCAACCGCAAGAGGCCCGGTTATCGGGACGGGTGAAGCCGAGCGAGCTGCCGGTACTGTAGACGCCGGCGACCGACCAACAACCGACCGACACCGATTGGTAACCGGTGGGACACGCGGGCGCGAGATAGAAAGCGGCAAGGCCGGCCGGAATCGATTCGGTGCTGACGCTGGTTTGCATGCACTGCACCGGAGTAGCTTGTGGCGGCGCGAAGTAACCGACGATATCGATCACGTAATGAGATTGCGCGAAGGTGTAAATCGTGAAGTCGTTCGACAGGAGCGGGCTGGGAATGCCCACCACCACACTGTTGTTCACGATCGCGCCTGCGGTGTAGTTCACGCTCGCCGCCAAAGGTTGCGCCGTTGCGAACGGATACACCGTCGCATAGCCCGCGCCGGTCGGCGTTACCGCCGTGACATTGATCGCGATCGCAGTGGCGGCCGTCGCGATCGGCACATTACAGCTTGTGGCGTTTCCCCCTTGCGAGGTGTACGCGCTGGCAAGCGCGTAAAAATTGCGGGTGCTGTTGGCGGCGATCGCACCGCCCACGACGCGTGTGTCGGCGATGCGGCAGGGCGGCACCGCCGTGAACACCAGATCGCGCGCGGTATCCCCGAGCGCCTTCGCCACGGCCTGTCCGCTCGTCCCGGGCGCCTGCCGCGCATACGCATCGATCACCTTCGCATCGACCAGGCGATGCCCGGTACCGTTGAGCTCGGCCAGCGCGCCTTCCAGGGTGTCGCGTCTCAGCGCATTGCGGAAATTCATCGCATCGGCGGCCACGAAGTTCGACACCATGCGCTTCGACCACACGCCCACGGGCACGTCGTAGACGCGTTGCACGTATTGCCCCCATTTCATGACGAAGGCACGGGCCAATGCGCCGCGTTCAGCCGGAGATAGCGGCGCAGCCGCATGGCTCGCATGGCTGGCACGATTCGATTCCGGTACGGCACGCGCAGACTGCGCCACGGCCTGCCAGGACACCGGCATCAGCAAAGCCAATGCCCACACTGCGAAATAACGACGAGACGACATCGACATGAGGCTTTCCCCAATGAACGGACGGAGGACGGACGAAACCACTAAGCTATGACGGCACAACCGCGACCGAGAGGCCAAGCCGCCGGCGCCAGCCGAGTGCGCCACATCCATCACGGGTGACCGTATGCCTCCGCTGCGTATCCTTGCGCCTGGCGGCCGCCGATGGCCGGCCATCCATATCCGAAATCGCCACAGAGGCCCGAAATGCGCCGATCTTCGAGATCGCCGACATCGGCTTGGTCGGTGACTTATTCACTATCCTGCCGGAGTTGCTGGCTGCATTGTCGCCATGCCACCGCGACGAGACGAAAAAAGCCGGGGAAACTCGGCTCTTTTCGTGGCGCTTTGTCACACTCAATACCGGATCGGATCAACGCCCCGGCACGCGACAGCACTGCACCCAGGCGCGGGTCGACTGCGCAGTACCGCCAAGGTTGTAGGTGAAGACCGTGCCGCCGGTCGAGGAGATCGCGGAGTCCGCCATCGCGACGTTCGCCGCCGCTTCGATCCCCAAGCCGGTCGCCGTGTAGCCGGTTGGACACGTGGCTGACACACCGAACCCATAGGTGTTGGCCGGTACGTTGACGAAGCTGCCGAACTGGCGGCTGCATTCCAGCGCGGTCGCTACCGGCGGCGCGTAGTAGCCGACGATATCCGCCACATAATCCGAAGTGGCGAAAGTGTAAAGGGTGAAATCTTTCGTCGTCAGCGGGCTAGGCAGTTTCACCACGATCGAGTTGTTGACGATCGCGCCGGCAGTGTAATTCACGCTTGATGCTAACGGCCGCGTCGTCCCGAACGGATACGCGGTCGCGAAGCCAGCACCGGTCGGCGTCACCGCCGTGAGATTGATCACCACCGCGGCCTGCCCGGCCGCGGCCATGCCGCAGTCGGTCGCGCTGCCGCCCTGGCTGCTGAAATTGCCGCCCACCCCCACCACCGCGTTGAAATCCCGGGTGAAAGTGCCGGCCAGCACGCCACCCGCAACCCGCGTATCCAGGATCCGGCAAGGCGTGACCGGTGTGAACACCAAGTCCGCCGCCGCCGACCCCAAGGCCTTGGTCACGACCTCCTGCCGCACGCCCGTCGGCGCCAGATCCGCCCGCGCCATGCTGTCGATCACCTGTTCGTCCGACAGCTTCGCGCCCGCCCCGCTCAGCATCGCCGAAGCGCCTTCGTAAGTGGCGCGCTTGAGCGCGTTGCGGAAATTGTCGGCATCGGCATGCGCGAAGGTCGGCACCATGCGTTGGGCCCACACGCCCACCGGCACGCGGTAGACCTGCTGGACATAGCCGCCCCATTTCAAGACGTAAGCCCGCGCCAGCGCGCCACGCTCGACGGGCGTCAACGGACCGATGGAGGCCACGTCTGCGGGTTTGGCGAATGCCGCCTTGGTCTGTTGCGCCGCGGCAGGTTGGTCGGAGACCACCGCCGCCAGAATCAAAACGGTCACACCGAATATGCGTTTCATCACAGCCTCCGGGAATGGATCCAGACGCGGATGCTACGCCGAAATAATGTGACGGGAGGGCAATTTCAACGACATCATTGCGCAATCGGCGTGGAACCGGGGGGCATGCGCAGTCGCCGCATCCGAATTACCAGGCCCCGCAGGCATGCCCAACGGCACGGCCAATGCCCAGGCACAGAAAAAAGCCGGGCAGCCCCGCCCCGGCTTCTTTCATCAAGGCTTCGCGACTGTAGTCGCCGCGCGCGATCGACCGTCAGAATCAACGACCAGGCACGCGGCAGCACAGCGCCCAGGGCACAACGTCATGGGGGATGGCATCGAGGTTGTAGACGTACATGATGCCGGTGTTGGCCGCCGGGGTGATGCTCGAATCGGCCATCACCACTTTCGCTACCGTGGTGAACCCCACGCTGCTGACGGAATACCCCACCGGGCAGGTCGCGGAAAAAGGAACGGGGTCGTAGGTGTTCGCCGCCACGGAACGCCCGGTTCCATCGTTCTTGACGCATTCCTGCGCGGTCGCCACCGGCGGTGCGTAATAACCGACGATATCGGCTACGAAATCCGAAGTCGCGAAGGTGTAGATCGTGAAATCCTTCGTGGTCAGCGGACTGGGCAGCTTCGCTACGACCGTGTTGTTGACGATCGCGCCGGCGGTGTAGTTCACGCTGGACGCCAGCGGCCGAGTTTCGCCGAAGGGATACACCGTCGCGAAGCCGGCGCCTGTCGGCGTGACCGCGGTGAGGTTGATCACCACCGCAGCCTGCCCGGCCAGACCACCCAAGCCGCAATTGGTCGCGCTGCCGCCCTGGCTGCTGAAATTGCCGCCCGCCCCCACCACCGCGTTGAAATCGCGGGTGAAATTGCCGGCGAGCGCGCCGCCGGCCACGCGCGTATCCAGAATCCGGCACGGGGTGACTGGCGTGTACACCAAATCCGATGCGGCCGACCCCAAGGCCTTCGCCACGATCCGCTGCGGCACGCCCGCAGGCGCCAGAGGCTCCCGCGCCATGCTGTCGATGACCTGCTCGTCCGACAGCTTCGCGCCCGCTCCGCTCAACATCGCCGAGGCGCCTTCGTAGGTGGTGCGCTTGAGCGCATTGCGGAAATTGTCGGCATCGGCATGCGCGAAGGTCGGCACCATGCGCTGGGCCCACGTCCGCACCGGCACGCGGTAGACCTGCTGGACATAGCCGCCCCATTTCAAGACGTAAGCCCGCGCCAGTGCGCCGCGCTCGGTGGGCGTCAATGGACCGACAACCGCCGCAGCCGCCATGGGTTTGGCAGACGTCTCCTTGGTCTGCTGCGCCATCACGGGCTGGGCAAAGACCGCTGCCCCGGCCACGATCAGAACACTCACTCCGAACACGCATTTCATCACAGCCTCCGGTGAGAAAAAGTTGGAAACCAAATACCACACTGAAGCAACGCGCCCCGGTGGCCGTTACGGTCATCGGATCCGGCTTACGGCCGTTTCGGGCACGCATCAAAAGGGCCGGATTTCCCCGGCTCTCTCGTTCGAAGCGTAGTTGCGACGCTGCGCGCGGTGACCCGGCAACGCTCGATGTATCCCTCCCAAACATCGGTCTCTGCGCTGATGGGACTTCGGCGATATCGCAACGCGCGGACCAAAGACGGACAAGGGCCGGATGGTCCGGCCCTTGTTTGATCCGACACTTCGTTGGCCCGGCCCTTGAATGACCAAGCCCTTGCCGTCGCACAACCCGATGATTCAGCGTCCGGGCACGCGACAGCAGATGCTGCCGCCGAAGACTGTCCGCGATCCGCCGGTCGTGTTATGCCAGGCACAGAACGTCGCCAGGCCGGCGGTATTGCTGTTGACGCCGCTGCCGGCGCTGTTCACGCCCGCATCGCTGCTGTAACAGTAGGGCATGACCTCGTGATAGCCGGTCGGACACAGTTGATTGTTGAAGAACGTCGAAGCGCCGGCCGCGATGGTGAAAGACTGCAGCGTGGTCTGGGTGCATTGCAAGTTGGTGGCCTGCGGCGGCGAGAAGTAACCGACGATGTCGACCACGTAATCCGACTGGGCAAAGGTGTAGATGATGAAATCGGTGATCGCCAACGGATTAGGAACACCGACCACGACGGAGTTGTTCACGATCGCGCCGGCCGTGTAATTCACGCTCGCGGCCAGCGGCCGGCTTTCGCCGGACTTATAGACCGTGGCGAACCCGGCGCCGGCGGGCGTTACCGCAGTGACGTTGATCACGATGGCGCTGGCGCCGACCGCAGCCACATTACAGTTGGTGGCGCTACCGCCCTGGGAGGTGAAATTGGCCCCCGAGTTGACCGCCAACCCGAGGAAGGCGCGGCTGCTGTTCGCGGCGATAGCGCCCCCCGCGACGCGGGTATCAACGATGCGGCAAGGCGTCACCGCAGTGAACACCAGATCGCCCGTGGTCGAACCAAGCGCCTTAGCGCCGATCTCGGCGGCGGTTTTCGTGGTCAACGCGCTATTGGCATGACGGGCGAAACGATCGATCACCTGCTGGTCAGCCAATCGATGCCCTGTCCCCGCCAACTCGGCCAACGCGCCCTCGAAGGTGTCTCGCTGCAGGGCTTTGCGGAAATTGGTCGGGTCGGCGGCCACGAAATTCGAGACCATTCGCTTCGCCCAAATACCGACAGGCACGTCGTACATGCGCTGCGCGTAGCCACCCCACTTCATCACGAACTCGCGGGCCAATACGCCGCGCTCGGCCGGCGACAAAGGTGCGGCGAGGCTGACGACGTGTTTCGACGCCGATGCCGTGCGCTGGGATTGCGCAACAGCCTGCCAGGAAACCGGCACGAGCAGGATCAGCGCCCATGCTGCGAGATTACGGCGTGACAATATCGACATGAGATTCTCCCCTGGAGAGTATGCAAACGAATACGACGTAAAACGAAGGAACCGCATCGAAGAGGCCAGATCGCCGACTGGCGCCCAAACCGACATGGCCTGTTTCAACGATAGAAACGCATTGGAGAGGCCGAGGCCTCGGAATCATTCGCGACGACCTTTCGCGACGACCTTGTAGTCGCCGCATCGCGTGGAATCTATCCCACGCCTGTCGATACTCTAACCGCGACGACGGGATGCACGGCCCACTGTTCTCGACATCTCGTCAACCGTTCGCAGACAACCACATCGGCGACCATATCGACCCGACGGACAACCGATGGACGAGAACGCCGACATGCCCGGCGTTCCGTACATGATCGCCCTGCCTGTTCAGCGTCCCGGCACCCGGCAACACTGCACCGTGCCTTCCACCGTGATATTGCCGGCGGTCTTGTTGATGCCCGAACAAAACGCGAGCATGCCAAGGCTCGGGTGCTTCATCAGGCCATTGATCGCCCAATCGGCATCATTGAAGTTAGGGGTGCGACAACCGGAACCGGTAATCGTGTAGCCCGATGGACAGGCCGGAAGCTGGATATCGAACACATTGTTTGCGGTCACCGTCTGACTGGTATTGACGTCGGTGCACTGGAGAGCGGTAGCCCGAGGCGGCGAGAAATAGCCGACGATGTCCACCACGTAGTGCGATGCGGCGAAGGTGAAGATGGTGAAATCGGACGTCGTCAGCGGATTGGGAATCCGGGTAATGATCGCGTTGTTGACGATGTCCCCGGCGGCATAATTCACGCTGGCCGCCAGCGGCTGTGCGGTTCCGAAGGGATACACCGTGGCGAAACCTGCCGTCGCCGGAAACACTGCGGTGACATTGAGCGCGACCGCACTGGCGCCGATCAGATTGGTTCCGCAGTCGGTGGCGCTTCCGCCCTGGGCGGCATAACCCGAAGGGCTGACCGCGGCGAAGCTGCGGGTGCTGTTGCCCGGTATCTGCCCAGCCGCCGTGCTGCGGGTATCGACGATGCGGCAGGGCTGCAGCGGGGTATAGGTCAGATCCTGGGTGGTGTCGCCGAGCGCACGGGCCACGACCCGGGGCCGATCCGCAGCTGCGCCGGTCAGCGACAACCGAGCAAGAGCATCGATTGCCTGTTGATCCGACAAGCGGTGGCCACTGCCAGCGAGTTCGGCCATCGCGCCTTCGAAAGTATCGCGCGCCAAGGCGTGACGCAGATTGGTTGGATCGGCCGCGACAAAATTCGGCACCATGCGCTTGGCCCAAACTCCGACCGGCACGTTATAGATGCGTTGCACATAGATGCCCCACTTCATCACGAACTGGCGAGTGAGCTGCCCCCGCTCTTTAGGCGACATCGGCAAGGCGGAGGCTTTCGCCCCGGCCGAGGCAACGGGTTGGTTCACGGTACCGGACACTCGCGCAGCAGCATCAGCGAACGACAGCACCAATGTGGCCGTCAAGGCGATGGACAGGATACGAACGGGTATTGCCATGTGTGATCTCCCCTAAGAAATTGTCGAAAAACGCAATCCTGGGCGTTCTTCACCTTGCGAACCCTGGCAAGCCCGGGCCGGCGTCGACGAATCATTCGCGACGTATCGATCGTTTGACTGCTTGTATCGCCGCAGACGGTCCTGCTTGCACCGTTTGCTTGATCGTGTGAACAAGCAGTTTCGACGAACCGGCCGGAAACCTGTATTGGAGGTCTGCGGCCGGATCGCAATTCGAGGCACTACGATACCCGGAACGTGAAAACCGGAATAGACGGGACGGACCGAAGCCGCGCATCGCAGGCCGGATCGAACATCGGCAGGACGATGCTGCACTGCGGCACTCCCTGCGCGAACAGCCTCCATTCCGGCGCGCTTGATGTGATCGCTCGCACTCGCACAAAAAAATGAGGCGGATGGGCATGGCCCATCCGCCTCCTAGCGTCATCGCCGATCCGGACATCCGCCGAATCGACGCGGTTGCTTCGCTCGCTTTATTTCGCTCGCGTCATTTCATAATCGTCCAGCCGGTCGGGTACTGCCCAACCTGCGACTGGTTGAAAGCCGTACCGGTACTGCGCCACATGAACAGCATACGGTCGCTGTTGCGGGTCAGCAGCACATCGTTCAGGCCGTCACCGTCGTAGTCGCCGGTGGTGTGCACGGTCTGGTCGGTGGGCGAACCGAAAGCCGAAGAGCCCTGATACACCGCGCCGTCCATCCGCCAGTACGCGAGATAGATGTTGTCGGTGCTGCGCAGCAGGATATCGGCCTTGCCGTCACCGGATACGTCGCCGGTGCCGACAATGCTCCACGACGCGCCGTAGTCGCCGATTACGCGAGCATCGAAACCATTACCGGTGCTGAGCCAGATGCTCGAACTGCGGGTAGCGGGATTGTTCCAGAGCAGGTCGGCACGGCCGTCGCCGTTGAAGTCGTCGATGCCGGCGACGGTGAAGGTCGCTGGCGGACTGTAGGTCTGGCCGCCGAGATAGACCGGGCCATCCATCAGCCAGAAGGCGAACAGACCATTGGCTGGGAAGCGCCAGAACAGGTCGTCCTTGCCATCGCCATTGACATCGCCCTGGCCGATCAGCACCCATCCGTCACCGTAGTTGCCGATGATGCCTTGTGCGTGAGTGGTGTTATTCCAGATGTAGCTCGACAGCGTGCGCGTGGTGGTATTGCGCGCGACCAGCGAGGCATTCGCGATATTGGACAGATAGCCGGTGGTCACCGGTTCATAGCCGGACGCGATGCCGAAGCCAGAAGCTCCGGTATAGACCGGACCGTTCATGATCCAGTACGCGAGATACGAAATCGACGGATTCCACAGCACGATGTCGCTCTTGCCGTCGCCGTTGAAATCGTTGCGGATCCGGTTGGGGAACGGCACCACGGTCGCACGGAACTGCGCCACCAACGGCATCGACTGGTTCAAGCTGCGGGCATTGTCGGCAGTCGCCGTACCGGTCGGACGCCCGGTGTCGAGATAATTAACCGAAGGATTGGCGAAATAGTTGATCGGGAACTGACTGCTGCTGGCCAAACGATAGGCCATCACAGTGTAGAAGCCGGTGGTGGTCGCTTCGCGGTAGCCGTAGGAGTAGGTATGCGTGCCCTGGCTGCTGCTGTCTTCAAGGTTGTGCGCCTGCCCCATGTTGTGACCCAGTTCGTGGGCCAGGGTTTCTTCACGGCAGAAATACGTCCGCCCGTCACCCTCGTCGACGTCCGTGCCGTCGCTTACGACCGAGTAGCCGAAGGGCGCATCGGTGTTGTCGATCGTGAAGCCGCCGCCGCCGAGCAGCCATGCGATACCGCAACCGTCCTGCTCGGGCGTCCTGAACGGACGCACGATCGAAACGAGATCGCCGCCGTATTCGTCGCGCGCGGTGCGCAGCGGAACCAGTTCGGTAGGCACCGGCTGGGAATTGCACGCGGTCGGCGTACAGGTCACACCGGTCACCGCCTCAAGTGCGACTTCGTTGCTGTTGGTGTCGGTGTACGCCACCTGCACCGTACGCACCAGACGCACGCGTGGATCGATCCTGCTATTGACATAGGCCTGGTTGGTCAACGCCATCAGGTTGACCAACCGGGTGTTGGCCTGCGAAACGCCACCGTACTTGGTGACCAAGCCGTTGGTGTAGCCGAGCACCACGTCAATGGTGTTGCTGCCGTTGGAGGCGGCCGTTTCGACATCGCCTGCGATGGAAGGCGCGGCAGACGCGACCTGTTTCCGCTCGCTGATGGCGGCGGCCAGGCGCGGCGGAACCAGCACATCGGGCTCATCCGCAGAGCGGCGGAGATTGCCGTCGAGGACTTTGGTCGGATCGGTTTCGACCAGCCAAGAACGTCCACCGGACATCGTCAAACGCAAAGGCTCGGTGCCGTTTTGGGTGAAACGGCCGAACACCGCGTCGGCGCCGAACGTAATCACCGCTTCCAGGCCATCGGCCGTGCGACCGACCCAGGTCCAGTTGCCGTCGATGTTCTCCTCATGGCGCTCGTAGGCAAGACTCAGGGTCTGCCCGGATGGCGTCTGCATCTTGATGCGCCCACCCGGCACCGCGGCGTTGAGCGCATGGGCTTCGCTGAGCTGGACCGGATGTTGCGTGAATGCGCCGTTGCGAACCGGCTGGCGATCCCGCTCGTAGGCGAACAAGGAACCGCGATCGGGCGCCGCGGCGTAGCCGGCGCGCTTGGGCGGAGCCACCGGAGTCTGGTTCGCACCAGTGGTGGGGGGGGGAGCCGCATCGGGCGTCGAAACCTGCCGACTGGAATCCCAGTCGGAAGTGCATCCGCCCAGCACCATCGCGGCGGTCAGAGAAACAAGGAGCTTGCGCATGGGGTTTGTCTCGGTATCGGTGCCTCGACCTTCGAGGCGAAGAGCTAGGATACGCCCAAGCCACGGCGAGCCGCATCCCGCAGTCGTCATATGCCTGCCGTCTTTTGAGCATCGAACCGCAGCCGAAACCCGACCCGGTTCACACTTCGCGAGAATCCATCTGCGCGCTCGGCCGATTCTAGCCCGGCTTCGACGACAAACTCCATACACGCAGCGGCCTCGGGATTCGAAAGCTACAACGTTGGTTGACGGCAAATATTCCTGGCGAATCACCTAGCCAGGATCGACCGGGATCGCCAGCCCCCTCCCCGCAACCCCAACCGTCCATGAACAAGCTATGGCCCCTTCGGCAAGCCACACGCGAGCGCATCACGCCGTATCCAACGCTCGCTTCCACGCGGGAGATTCCAAAGCGCCTTCGAGACTCAATCACCGCCTGCTGCGACGCGATCTCTCGCACGGCGGCGAACGTGGGCATCTGCGAGCGGCTTCGTCCCGCTCACGCGCTATCGAGCGCGACGCTGGGCAATTGATTCTGCTGACCGAGCCAACTGTATTCGAACACATAGCCGCCATTGGCATGATGGATGTAACCCGCCTGAGGCGCCTCCGGTTTCAGATGCGCTTTCGGATAGGCCTGCAGCGAGCTGTAATGGGTCACGTAAGACTTACGGGTGCGGGCATGGTCGCGGATCGCGGTGCCCGCATGCGAAAGATTGCCGTGCCACACCAGCGCATCGCCTTTTTTCGGGCAATACACGATCGGTTCGATGCCGGCCTGCGCCATGCGCTCGGTCAGATAGTCGCTCAATTCCATCGGCTGCCGCTGACTGTCCGCTTCGAGCAGGATCGAACCCCCGCCCCAATCGAAGAATCCGGAGATCTCGGTCCGATGCGATGAGGGGTAATACGCCAACGGCCCGGAATCGGGGTGAATGTCTTCCAGCGGAATCCAGCTCGCCGCGATGTGCGCGAGCGGCGACTGACAACGGACATAGGGGTAGTCGATGTGGATCGGCTGCTGACTGCCTTTGTAGAACGTAAGCGACTGCATGGCGCAGGGCGCGTCACGGAATACGTGAGAGAGAAACACCGATACTTCGCGGGTCAGGCTCAGCCGCGCGGCCGCGCGCGAGATCGTATGGATGCTGTTGAACTTCAGCCCAGGCGAGTTCAGTTCATCCTGGGTCAGATCATGCAGGTGCTTCTGTACGCCCGAGGTCTCGACCAGCAGATCGAAATCCATGTAGTGCCTGCGCAGATGGTCGATATCGTTCTCCAGCGCATCGATCAGACGGCGATCGACCACGTTCTCGAACAACATGAACCCGTCGCGTCGCCAGCGATGCAACGCTGCGGCGAGATCGAAGCCGGGATCTTCGGCCAGCCCTGCGACATACGCATCGACATCGGCGTCGGGCCGGTCGATCCACGGCACGCCGTCCATCCAGTCCTGTTTCGTATGCATGATTGCTCACCTCTCGGAAATCGATTGCGCCGGCCGATGGCGCGCGAACACTGCGCACAGTCCTGCCGACTGCGGCTTACCGCCTCTGGAAGACGAAGCAGGCCTGATCGTATTTCGCACCGTCGAAATAGCCGCCTACCAGGGAGAAATGCTCGGCGAAGCGTTCGCGTGCATAACGCTCAGGGATCCAGGTCTCGCCATAGAAACTGACATCGCGCGGCCCGCCGCCACCGACGCCCTCGGAGGTGGCGTGAACCAACTCGCCATTGCGGTAACGCCGACGCGCATCGTCCAGGTCCGGGAAAAGCTTGCCCAGCGCCTGGATGTAGCCGGACGTCGTATCGCCCTGGTCGGCGGCCCATCGGCAGAAATCGAAGAAACTCTCGTGGCGCGTGGTCCAGGCGACGATGCCGCCAGGCCTGACCAGCCTGGCGAATTCGCCCATCCATTGCGTGCACGCCTGCTCGGACAGGTGCGAGAACACCGAATAGGCGATCACCATGTCGAAACTGGCGTCGGCGAACGCGGTGGGCGGAAACGGCGCGCATACGCCGAAATGATCCGAACCGAACAAATCCGCGGTCATCGCGGCGAACGAAGGATCGACATCGACGCCGTAGATGTTGTCGACCGACACCTTTTCCATGAACACCCGGGAAATGCGCCCCCAGCCATAGCCGAAATCGAGCACTCGGGTCTCCGGCCGCATGCCGCGTCCAATCGACTCGCAGGCATGGTCGACATCGCGATAGAACGCATGGGCCTGGCGCAAAGCGGCCTCTGCGGAAAGCCCGGTGGTGTTCTGTTGCATCTCGACCGACGGGAACTTGGGAAGCGTCTCGCCGAGCGGACTGTGGCGGACCGCCGAAAGACTTTCGATCAGCACATCCAGCCATTGTGCGCCGTGCGCGTTCGCGCCGGGGTTCCCGTTGTTCGCCATTAGATGTTTCCTCGATGAATGGATTGTTCGGACGCCTGCATCCACGCCCATGTTCTGCCGATGCCGGTTTCGAGATCGACCGACGGCCGCCAGCCGAATCTGGTTTGCGCGCGCGTGGTATCGAGTACGATCGCGCGCACGTCGAAGCGACGCCCTTCGAGATATTCAATCGACATTCTACGCCCGACCACGCGCTCCATGCTCGCGCAAACGGCATTGAGCGAATGCCCATCACCGCTGCCGGCGTTGACGATCCCGGTGTCACCGCTAGCGGCGGCGGCGACCACCAGGTCGACCAGATCGCCGATATAGATGTAGTCACGGACAGTTTCGCCGTCACCCCAGATCTGCAATGGCCGATCTTCGCGTAACCGCGCAAGCGCCGCGGCGATGAAACCCTGCCCTCCCGCCGCGGACTGCCGCGGGCCGTAGGGATTGGACGGGCGCAGGATCAACGGGTCCAATCGCCCGAAATGCTGGTGCATCAACAGATAACGTTCGATGGTCGCCTTGACGATGCCATAGGAGGAAATCGGCCGTAGCGGATGCAGTTCGTCCACCGGCAAATACTCGGGGTCGCCGTACACGGTGCCGCCCGATGAGAAGAACACGATCCGGCGCACGGCATGACGCTCCATCGCCGCGAGCAGGCTGAGTGTCGCGATGAGATTCGTCGACACGTCATGGATCGGGTCGGCATTCGAGGTCGCCGGCACCGTGGTGCTCGCGAGATGAAACACCGTATCGACATCGCTCAACGCCGCACCGATGGCGTCCGGATCGGTGTACGGCGCTTGTCGGTAATCGACTCCGGCCCAGTCGACATCGCTTCTGGCCCTGCCCGCATCGAGCACGCGAACCCCATGCCCGGCCGCGCGCAACCCCTCGACCAGATGCGAACCGATGAATCCATTGCCGCCGATGACCAGGGCGCGCATCTCAGGACGCCTCTCTCACCGGTGTTTCGAACCCGAACTGCACGCGCAACTGGCGGGCGTAGCGCTCCGTGGCACACCGCGTTTCTTCGTTTTGCGGGTAAAGCCTGGCCGCGACCCGCTGCAGATCGGTCACTTCATGATAGTGACGGCGCAGATCCAGGTCCGAGGTGACGCTGGTTGCGTGGCGGCGATGCCGATTGAGCGAGCGCGCATGGAAATGGATTCGTCCCAGACGCAACAACTGCAAATAGACGAACCAATCACCAGCGACCCGATAACCTACGATGTCGTCCTGATGTTCGCGCAAGACCTGCAACAGGGCGCCGCGTCGGAACACTACCGCGCTGACGTTGGGGACGGTGTTCTTGACCGCCATCCCGGCGGCCGCTTCCTCGACGCCGCTGACGGTGTAATCGCTGCGCCAACGGGTTTCGGACAGCTCGGCGGTATAGGCCAGGTAATCCGGCGCCAGCATCCGCCCCTGTTCGTCGATCTGTTCGGATTGGCAATAGGCCATCACGATGTCGCGCTCCGCGTGCATCTTCGCGATCAGCGGCGCGAGGAATTCCGGCATGGACAGATCGTCGGCCTCGGCGATCCAGACATAGTCGCCACGCGCGCGCTCCACGCCTTTGAGCCATTGCCGGAATACCGAACCGGAATTGCGCTGATTGCGGATCAACACCGGCTCCGGAGCAAACTTGCTCCGGATCTCACCGAACACCCGCAAACTGTCGTCGCTGGAGCAATCGTCGAGCACCAGGATTTCGGCGAGCGGGAACGTTTGTCCCGCGATGCTCGCGACCCTTTGTTCGAGATAACGCGCATAGTTGTAGTTGGGGACGACCGCGGAAACCCGCGGCAGATCGATCCCGGCCAGCGTCGCGATATCCATCGCGTAGCGCCGGAACGAAAAGTCCGCATCGATCAATTCGCGCCCCGCCTCCCCATAGGCCATGCGCAACGACGGGTCCGCGCAGATGGCGAGCAACGCTTCGGCGTAAGCTTCGACATCGAAGGCCCGCGCCGTACGGCCAGCGCGCCCTTCGATCAGATCGGCGCCGCCGCCTGTGCCGGCGAAGGCCACCACCGGCGTGCCGACCGCGAGACTTTCCAGCACCACCGAGGGGAATGGGTCTTCGCGCGAGGCCAGCGCATAGACATCCGCACCGGCGTAGTAGTCGTCGGTGTCGAAATCCAAACCGGGGAAATGAAAGCGATCGGCGATGCCGCCGTCGGTAAGCAAGCCATCGATCTCCGCCTGCAGATCGACATCGCGATGTCCGACCCAGACCACATGCAGATCGGGATCGCGGCGGGCGCAGATCGCCGCGGCGCGCGCCAACAGATCCACGCCTTTGCGGCGATCGGCGTAGCCGACCGCCAAGACGATCTTCGCCTGCGCATCGAGCCCGAGTTTCTCGCGCAGGCGCCGTCTCGGCGTCGACATGTCGACATAGCCGCGGTAACGGCTGCGCGTGAACAGCCCCTGCGGCCGCAACACGATCTTGTGTTGCCCGATTCGGCCATCAAGGAACGGTTGCAGTCCCTCGCGCACTGCGGCCGACGGCAGTACGAGCCGATGACTGGTCTCGACCAGATCGGCCACCGCCTGTTCGAGCCGATGCTCCGCGATCACGCCCGGCAATTCATGGATCAGTGCGACGATGCGCAGACCGGCATCGGCAAAAGCTCGAACCACCCTGCCGGAAACCGCGGTGTTGGCGATCACTGCGTACGTGCCGCTATCGTGGAGGCGCCGCGCCAGGTTTGCGATATCCTCCTCACGCATCGCATACAGCCTGTGCACCGGCGCCAACGCTTCGAATTGCGCCTCCAGCCTGCCGCCGCCCTGCAACAACACCGTGGTCTCGCATCCGATGACGTTCAGTTCACGGATCAGATTGAGTGCGAGATATTGCGCGCCGTGCGGATGCGCGTCGTGCGAAATGACCGCGAGGTTTCCGATCCGCGCACGCGATTCCAACACCTTGCGCGTCGCGTCGAGATAGGCATAGCCATAGCGGCGGTCGGGTTCGAGATAAGCGCCTTCCGCCCATTCGTTCCAGGCATTCACGAACACCACGCGCTCGTCGCGCACCGGATGACGCCCGGCATAGTCGACTGCGGCCTGCAACCATCGCGCGTAGGTCGCCGGCGAGGAGTGCGCGAAGGTATAGCCCTTGCCGGGCTTGCGCGCTTCGTTGTCCCAGCCGGGGAAGACCCCGCGGAACAGCGGATATTCCGGCTCTGGCCAGGCGATGGCGGCATCGACCAAGCGGCGGTAATCGAGCACGGTGCCGCTATAGTCGGGATTGACGATTTCCACTTCGTCATTGATCGGGCGCAGCTCGCGCGCCAGCTTGTGCGGCGGGAACTCCAACGCAGCGTCGAAACCGTAAACACTTGGATCCTCGACGTCGAACTGCACCATCGCCAAGAAAATCTCGCCCAGCCCGTGCTCACGGCAATACGCGCGCCAGCACTCGAGCGTGCGTCGGCAATCGGGCAACAGTGAGGGCCGGTAGACGATCACCAACGGCCTGCCGTCGATGCGGATATAGCGTCGGTCGCGCAGATAAGGCAGCAGATCGCGGATGAACGACAGATCGTTATCATCGTTGTAGGTCTGGCCTAGCAATACATCGCTTTCATGGCCATCCCAGCGCCGGGTCCAGTTCTCGTTGGCCCAGCACAGACAAAACGGGAAATCGATATCGGTAGCGGCGATGTACTGATCGAGCGGGCGCTCGAGCAAGCGGCGACCCGAGAACCAGTAATAGTGGAAACAGAAGCCGTAGACGCCGTGCAGTCTGGCCAACTCTGCCTGACGACGCATCACTTCGACCAGACGCAGATCGTAGAACCCGAGTTCCGCCGGCAACTTCGGCTGTTCGTGGCCGACGAATTGCGCCGCCGCCTTGGTGACATTAGTCCATTCGGTGAAGCCCTTGCCCCACCACTGGTCGTTCTCCACGATCGGATGGAACTGCGGCAGATAGAAGGCGATCGCCTTGGCGCCGACCGCCTGCGGCGGCGATAGCGGGCATTGCGCCACGTGATCGGGATGCCGTCCGCCCTGTGCGGTAGCGAATATCGCGCGCGCATGGCGCAAATGCGGGCTATCGCCCGGCAGCGCAGGCGCGCGCGGAAGCGGTTGCCGATCTTTGACCTCTCTGTCACGCAGAAACTCTTGCCAGCGCCGGTAGGCGTTGGTGTGCTTCAACAACGGCGCGCCGATGGCGAAAACGCTGTTTTTGAACCAGAACCGCACCGACCACGGCACCGGCAGCGCGTGATACCCCGCCCGCATCATCCTGCCCAGCAGCGACTTGAGCGATGTCATCATCGTTCTCCGAAGATCTGTCTGACCAGCCAACGCGCAGGGGCGGTAATCTTCCAGCTCTTCGAGCGCAACATTTTCTCCATATCCGCCGACAACGCATCCAGGCGCGCGCCGAGGCGGCGCAACTCGTCTCCACGCTGATCGAGCTCCTGTTGTCGCTGCGCCTGCTCGAGCGCATGCGCCTGATCCGCATCACGCCGCGCCGACTCGCTCTCGACGAGCCGTCGTTCGCCGTCAGCGTGCACCAGTTCGGCGGCAGACAGGCGTGCGGACAACGACTCGACCTGCGCCGCATAACGTTCGCGTTCCGATTCGAGCCCACGCACACTATCGCCCAGACGCTGATTCGCCGCACGCAAGGCATCGGCGTCCGCGATCAGCTTCGCGAGATCCGCTTCCGCGGCGGAAAGCTTTGTCGCGACGGCGGATTCGCGCGTCTGCCAGCCGCGGCGTTCCGCCTCGATCCATGCCTCGCGATCGGCCTGCGCCTGCTGCAGCGCCGCGATCCGGGTCTCGCGATCCGCCACCGCCTGCCGCTGCGACGCCAACGCAGCTTCGCCCGCGGAGCACGATTGCCGCAAGGACTCGATCTGCGCGGTCAGCGCCTCGGCCCGCTCGGCATGGGACTGCATCATCTCGGAACGCATCGCTTCGGTCTTATCCTGGGCCTCGGCCTGGACTCGCTGCACTTCGGCGATGTAATGCTGGACGAAACTCTGCGACTCCTGCAGTTGGCGGGTCAGCGTCTTCTCGCTGACCGCGGCATAGATCCGTGCCCCCAGCGCTTCGAACAGGCGCAACAACGGCACCTCGAACGCGGTGCCGCCGACCGCGGCGAGATCGCGCAGGGATTGCGGTTGATCCTTGCCAACCAGCAGTACTCCGAGCCCGTGCGTATGCTGGAACTCGAAACCCGGATAGCGCCCGCGCAACTCGGACCACAACCGCCACACGCCGAAATTGCGTTCTCGCACCATGGTGTCGTGGAACAGCACCACTCCACGCGCGGACAGTTTCGGCAGCCACGATTCGAAGTCGTGGCTCACCGCTTCGTAAGTGTGCAGGCCGTCGATATGCAGCAAATCGATCGACCCATCCGCGAAATATCCCAGGGCATCGTCGAAACTCATCCGCATCAATTGCGAAAATCCGGCGTAATGTTCCTGGTTGTAGGCGTATAGCTCGCGATAGACGTCCTCGCCGTAGAAGCCGGAATGCTCATCGCCGGCCCAGGTGTCGACCGCGAAGCATTTGCTATCCAGACCGCGATCGCGCACCGCCTGGCAGAACGCCAGATACGAAGTGCCGTAATGGCTGCCCAGTTCGACCATGACCGCCGGACGTATTTCTTCGATCGCCCAGAACGCAAAGGGGATATGCCCGATCCATGCGCTCGGCGGCACATGCCGCGGCATCATCGACATCGACGTATTGGGCTTGAACAGATTCATGCGCAGAGCCTCATCCATTGGCGATCTGGATCCGCAAGGCGTGTCGTGCGACCGCCAGCGCAATCCGTTTGCGCAGACGCATGTCCCGCCCGCGGAAGACACCGACCGTATCGCCCCAGGGCGCGCTCCCCGGATCGGCATGCGGTTCCCAGTCGGTCGACACTTCAAGCAGTTCGCAGTCGCCGAATTTGGCCAGCGCGCGATAGCCGTCGGGATAGAAACGCCAGCAGTCCTGCGGATAGCGATGCTCCGGGCCGCGCGATGGCGCGATCAGAAAAATCAACCCGCCCGGCTTGAGCACGCGGATGATCTCCAGCCAGGTCATCCAGAAATGCTCGATATGCTCGAAGGCCTGGCCCGACAGCACCAGATCGACCGAACCGCTGGCGAACGGCAGGCGATAAGGTGAATCGAGCACCACGTCGACGCCCGGGCCGCGCTCCAGATCGACGCCGATATAGCGCCAGCGCGGGCCATCGAACAGGCTGCGATAAGAGCCGTTCACGTCGTAGGAGCCGATGTCGACAGCCGCCAGCGGACGCTCGCGGTCAAGATAGGCCGCGACCAGGCGCTGCATGTGCTCGTAGGAACTCGCGTGCAAGATCCGTCCTCAACCGAAAGAAGTGATTGCCGGGGTGAACCCGCTCATAACGACGCCTCGCCCGTGCGGATCGAAATCGACCGGAAAGGAATACCGACCAGCCCGGTCGACAACGAACTGGAGACCGATTCGATCACCAGCGCATCATGCACCCAGTCGGCCTGCACATGATCGAAATAACTGCCGTCGGCGATCGCTGCATCCACGGTGTAGCGGCCCAACGGCAAATACGGCATCCGGAACTCGAACACGGCTACGACCTGCTGCCCGGCCGCAGCGGGCATCGGCGTCGGCGCACTTTCACGATAGGTGTTGTTACCGAACAGTTGCTGCCCAAGACGATCCTTCAGGAAGAAGCCGACGATCGGACTGGACAGGTCGCGTTCGGCCCGCGCGACGATGGTCAGGCGCACCAGTTCGCCGCCGCGAATCTGGCTGAGCGGGCCGCTGTCGGCGCCGACGAAGGACACCGAGAGGATTTTCGCTCCACCGTCGCCGAAGCCGGCCTTATCGCCATCGAAGCGAAAGACTCTGTGCACGCTCTTGTCGAGATCGCGATCGAACCCTTCGTCGACGATCGCCCGCTGGACTTCGTCCCCGGCGCGCGCCGCCGCCGCAGGGGGCGCATGGCCGTAGGTGCTGGCATGGTAAGCCTCGCAGACATCCTTGGCCGCGGCATCCATGACCACTTTGCCGCCATCGAGCCAAATCGCGCGATCGCAAAGATTGACGACCGCCGCTGCGTCGTGACTCACGAACAACACGGTGCCGCGTTTCTGAAAATCACGCAGGAAACGCATGCATTTCTGCCCGAAGAAGACATCGCCAACCGAGAGCGCCTCGTCGATCACCAGGATGTCGGCGTCGGCATGGGCGATCACAGCGAACGCGAGCCGCACGTACATGCCGCTGGAATACGTCTTCACCGGCTGCTCGATGAAATCACCGATGTCGGCGAAGGCGACGATATCGTCGTACTTGGCCGCGATCTCCGCGTCGCTCAAACCGAGGATCGCGGCGCTCATATGGACGTTTTCGCGCCCAGTGAACTCGGGGTTGAAGCCGCTGCCCAGTTCGAGCAGTGCGCCGATCCGGCCGGATAACGCGATGTCGCCGCTGGTCGGCGCCAACGTGCCGCAGATGATCTGCAACAGGGTCGACTTGCCCGAACCGTTGCGACCGATGACGCCCACGGTCTCGCCGCGCGCCACGCGCAACGACACATCGCGCAACGCCCAGAACTCGCGGAAGAACCGCTTCGGCTCGCGACCGATCGCGCGCTGCAGGCGCGGCACCACAGCCTGCTTGAGACGGTCTTCGGGACGATCGTAGATCTGATAGCACTTACCGACCGCGGCGACCGCGATCGCATCGTCGGTTTCGGGCAAGGCGCGTTCAGAGGACATCGGCGAACCCCCGGCGCGATTTCTGAAACCACCAATACCCGAACAGCATGAACGTCAGCGCGGCGGCGTAATACAGCGCCAGCGGTCCGGCGTCCGGCGACCGCCCTTCGAACAGCGCGGCGCGCGCGCATTCGATCGCATGCGTGATCGGATTGAGATACAGCCAGCCACGGTAGGCGTGCGGCAGCGCGGTGATCGGATAGAACACCGGGGCGAGGAACATCAGCACGGTCGCGATGAGGCCGGTGACCTGCGCGATATCACGGATGAACACGCCGAGCGAGGCCAGCAGCCATGTGGCGCCGAGCGCGAAGAACATCAGCGGCAGCAGCACCACGGGCAGCCACCACGCGCTCAACGGCACCCAGCCTTCGAGCGACCATTTCGCGATCAGCAGGATGCCCAGGCTCACCGTCGCGTGGAACAGCGTCGAACCGACCAGACTCCAGCCCAGGGTCTCCAGAGGAAACACCACTTTCTTGACGTAATTGGCGTTGCCCAGCACCAGAACCGGCGCGCGGGTGATCGCTTCGGCGACGATGCCATGGGCGATCACCCCGACGAACAGCACCAGCGCGAAACGGCTCTTGCTGTGCGTATCCAGCAGACCAGGCCACTTCGCCTCGAACACCACCGAAAACACGAAGGTGTAGACCGCCAGCAGCAGCAGCGGGTGTAGAAACGACCACGCCAGGCCCATGATCGAGCCGCGATAACGGCCCAGCACTTCGCGCCTGGTCAGTTGCGCGATCAGTGCGCGCTCGCGCCAGGCGTTCTCGATCAGACTGATGGGGCCGGCCGGGAACGGACCGTAACCGGCCGGCGTACGACGTTGGCTCATGGGGCCAGAGCGCGTTCCAGATCGCGACGCAGGTCTTCCAGCGACTCGACGCCGACGCTGAGCCTGACCAGATCGTCGTGGATGCCCAGTGCTTGGCGGCGATCGGCCGGAATCGACGCGTGAGTCATCACGGCAGGATGATTGACCAGACTCTCGACACCGCCCAGCGATTCGGCGAGCGTGAACAGGCGTACGCGTTCGCACATCCGCTTGGCGCCGTCGAAGCCGCCCTTGATGCGGACCGAAACAATGCCGCCGAAACCATCCATTTGCCGCGCGGCGAGCGCATGCTGCGGATGATCGCGAAGTCCCGGATAGATCACCTGCTCGACCGCCGGATGCGAGCGCAACCATTCGGCGAGCGCCATCGCGTTCGCGCAATGCGCTTGCATGCGCAGGTGCAGGGTCTTGAGCCCGCGCAGCGCCAGAAAACTGTCGAACGGCCCCTGCACCGCGCCGATCGAGTTCTGCAGGAACGCCATCTTCTCGGCAAGTTCGGCATTGTCCCCAACCACGGCCATGCCGCCGACCATGTCGGAGTGACCATTGAGATACTTGGTCGCCGAATGCATGACGATGTCCGCCCCATGCTCGAGCGGACGCTGCAGGACCGGCGAGGCGAAGGTGTTGTCGACCACCATCAGCAGACCATGCTTCTTGGCGATCGCGGCGACTGCGGCCAGATCGACGATCTTGAGCATCGGGTTGGTCGGCGTTTCCACCCAGATCATGCGCGTATTCGACCTGATCGCGGCCGTCACGGCCGAAGCGTCGGTGAGGTCGACGAAGCTGAAATCGAGTCCCGCGCTGCGCCGACGCACGCGTTCGAACAACCTGAACGTACCGCCGTAGACATCGTCCATGCAGATGACATGGCTGCCGCTGTCGAGCAGCTCCAGGATGGTCGAAGTGGCGGCGAGACCGGAGGCGAAAGCGAACCCACGGCTACCGCGTTCCAGACCAGCGACGCAGCGCTCGTAGGCGAACCGGGTCGGATTGTGCGTCCGCGAATACTCGAACCCCTGGTGTACGCCCGGACTGCTTTGGGCATAGGTCGAGGTCGCGTAGATCGGCGGCATGACCGCACCGGTGGTCGGATCATGCGACTGCCCGGCATGAATCGCACGAGTGCCGACGCCCCAACTGCCCATTTCATCGGAATGCCCGTCGCT
Source organism: Lysobacteraceae bacterium (assembly GCA_008015095.1). GTDB lineage: Bacteria > Pseudomonadota > Gammaproteobacteria > Xanthomonadales > Xanthomonadaceae > Lysobacter_I. The sequence continues at coordinate 1,362 of SSEV01000029.1, read as the reverse complement.
GCCGGGCCCTGGCGTGTCTGACTGGGTCATGTCGGAGGGGACTCCTTGGCTAAGACCCTGAATTTTAACACTGCGCCCCGGGATTCCGGTCGGATGATTTGGGCCGTATCACTGGACCCGTCGGCGCAGCCAGTTCAGCAGGTCGATCCTGGTGATCAGGCCCAGGAACCGCTCAGCGTCCATCACGATAGCCACGTGGCCGCGGTCGAAGACCGGCAGCAGGGCCTCGACCGGCGCGCGCACATCGAGGATATCGAGTTTGCTGACCATCGCGGTGGACACCGGATCGCGGAACCGCGCCTCGTCCCCATAGACATGCAGCAGCACATCGCTCTCGTCAAGAATGCCGATGATTCGCTCCCCGTCCATCACCGGCAACTGCGAGATCTCGTACAGCTTCATCCGCTGGTACGCGGTCACCAGCAAGTCATTCGGACCGACCACCACCGTATCGCGACGGTTGTACGGACGCAGGATCAAATCGCGCAGATCGCCGTACTGCTCCCGTTCCAGGAATCCGTTATCGAGCATCCAGTAGTCGTTGTACTGCTTCGACAGGTATTTGTTGCCGGTATCGCAGACGAAGACCAGCACGTTTTTCGGCTCGGTCTGTTCGCGGCAATATTTCAATGCGGCTGCCAGCAAGGTGCCGGTCGATGAGCCGCCGAGCACGCCTTCCGCGCGCAACAGCTCGCGCGCGGCCAGGAAGCTCTCTTTGTCGGTGATCGCGTAAGCCTTGCTGACCCGACTGAAGTCCGAGATCGACGGGAGGAAGTCCTCGCCGATGCCTTCGACCATCCAGGTGCCGGACTTATCGTTGAGCCGGCCGTCGTTGATGTATTCGGCGAGAATCGAGCCTACCGGGTCGGCGAGGACCAGCTCGGTATGCGGCGAATGCCCGGCGAAGCAACGCGACAAGCCGGTCATCGTGCCCGAACTGCCGCAACCGAATACGATCGCGTCAAGACCGCCGACCTCGCCCATTTGGCGCAAAATCTCCGGGCCCGTCCCGAATTCATGCGCGGCCGGGTTGTCGGGGTTCCCGAACTGATTGATGAAATAGGCGCCCGGCGTTTCGCGCGCGATCCGCGCCGCCATATCCTGGTAATAGTCCGGATGCCCTTTGGCGACGTCGGAACGGGTCAACATGACCTCCGCGCCCATCGCTTTGAGATTGAAGATCTTCTCGCGGCTCATCTTGTCCGGAACCACTAGGATCAATTTGTAGCCCTTCTGCTGCGCGACCAGGGCCAATCCGATACCGGTGTTGCCGGCGGTGCCTTCGACCAGGGTCGCGCCGGGCTTGATATCGCCGCGCTGCTCTGCGGCCTCGATCATGCGCAGGCCGATGCGGTCTTTGAT
>SSEV01000001.1 GCA_008015095.1 Lysobacteraceae bacterium | reverse complement strand
GTGCGAGACCGGCACGCCGGACCTCGATTTCGCGAAGCGCTTCGCCGAGGGCGTGCAGAAGGTGCACCCCGGCAAGATGCTCGCCTACAACTGCTCGCCGTCGTTCAACTGGAAGAAGAACCTGGACGACGCGACGATCGCCAAGTTCCAGAAGGAAATCGCCAGCTACGGCTACAAGTTCCAGTTCATCACCCTGGCCGGTTTCCACGCCCTGAACTACTCGATGTTCAACCTCGCCCATGGCTACGCTCGCCGTCAGATGAGCGCCTTCGTCGAATTGCAGGAAGCCGAGTTCGCCGCCGCCGACCGTGGCTTCACCGCGGTCAAGCACCAGCGCGAAGTGGGGACCGGGTACTTCGACGCCGTCACCCAGACCATCCAGGGCGGCCAGTCTTCGACCGTGGCCCTCAAGGGCTCGACCGAGGAAGAGCAGTTCCACGAGCGCCCGGCCGTTGCGGCCTGAGGGAGGCTGCGCCGACTTTGGCGGATGGGGTTGCCGGCATTGAATTAGCAATGCTAATGGACTAAGTATGCCGGCGACTCCCCTGAAACCACAGGAGGCCGCCGTGGAAAACAGATCGATCCGCTTCGTGGCCGCGCTGGTCGCGGCCCTGGGGCTGGCTTGGACCGCCATGTCCGTTCAGGCCCAGCCCGAACCTCCCTCCCTGCGCGACATCTCTGCGCAGCAGATCCGGCTCCGCGCCCAGGTCGTAGCCGGCAAAGGCCCGTTCAAGGATCTCAGCGCGTCCGAACGCAAAGCGCTCGTGGCGAAGCAGGACCGCATCCTGCTGCTGCTCGATGGCGTCGAAGATATCGAGCAGCTACGGCCCGAACACCGCGTCGAAGTGTTCAACACCATCGAGTGGGTCAAGGCCACCGTGACCAAGGCCGAGGATGAGCGCATGGTCTGCGAGTTCGCCAGGACCGTGGGTTCGAATCGTGCGAAATCGGTCTGCATGACCGCCAAGCAGCAGCGCGAGCATCGCGAGAACGCCAGAAACTCGCTGAATCGTGGGCAGATGTGCAATGTCGGGCAGGTTCAGTGCCTTGGCGAAGCGCGGAACCCGGGGCTTTGAGCGGCCAAGGCCGCGCCCATGGCCGGATGCGAGCGCCGTCGCGGGAGGCTTCGGGTGTGTCTGGGCCCCCACCGCACTCCCCCGGCGTGTCGTCGGCACGCGCAGGGCGAATCGCTGAACGTTGGGCATGCCGGCAAAGCTTTCCGCCGATCACCGACTCGCACAGTCCGGGTTTTGTGCTGAAATACCCGCTCGTTTAATTCAACCTCCGCTATGCGCAAACAACTCCTTGCTATCGCCTTACTGTCCTTGGTGATCCCGATGCCCGCGTTCGCCGACGACGCGATCGAAATCCACTCCACGCCCGCGCAGATCCGCGCCACGCAGGACAGCCTCAAGCGCTCGATCGAGAAGAAAGAAGGCGATTACGCCGATCTCTCCGACAAAGACCGCAAAGCCATCCTCGACAAGCAGGCGGACATCTACCGTTTGATCGAGGGCCGCACCACGATCGAAGAGCTTGGCCCGAACGGCAAGATCGAGTTGGCCAATGCGCTCGAATCGATGAATGCGTTGCTGACCAAGGCCGAAGACAGCCGCATGGTCTGCGAACGCGTCAAGGTCATCGGTTCCAACCGGCCGCAGAACAAGTGCATGAGCGTCGGCGAGCGCAAGCGCTTGCGCGAAAAGATCCAACGCGAAGGCATTCGCGTCAGCAACTGAGCATGGTCGTCGTCGGCCGGGACGTTGCCCGGTCGACGGCGGTGCCGAGCACGTTCGTCCAGCCGTGCTCGTGCCGATCGGCGGGCCGTGGTGACGATGTGCCGAGTCTGTCCTTTCGCTATCGCGATGTCAGGGGGCGAGGAACTCGCCTGCCTTTGATAACCCCGTCCTCAACAAGCCGGCCTTCAACAAGCCGGCCTTCAACAAGCCGGCCTTCAACAAGCCGGTTCTGTAGAGAACGCGCTGCACTGCAGCATGATGCTTCCGGGTGGCCGCCGGTCGGCAGCATTGGCGGCCATGGACACCGATCACCGACGGAGTTGGACTCTCGGCCGTCGCGGCTATGGCAAAGCCAGAAGCATGGCGGTATATAACAGGCTCCTCACCGTGCCGGGGGTGGGCCATGCGCCTGCTGTTAGCGATTCTGCTCGCGGCCCAGGGATTGGCCATGATGCCGGCGATAGCTGCCGACGAAGGCGTGGACGCCGAGACCAAGCAACCGACCGTTCCGGAAATTCTCGCCGAGCAACGGCAGATCAACGCCGACCTCAAGGCTGGCGACGAGAAATATCTCTATCTCGATCCGATCCGGCGCCGTCAGGTCTATGGGGCGCAGAAGAAAGTGTTCGCCCTGCTCGACGGCCGCGACTCCCTCGACGGGCTCGGCGCCGATCAACGCATCGAACTGTTCAACGCGTTGGAGCAGATCAACGCGAATCTGACCAGGCGCGAAGGCGACGAGATGGTTTGCGAACGCGCCACCATCGCCGGCACGCGGCGTAGCCAGATGGTCTGCATGACCAAGGCCGAACGCGAGCGGCGTGCGAAATCCGCGGTCGACGCCTTGATGAATCGGCAAGCTTGCACCGAACCGGGGTGCCTTGGCGATTAGCCGGCGTGGGGGGGGCGCGAGTCGCGCATTCGACGCAGCCAGCGAAGGGCGTGCTGAACAACGCAGCGTTCCCTGCCTCAGTTCGAACCGGCGCCGTCTTTTCGCGGTAGGCCGTCGTTTGGATCGGTCGCGGCCCACGGCGCATGCGACTCCCAGAACACATGCGCCATCGGCGCGCGATCCACCGCGCCGTGCAGATTGGCGACGGCGATGTGCAGCTCGCCCGCCCAGCGCTCCGAGCGGAAAAACAGGCTGCTGCCACAGCACGCGCAGAACCCGCGCTCGGCGCCCGGCGTGGATGCGTACCAGCGCAAATGCGCATGCGGATCGTCGATCGCGCAGGCTTCGGTATTCATCCCGATCCAGGTGACGAAGGCCGCGCCATGCGCCCGCTGACACAGCGTGCAATGGCAATGCGCGACCCAGAGGCTGGGCCATGTCAGGCGGAAAGAGACATCCCCACAAAGACAGCTGCCGTGGACTTCGTTCATGGTGTTGGCCCGCATTCCGAAGCTTGATTCAAGGAGCGACGAATCGACGGTCCGGTCCGATTTCGTGAACCGCAAAGTCCCACTGCGGACTATGACGGGATGACCTCGCCGGTCCGAAGGCGGTTGTCGACGCCCGTGCGCGCAACATCGCATGAACTTCGGTGCGACGCCAGCGGCGATCGCGACAGGCGTCAAGATCCAAACTGGCGCTGCGAAGGGAGTTTGATGCTGAATGCCATTCCGAAACGGCCCCTTCAAGATCCGCGGTGCGATGGGCTACGCCGATCACCAGCGGCCTCGGTGAGAGACGGCGCGATGACAATCTCGCCGCTCCGCGAGATCCGCGATGGCTCGCACAACGCGTGGATAACGCGGGTTTCGAACTCGGTCTTTTCCCACAGTGAAGACTGTCTTTGCGGAATCAATGATCGTTGCGATTGGAAAGGAAGCGGTTGCGGCGGGTTCAAGCAAAGAAGCATGACATGACGCGCCGATAGACGGTTGGTAGAGACTCTTGTGACAGGGGGTAGTGTGTGCTATTGCTGCGATGCTGACTGTGCTCTGTCCAGCCAAGGAGAAACGCCCAATGAGCAAGAAGACGCAAACCCTGTACGAAGCCGATTTCCAGAAAGCGGTGGGCATGCCACTGACCAAAGTCATTGACTTGTACACGCGAGCGGTTGAGAACGATTGGCGAACGGTGCAAGCGACGACCCAAGAGGTGATCAACCGTTACGCGAGCAGTCGCGCGAAAGCGCAGGAAGCGACGGAACTGCTCAATCTCGCCCGGGCAATCCTCAGCGGAGAGAACAAAGACCACCTGAAGCGAGCGGGTCTGCCCGAGGCTTGAGGAAGCGCTGAGGCGCGTTTGGGGGCGCACGCCGATGTCGCGTGCGCCGTGATCTGCCAGCAGTCCTCCGGCCTCGCAAGCCGGAATGGATGGCCTAACGATGTTGATCGACGATTCGCTTCTCGGGTCCATTTCCGCGTTACACGCATTTCACGATGCGCTTCTTCCCGGGACGATCCGCAATGCCGGCGAAACGAGTTTTTTTCGTGATCGTTGGGCGGGCTGCGATTTAGAACATATCGACCGAACGCGGCTTGCCACGCTGCCGACGATCGACAAGGAAGACATCCGTGCGGCCGGGGAACATGCCCAAAACCGCGCGGGCGTGGTCTGCAACGACGTTCTGACCAGCGGTACGACCGGGAACCCGTTGGTCACGGTGCGGAGCGATCGCGAGCAGGAATTTATCCAGGAATTCGTCACTCGGCATCTTCAGGGGAATCCGGTAACCCGCTACTTCCGCGGATTGCATTTCACGAATCCCTATCACGGACACCTGATCCGCGTTCCCGCCCCGATCCATTTCCATCGCATCAGCGTGTACGACGCGGGAAGCTTCGATTACGCGCGCAACACATTGTTGCGATCCCACAATGACGCCAACGTAGAAGAGCGCTGTTCGGTACTGTCGGGCCTGGAGCGATGTCTACGCGCCTTCACGCTCGACACGATGTCGAGGTACCCGGATGGATTCCCGCAGACCGGGCTGCGTCTGGTGGTGTCTTATTCGCAGTACCTGACGCAGAAATGGCGTCAGCGACTGGAAAAGACCTGGGGCGCTCCGGTCGTCGACGGGTTCAGCGTGAGCGAAATCTTCGGCAGCGCCACGCAGTGCTTGAGTTGCGGTTGGTATCACTTCGAACCTTTCGTGATCCCGGAAGTCGTCGGCGCGCATAGCGGCGAAGTGCTGCACGAAGGCGCCGGGTTGCTGGCGCTGACCGCGCTGTATCCCTTCCAGCAAGCGCAACCACTGATCAGGTATCTCACCGGAGACCTCGTCGAAGTGACCCATACCGCATCCTGTCGGCCGGGGACGACGTCGATAAAGCCGCTGGGACGCGCCCGCTATGGTGTGCCAAAGCCCGGCACCGACCAATGGCTTCTGACGCCGGCTTCCATTCTTGAAGCGGTTGACGAGATCGCTGAGATCAAGCGGATTCCGAGATTCGCCGATGTGGATCAGGTCAAAGACCCGTACGCGATCGGTCATCCCAAGTACCGGACGCACTGGAGCAACGACGCCAACGGCGTGAGCGTGACGATCGAGGTGGCGTTGCCGCGCGATATCTCGGATCAGCGCCGCGAAGCGATAGCGACCTGCATCCTCCGCAACATCACCGACGCCAACCCGCAATTGCAGGCCGCACTGCAAGAAAACGCGGTCTCGCTCGCCGTCGTTTCGTGCGATGACGTCAACTCCGACCTGATCTCGCAGGCTCATTCGGGAGGAGTCTGGAGCCAGATGTGATCGGAGAGGGCTTACGCGTATCGCTCGCCGGGTAGGTAAAAAGCCTGTAACTCGTACACAACGGCGTGCTGGAGCACGCCCTAAACAATCTCGCGTAGCGTGCGCCCTGGCGCACGGAATGCGCGAACGACGAACTCCGCCGTTGGACAACAGCGTCAGGTTCATTTGATCTTCTCGTCTGCGGAATTCCATCGCGGTGCGAGATCGTAGAACGGTCAGACAGGCTACGAGGCCGGCGCGCGTTCCCCCCGCCGATACCCGATCGCCTCCGCCACATGTGCACTAAGAATCTCGGTGCTGCCCGCCAGATCGGCGATGGTGCGGGCGACGCGCAGAATGCGATGCATCGACCGCGCGGAGAGTTGCAGGTGCTCAATCGCGGTTTCGAGCATCGCCTGATCCTGCGGACGCAGTCTGCAATCGCGCGATGTCGCCGATTGATCGAGTCGGGCGTTGAGCGTGCCCGCACGTTGCAGTTGCGCGTCGCGTGCGCGGACCACGCGCATGCGCACGTCTTCGCTGGATTCGCCAGCGGGTGCATCCGGACGCAATTCGGCCGGCGGTAACCGCGGCACTTCCACATGCAGGTCGATGCGTTCGAGCAGCGGTCCTGAAATCTTGCTGCGATAACGCAGGATCGCGTCGGGATGGCAGCGACATCTTCCTGAAGGATCGCCAGCCCAGCCGCAGGGGCATAGAGGCGTTGCCTTTTTGCCATATGTGCGGATTTCACGTAAATCGCTGATTTAACAGGCATGGGACTTTGAGCCGAAGAGCTTGGGCGACCATATCCGCCGTCGCCGGCTGGTTCTTTCGATCACTCAAGAGGAAGCGGCGCAGCAGCTCGGGGCGAACCCCTGGACGGTTCACAATTGGGAGGCGGGCAAGACAAAGCCGGGAATGCAGTTCATCCCGGCCCTTGTCGCATTCCTCGGCTATGACCCTGAGCCGGTTGATACGGGAACCCTTGCCGGTCGCCTTGTCTTAAGACGTTGTGAGCTTGGTCTCACGCAACAAGAGGCAGCCAAAGCGGTCGGTGTCGATCCGGATACTTGGGCTGGCTGGGAGAGGGGAAAGAGAGTCGCCACAAAAGCCCATATGAGGGCGGCGGCGGAATTCTTAGAGAACCCCGGCACAGCTTCGCAACTTGCTCAAGGTCGCGGCCGATGATGGTGCTAAGCGGCGTCCCCGTGGACGCTTCGGCCGTGCTGCCGGGGTGGAGAGAGCATGCCTCGGGTGGCGCCCCAGGGCTATCAGGCGAGCCATTGCTCAGCGTTAGGTATTCTGATGGTGGCCGTAAGACGTCCACGTAGGACTAGAGCGGAACCCTGTCAGATATGACGGGGTGAGCCAATCGCAAAATTGGAACGAATGTGTATATTTGCGGCTGTCAGCTAACATCTAGGCAGTCTAGGGGGGCATGTACTTCGAGCTCTGTAGCCACTAGTCACTGCTTTAAGGACAAGGAGAAATGGCTATGAAGCGTGTAGACGAAGTCATGCGGGAGGGTTCGCTTGCGATTTTTGGCGGCGCGGCGCTTGTAGTGGCGCTCACCGCTGCGGCGGCGAACGGTGAAATGGAAACAGGGGTGCCGGTCCTTGAGCGCCAAGCACTAACGCAGGGTGGCTTCGCGGTCGTTCGCGCCGAACCGGGCGCGACTATGTCGGTAGGGAGTGTGTCAACAACCGCCGATGCCGAAGGATTTGCTTTTCTTGGTATTGATCGCAATGCGCCGTCGCGTCTGGTCGTTTCCATTCGCAAGTCAGCGCATCAATTGGTCCTGGAGATCGGCGCACGGCAATGGCGCCAGCGCATTGTCTCTGGGCTGACGAAATCGACTGCGCCGCCGCCCGCCGCGCCGCCAAAAACAGATGGTGATAAGAAGGTCGCCGCGCTCCGGAGCCGCGCCGATCTCCAAGGATTTTTGGAAGCCTTCGCTTATCCGATCGCCATCAACGGAAAGTTTCCAGGCTTCACCGGCATGTTCGGTGATGAGCGGGTTTATAAAATCTCTGGTAAGCCGGACAGAAAGAGCCCGCACTATGGGGCGGATATACCAGCACCTGTGGGCACGCCTATCATCGCGCCGGCGACGGCCAAAGTCGTTTTGGCCGATGAACTAAATCTTGAAGGCAAAGTCGTGTTCCTCGATCACGGCCAGGGCCTCATTACCATGTATCTCCACTTGTCGCGCATTGACGTGAAGGTTGGCGATTATGTCGCCAAGGGCGATGTGCTCGGTCTGGTCGGTATGACAGGGCGCACGAATGGCCCACATTTGTGCTGGCGTGCGAAGTGGCGCGATAAAAATCTCGATCCAACGTGCCTCACGGGCCAATGCGCACAAGCCGAACCGGGGGCCAGGGCTGGCGGCGCGCCAGAGAATGACTTTTATGATGCGGGGGAAATCCCGTGAAACACCCGATCGCTACGCTTGCGACAATGGCCGCGTTGGCATTCGGCACAGGCCAGGATCAGCCACAGACGGAGCGTGTCTCGCAACCGCCACCGGGAACCAAAATGGTTGGCGCCGCGCCAGCCAGCATTAAGGATTGGCCGTTCATGGCCGCGATCCTGGTGTCTGATCCCGCCCGCGGAACCTATTTCCAATGCGGCGGATCCCTGATCGATTCCCAGTGGGTACTAACGGCTGCGCATTGTTTCCTGTCGTCCGGTGGTCATGGAACTGACGCCACGCGATTCCAAGTGCTGATCGGCGCAACGACGATCACTGGTGCGTCAGAAAATCAGCGCGTGCGCGTCGCTCAAGTGAGCGTGCATCCGAAATATGATCCGTTGACGCAGGAAAATGACATCGCGCTCGTCAAACTAGCCAAGCCATTCCCGACTGCGATCATACCGCTCGCTCTGACTGCCGCTGCCGAACCGCAAGCTGGCATGATGAGCCTTGCCGGTTATGGAGCGACGAAAGAATATCAGCCGTTCGAGTGGAAGCCCGCGCGCGTGGAAAAGCAAATCGCGCTGATAAGTAATCGTCTGCTCGTAGCACGATTGCCGCTGCAGCCGACGAGCGATTGCATCACGCAATATGACAAGATCCGCGCGACCACTGGGTTCGCCGATTACAAGGTCACCTCCGCCCATCTCTGTGCCGGCTATCCGCGTGGCGCTAAGGATACCTGCCGAGGAGATTCCGGCGGGCCGATGCTGGCCCACGATGACGCGATGCGACCGATACAGGTTGGCGTGGTGAGCTTCGGCTATGGTTGCGCGCGGCCCGGTTTTTATGGCGTATATACACGAATATCGAGCCATGCCGATTGGCTTAAGAAGACAGTTCCGACACTGAAAGGGGCGACGTGGACAGAGCAGCAATCGACAGCCGAGCCGCCGCGCGCGACCGAGGCATTGGACGAAGTGATCGCCCGATTTGCGCCAGCGCGTGGCCGGGTGAAAATCGATCTGTGCCGTTATGCGCCCAATGGCCTGCAATGCGGGCTTTTGGCGATGAAGGTTGGCGACAGGCTGGCCTTGCGCATCACTAGCCAAGTCGATGGCCGACTTGTGTTGATCGATGAGGATTCTTCCGGCGTGCTGACGCAAGTGTTTCCGCGCTCGGACACCAGCATAAGTGATGGCTTCATAACCGCGAATGTTCCGCTCACTTTGACGGAGCTCGCGCCAGACATTTCGCTGGGCGCGCTGCCGCCTTGCGGCAAAGGGCGGATTGTTTTATTGGTCGCCCCGCAAGATGCGGACCTCAGCGCGTTTGCAGGATCCATCGGCGCACGGACCAAAGGCGTCGGCGGCGTGCCGTCCCGACCGAGCGACACGGACAATCGTCTCTACGCCGCCCAACTTGGCAACGAACTCGTCGCAGCGACGGAAGCAATGGGAATCGACGCGGCAACGCTACCCGGATGGGCCCTTGCTGTGCTGCCGACGCAAATCTTGCCAAATGCAACGGGTTCGGGATGTGGTGGGTAGCGCAGGTTTGTAAATCGTCGCTGCGCAAATTGTGAGGCAATGTGCGCCGATGTTCTGTGTTGATTGAACAAAGTGTGTGACCTTCGCGCGTTTCAACACAAGGTCGAGATGAATTCCGTCAAAAGGGAGCTGACCGAAATGTTACGAGTTCTATTGCTGGTTGCTGCGGCTTTCTTTCTGAGCAACAGCGCATTTGCGCAGGCGAAAGAAAACCGATTGGCACTTGTCATAAGCCAGACCGCCTACAGCCATAACTTATCACGTTTACCGGGTACGGAAAATGAAGGCCGATTGATTGAAGAAGCATTGAAATCGACGGGTTTCACTGTGTTGCGGGCGCGCGATCTGTCGCGGGCGAGATTGGAAGAAGTATTGGCCGAATTTAGCGCGAAGCTCTCTGCGGCGGGGCCTGATGCCATTGGTTTCATTTACTATACCGGGCACGGCGTGCAGCACCCGAAAATCCCGGACAACTATCTACTCGGTATCGACGCCAATCTGCAGAATGTCTCCGATCTGCCGCGCTTTGGCCTCAATCTTAAATCACTCACCGAGCAATTCGCGGCGATCCAGCCCAAGGCCGTGTTTCTGGTTTTTGACGCCTGTCGCAAAATACCGGACTTGCCGGGTTTCAAGGGGGGGCGAAAGGCATTGGCGCGATCGAAGCGCGAAATGACACGTTGGTGGCATTTTCAACTGGGCCGAACACTATTGCTCAGGAAGGCATTTATGCGCCTGTTCTGGCGGAAGAGATCAGGCGATTCGGTCAAACGGCTGACGCCGCTTTCGCCGCCACGCAGCGCCGTGTTGCACTTAAGACGAAGCGCCAACAACTCCCATGGTCCAACAATTTATTGTACGAAACCATATGCTTTGCCGGCTGTGGTAATTCGGGAGCAGCGCTAGCGAGTACGCCCAATACGACTCCCGTTATTGAGCCGGTGATCACGGCTCGGCGCCAAGGCGATCTCGCGAGCTTGCACCCAATGGTTCGCTCCGTCGTGGAGAAAGCTCGTGCGGCGCAACGCATCGCCAAGGACACGGAAGAAAAAGCTCGCGAGAATGCTCGCAAGGCGCGCGAAGCTGCGACGCGCGCGGAGAGATCGCCGTCGCAAGCATCCATCGTGTTCGAGCAAGACGGCACTGTGGTGAAAGGCGATAACCCCGCTATGAAAAGTCCCGCCTTTGCGGTGGTCACTATGCCGGGCAACATGCGCTATGAGGGTGAAATCGGAATCGGTCTCATGCCGAATGGTGCTGGTGTATTTTATGATCCATCCAGTACGAATGTCCGCGAAATGACGGCGAACTTCGCTAATGCCATCATCCAAGATCATGTGGCCGTGCGTTTCGCCAATGGTGGGGCGTGGGAGGGCGAGTTCAACACAACAGGCGCGCAGGTCTATGGCGTGTCGACAGAAGCCATCGAAGTGTATGAAGGTCAAGCAAAATTCGCGGCCATGGGTCAAACCGGCAACGCGGCACGCCACGGCCTGGGCGCGAACTGGACCCGAAACGGAGAATTGCTCTTCGCCGGTCGGTTTGTGGAAAATGAGCCGAAGGAATTTATGCGATCGGAGTGAGTGAACAAAACAATGAGGTCAGGCTCATTTGATCTTCTCGTCTGCGGAATTTCGTCGCGGTGCGAGACAGTAAAACGATCAGACAGCCTACGAGGCCGGGATGCGTTCTCCACGCCGATACCCGATCGCCTCCGCCACATGCGCGCTGAGGATGTCGGCGCTGCCCGCCAGATCCGCAATCGTCCGCGCCACCCGCAGGATGCGGTGCATCGAGCGTGCCGAGAGTTGCAGGTGTTCGATCGCGGCTTCGAGCATCGCCTGATCCTGCGGACGCAGTCGGCAATCGCGCGATGTTGCTGATTGATCGAGCCGAGCGTTGAGTGCGCCCGCACGTTGCAGTTGCGCGTCGCGCGCACGAACCACGCGCGTGCGGACTTCCTCGCTAGATTCGCCTGCAGGCGCATCGGGACGTAGTTCCGCGGGCGGTAAGCGTGGGACTTCCACGTGCAGATCAATGCGTTCGAGCAACGGTCCTGAGATTTTGCTGCGATAACGCAGGATCGCTTCGGGATGGCAGCGACATCGGCCGGAAGGATCGCCGGCCCAACCGCAGGGGCATAGAGGCGTTGCCTTTTTGCCATTCGTGCGGATTCGCCGTAAGTCACTGATTCAAAAAGAATGGGACTTCGAGCTACAGACCTTGGGCGACCACATCCGCCGTCGCCGGCTCATGCTCGCCATCACCCAAGAGGAGGCGGCTCAGCGCCTCGGCGTGAACGCCTGGACGGTTCACAATTGGGAGACGGGGCAGAGGAAGCCCGAAATTCGGTTCATCCCGGCCCTCGTCGCTTTCCTCGGCTATGACCCGGAGCCGGTCGAAGAGGGAACGCTCGCCGGCCGGCTCATAGCCAAGCGCCGTCAGCTTGGCCTATCCCAGCGGGAGGCTGCCCGCTCCCTCCAGATCGACCCTGGCACCTGGGCGGGCTGGGAGCGGGGTGAGAGAGTCACCACAAAAGCCCATATGAGGGCGGTGGAGGGGTTCTTAGAGCCCCCGGCAGCTTTGCAACTTGCTCAAGGTCGCGGCCGATGAT
>SSEV01000148.1 GCA_008015095.1 Lysobacteraceae bacterium | reverse complement strand
GTGCAATGCCCGAGGTCTCCACGTGCTGCGTGAGGTAGGGGTTGACGCGGGGCGCGCTCATGCCGCCACCGCCATCGGCGCCAACAGCCATTGCAGCGCCATGAGCTCCCACGCCGCGAACGCCGCGAGGACCAGCAGCACGCACAGGCAGGTGCGCCAGAGATGGCGCGGGAAGCGGTCGGCCGCGAGCACGCGCTCGCACGCCGACCACATGGCGAACAGCTGTCGCATGGGGCCCCCTTCGTCATTGCAGCCACCGTTGCGGTGGCGGAAGCGGGGGGCATCGCTTCGTGTCGGGGGCACGGTACGCCCGCGCGACGCCGTGCGCGGATCAGCCCTTCAGGCCGCCCTCGATGAACCGCAGGAACTCGGCGCGCGTGCGCGCGTCGTCGCGGAAGTCGCCCAGCATCTTCGAGGTCACCATGCTGACCCCGCGCTTGTGGATGCCGCGCGTGGTCATGCATTCGTGCGCGGCCTCCACCACCACGGCGACCCCGCGCGGCTGCAGCGCCTCTTCGATACAGTGCGCGATCTGCGCGGTCAGCTTTTCCTGCACCTGGAAACGCCGCGCATAAGCCTCGACCACGCGCGCGAGCTTGCTGATGCCGACCACACGGCCGCTGGGCAGATAGCCGACATGGGCCTTGCCGATGATCGGCGCCATGTGGTGTTCGCAATGGCTTTCGAAATCGATATCGCGCAGCACCACCATTTCGTCGTAGCCGCCGACTTCCTCGAAGGTGCGTTTGAGGTAGTCGTCCGGATCGAGGCCGTATCCGCTGAACCAGTCGGTATACGCTTTGACCACGCGTTTGGGCGTATCGATCAGGCCTTCGCGTGCGGGTTCGTCGCCGGCCCAGCGCAACAGCACCCGCACGGCGTCCTCGGCCTGCTGGCGGCTGACGCCGTTGCGAAGGTCGCTGCCGGCGCCGTGGCGATCATCGGAATCGGAAGTGCTCATGGACGCGTTACCGGAGAGGGGGCGGGCATGTTAGCGCGAACCGCCAAGCGGGGCAGTCTGCCGAAAGTCGCCGCGGCCGGAACGGTGTGATCGGAGCGGCCTGATCGCCCGGCCAGTGCCGGCGAGCCTCGGTCGCTTATGCGCGGGTTTCGTTCTTGCCGGTTTCGTCTTTGCCACCATGACCGGCCGGGCGATCAAGCCGTTTTTCAGAAGCCCGACAGGGCGTTCAGGCGGGTTTCGAGGCCGGAATCGCGCCAAGTCCGCCGCGCCAGCGCGCGTTCCAGCGTCGCAGGATGAGACCACAGCAGAACCTGGCGCCGTGCGCGGGTCAGGGCGGTATAGAGCAGCTCGCGCGACAACACGCGAGTGTCGGCATCCGGCAGGATCAGGATCGTCTCGTCGAATTCGGAACCTTGGGCCTTGTGCACGGTGGTGGCGAAAGCCGACGCATGGGCGGGGAGCTGCCCGCACCGCCAGGGGCGTAGGCCCTCGGCGGTGCGGAACCAGACCGCCGCCTCGCCACGGCTCTCGCGCCAGACCACACCCAGATCGCCGTTGTACAAGCCATGGCTCGGACTATTGGCCGCGATCGCGATCAGACGCCCGTGGAAAAACGGTTCGCGCGCGCCAAGTTCGATGGCGTACCAGGCGTTCCAATGCTCCGCGCCGAATGGGCCGCGGCGCAGCGCGGTCAGCACGCGTAGGCGCGAAGCCGCTTCCAGCGCCATCGCAGGGTCTGCGGCGTCAGCGATGGCCTGCCAGTGCGGCAAGGTCCGCGCACGCAAGATCTCGGTGAGCGCAGCGATATCGCCATGCTGCCATTGCAAGGCGGCATCTTCTTCGCGCAGCCGGTCGAACACCGCATCGCGGTCGCCTTCACGCAATGCTTCGGCCAGATCCCGCAAGGCGCCGGCTTCGGCCTGTCGCCACGCCTGCAGCAGATGCACGCGGGTTCCGGCGAGCGGATGCGCATGGGTGTCGGTGACCGGCGCATCGACGGCGGACAAGGTCAGTCCGTCGCCCGCCGCCCGGCACAATTCGCCGAGGACATCGCCAGCCTCGACCGCGGGCAACTGATCCGGGTCGCCGAGCAGCACCAGCGTCGCCTGCGTCGGCGCCGCGGCGAACAGCTTCGCCATCAGCGGCAGATCGACCATTGAAGCCTCGTCGACCACGATCAGGTCGAAAGGCAATGGGTGATCGGCGTCATGCCGAAACGCGACCCGGCCGGGCCGCCAACCGAGCAAGCGATGCAGGGTCTGGGCTTGCCGTGGAATCGCAGCGGCGGTGTCGGCGTCGATCCTTCCGGCTTCGAGATCGCGTCGCGCCTGGATCTCGATGGCTTCGCCCAAGCGCACCGCAGCGCGACCGGTAGGCGCCGCCAGCGCAATCCTCGGCGCGGGGTCGCCACGCATACGGGCAACCTCGATCTGCAGCGCCAACAGACGCGCGACGGTGGTGGTCTTTCCTGTGCCGGGACCGCCGGTGATCAACAGCAGACGTCGCTGCAAAGCCATCGTCGCAGCCAGGGCTTGGCGATCGGGCGCGCGCGCGTCTGTCGCCGCCTCCGAGGGAGCGTGACCGAACAACTTCGCGATGCGCGACGCCAACGCGGGTTCGTCTTCGACAGCGGGCGTACCCGACCGCGCGCGCGCGATGATGCGTTCGGCGAGATCCTGTTCGTAACGCGCATAGCGGGCGAGACAGACCCGGCCATGTTCGAACACCAGCATGGCCGTCGCGTCTTGCAGACGCGACGAGGATGCGGCTGCCGTCGATGACGCATCGTCGCCGGTCGCCGCCCGGTCGGCATCTGCGTGCGAGATGGCGCGTGCGTGCAACGCGACATGTCGGCTGGCGCGCAGCGCCGCGGCCCAATCCGCATGCGCCGGCAGGACCACTTCGGCATCCAGCGCGGCGAGCAACGCGCCCGCTTCGGCCAGGACGAAGCCGCTATGGCCCAACGCGACTGCGCGCATCGCCAATGCGCCCGCCAGTGCGACCGCCGGATCGGCGCCCAGGCGTTCGCGCAACAACGTCGCGAATGCGCTGTCGATCGGACGCAGCGCGCCCTGGGCGTCCAATGCCTGCAGTGCGCGCAGGGCGAAACCGTCGCTCATCGCGCCTCCCCGACGGCGACGCCGTCGAACAGATCGTCCAGCTCGGCCAGCAATCGCGGCGCGACCGCATCGATGTAAAGCCCGGGCATGTCCGCGCCGCCGGGCCCGACAGCGGACATGCCGGCGACAGGCGCAGGCAATCCGCGCAGGAACAGATACACCGCGCCGCCGATCGCCCGCGCCGGATCGAAGCCCGCGCCATGACGCAGGCGCAACCACCGTCGCAGCGCGACCAGGTAAATCAGATATTGCAGATCGTAATCCTGCGCGACGATCGAACGGCGCAGGCTGGCCGCATCGTAAGCCGGCAACCGATTGGTCTTGTAGTCGAGCACGTAGTGCCGCCCATCGTCGTCGCGATAGACCAGATCGACGTAGCCCTGCATCAGACCTTCGATCACGGCTGGCGCTACCTTGCGCAGGCGCGGGTAGCCATGCGTCTGCAACAGGCGGTACAGATTGTCGATCCGGGTCGGACGCAGACGGAAATGGAACGACATCTCGCGCACCCTTCTTGCCGGCGGCAACACGGCCAGGCGCACACCGCCGGGCAAGGGCGCGTGCAGGGCGCGCGCGATCAGGCGCGCGGTCTGCGCCAGGTGCGCGGGCGTGGCTGCGAGACCTTGCCGCAACAGCGCACGTTCGATCAACGCGCGCTGGTCGGGCGGACAGGAATCGATCCGGTCGGACGAATCCGCAGGCGCATGCCATGCGGCGAAGTCGATCGACTCCAATGCGTCGTGAACGGCGTTGCCGAAGGCGGTGCCGGCCAACTCGGCCGTATCGGCGGCGGCAGGATCGGCCTCTACGGCGAGGTCGTCGTCGGCGACCGTCGCCTCGTCTTCTGCGCCGCGCGGCGAGAGCGCGTCTTCGCTTTGCGCATGCAACGAAGAAAAACTGTGCAGACGCGCATCGGGGTGGAAGCGCCGCTGCGGCTTGCGCGCGGCCGGGATCTTGTCCTGCGCGTCGACGGTCGCGGCGGATGGGCCGATGGCGGGCGCCGACAGGATGTCGTCACGAATGACGATGCTGCCGCCGGAAGCGGCGGCCAGTTGCGCGATCCGCGCGCGCATACCGGCACGATCCAGCGTGTCCTGTTTGCGTCCGGTGCGCTCGCCCGCATGAAGCAGCCAATGCAGCGCGCTGCCGTCGGTGCGTCGGTTCCTGCTCCAGACGATGTGCACGGCATGTTTCGCCCGGGTCAGCGCGACATACAACTGTCGCTGGGCTTCGGCGCGCTCTTCGCGATCGACCCGGGCCTCGATTTCGTCCCAGTCGGCCGAATCGAGCGCGCCCTTGCGCCGCCATGCCCGCGCCGGCCGGCCCTGCGCGTCGTGAAAGTCTTCGCTGTGCATGCCCTGCACTGACGGTTCGCTGTGATAGGCCGCGAACGGCAGCACGACTACCGCATATTCCAGACCCTTGCTTTTGTGCACGGTGGCGATCTGCACCGCACCGCCATCGGATTCCAGGCGCAGTTGCCGGACATCCTCGACGCCTCCGCGCGCGTTGGCGCATTGGCGCGCGAACCATTGCCATTGTTCGGCCGGACCGGGACGCGCGGCGGATTCGGCCTGCAGCAGTTCGAGCAGATGGAGCAGGTCGGTGAGCCGTCGCGCGCCGCCGGGCATCGCCAGCCAGCGCGCGGCGGCGGCGGTGGCGAACGGCAGCAGCGCCGGCAGTGGTCCGCGCGCAGGCCAGACTTCCGCTGCGGCCTCGATCGCGCGCGCTTGCTCGTGCGCCACGCCCTCGCCGGCATCGAACGCCGCGATCGCATCCGCATCCAGGCCGATCACACGCGTCGCCAGTGCGGCGCGCATGCGCCCCGGGTCGCCGGGTTCGAGCAGGGCGGCGAGCAAGGTCTGCAGCTCTTTCGCCGTCTCGCTGGCGAATACGCTGTTGTTGGAGAGCGCCGCCGCGGCGATCCCGGCGTTGGCCAGCGCCGAGCGCATTTGCGCGACTTGATCGTTGGTCTGCGTGAGCACCGCGATATCGGCAGGCCGCAGGGCTTGTCCACGCAGCCGGCCGCAGGCCAACAACTCCGCGATCGCGCGCACTGCGGCCCGACTCATCGCCGCGAATTCGTCTTCGCGCAGGCGCATATCGCTCTTGCCTTCGGGCGCGGGCAGCCAATGCAGGGTCATGGCCGGCGCCGGCCGGTCGTCGCCGTCCGGCGTTCGCATCCGCAAATCGTCATCCTGTGCGGCGCCGGCCGCGCGTACATCGTGGAATTGAATGTCCGCTTCGACGAATGGACATGCGCTCGCACGGAACAAGGTCTCGATCGCGCGCAGCACGGCCGGCGTGGAGCGATAGTTGGCGTCCAGCGCGATGATGCCGCCCTCGCCGTTTCCCGCCTGCGCAGCGACCGTTTCGCGCGCCTTGAGATAGGTGTGCAGATCGCCGCCGCGAAAACGATAGATCGCCTGTTTCGGATCGCCGATCAGGCACATCCATCGCGTCGCCGGATCGGCGGCCTGATGCATGCGCCGGAAGATATCCCACTGCCTGGGATCGGTGTCCTGGAATTCGTCGATCAGCAACGCCGGCCAGCGCGCGGCGAGCGCGGCGGCGAAATCGGGATCGGCGCTGGCCCGCCAGACGCGTTCGATCAGCTGATCCTGACTGCAGCGATCGCGCGCGGCCATCGCCGCCTCGAAGCGGCGCGCGGCGTCTTCGCGCAACGCATGCAGGGCCGCGGCCTGGGCCGATTCTCCGGCCGCGGGATAAGTCACGCGCAACGGGTCGCACAGTCTGGGCAGGTCGCGCGCCATGGCTTCGGGGGTTTTCCACAACGCGATCAGCAACGGATGCAAAGCATCGTCGCGATGCGCGGCCGAACGCCACACGCCGCCCGCCACCTCGTCCCACACTTCGTCGGCATGATCGGCCACATGCAGCGACGCCAGCGATCCGGCGCGGAAACCGAATTCGCGCAAAGCGCGATGACAGAAGCCGTGAATCGTCGAAACCATGGCTTCATCCATCTGCACCAATGCCGCGCTCAACCGTTGGCGAACCTGGATCGCGCCAGCCCGCGCCGCCGCCTGATCGAGGATGGCGCGGGTGATCGCCAGCTCGCCTTGCGTCTCGTCCGCATCCATGACTTGTTCGAGCAAGTGCTGCGCCAGCCGGATCCGACGACGCAGTCGCTGCCGCAACTCCTGGGTCGCGGCGCGGGTGAACGTCACCGCGAGAATCTGCGGCAACGCGACGCCGCGCTCCAGCAGCAGCCGCAGCGCGAGCGAGGTCAACGTGAAGGTCTTGCCGGTGCCGGCGCTGGCTTCGATCAGATGCAGGCCGCATAGCGGCAGGTCGAGGCCGACATCTGCGCCGATGCCGCGCGCGCCGCGCCGATCGGGCCCGTTATGCGCGCTCATGGCGCCGGCTCCACCGCATCGAGCACCAGCACCGCGATGTCGCGGAAACGCGCACCGCGCGCGCTGTCGAAATCATCGAGCAGGCCATCGGGACGAAATGCGAGACGTAACCACGGATCGTCGCTCTCGCGTCGGCCCTGAAACGGCGAAAACGCGGCGCATGCTTTCTGCCAGGCCTGACGCGCATCGTCCCCGGCGCGCAGGGCTTCGGCATAGGCCCAGGCCGCCTTCGGCGCGAACGGCAACGGCGTGCGGCGACCTTCCCGCCATAACGCCAGCAGCCGCTGCAGCGCCTCGCGCGCGGTGTCGGCGTCGAGCGCGGGGTAAGCGCGCTCGATGATGTCGTCGCGATCGCGATCGTAGGCGAGCAGACGGGTTTGCGCGGCCGCGCCCAATGCCGTAGCGAGCAACAGGTGATCGATGCCCGCGCGCAATCTGCGTTTGCCGTCGAGCCGGCCGGCGCTGAGGATGACGCGTGTGCTGGCATAGACGTCGTCGAAACGGTAAGCGACCGGCGCGGCGACGGCGCTTTCCACGACCAGATGCGCCTGCCCTTCGCGCAAGCGCTCGCGGGCGGCGAGCAAGCGCGTCGAAACCGCCTGCGCATCGGCGGCGAGCAGGGTGCCATCGCGTCCCGGCGGCAGCAGGGCCTGCGCCTGCAACCAGGCCTGGGCCTGCTCGGCGTCGGCGATGAGATCGCCCTCGCGTCCCAGCAGCGCCTCGATGCTGTGATAACGCTCCAGATCGCCGCCGCCCATCGGTTCGCGATCGGCATGCACGATCTCTCCGGCCACCAGACGCAGATCCAGACGTTCGCGCAACCAGGCGCGAGCCGGATTCGCGAAGAATCGCTGCAGCGCCTCGCGATCGGGTGGTTCTTGCGCTGGGTCGTCCTTCAGCGTGGTCGCGAACACGGGCTCGCCAGTGGCGTGCGACGGCGGCAGACGCCATTCGTGCCGATACGAGAACCGTCGCGGTTCGAGACTCTGCGCATGCTCCGCGCGATCCGCACCCTCCGCGCCGAAGGCGCGCGGCGAGAACGGCTGCAGCGGATGTTCGACGATCATGCGTTCGCGATAGCGCGCGCCGCGCATGCGTTCGACGACATCGAGCAGTTCGCCGATCAGCGGCGACGGTTCGCGCAGGCTGCCGTCGCGCGCGTCGCGGCCGCCATAGCTGAGGTAGAACACATCGCCGGCCGCGCAGAGCAATTGCAGGAACAAAAAACGATCGTCGTCGCGCACCGAACGGTCGCCGAGCCGGCGTTGCGGGCGACCCTGGATCGCATCCAACAAACGATTGACGCCATTGCCAGCATCGCGCCGCGGATAGGCGTCCGCATCCAGACCGAGCAGGCAGATCACGCGGAACGGCACGGTGCGCAACGGCACCATGCCAGCGAACACCACGCCCCCCGACAACCAGGGTTGATGCGGCGAAGGCTGCGCCAACACATCGTGCAACGCCCGTCGCAACAGCGCGGCGGGCAATGGACCGGCGTCGGCGGCTTCGACAGCGATCAGATCCAGCGCCTCCAGGATGCGACGCCGCGCCTGGGCCTCGCCTTCGTCGCCGGGGGGTCCGGTCAGCGCGAGAAAGGCTTCGGCCATGCGCTTTTGCCAATCGGCGGGCTCGTGCGGCCGGCGCATCCATGCGGCCAGATCGCGCAACCTCGCGTACATCGCGAGCAAGCGGTCGAGCAATTCGGCATCGCCGCCTTCGAGTTCGCCGTACGGTGCGATGAGACGGCCCTGCGCGTCGCGCAGCTCCCCGGCGCCGGCAGCATAACCGCCGAGCATGCGTTCCAGGCCGAAGGCGAAACTGTATTCGGGCCAACGGCCCACGCCCGCACGTTCGCGTGCGGCGGCGTCTTCGCCCCAGCGGATCCCGGCCGCGGCCAACCATGCATCGATCTTCGCCAACTGCGCCGCATCCAATCCCATCGCGCGCATCACCGCCGGCACCGCAAGCCGGTCGCGAAAGGCGCTGACGGTGAACGCGGCTTCGGCCAGATCGAACAGGCCCAGGAACAGCCCCACCAGCGGATGCGTCTGCAATTGCGGGCGGTCGGCGAGCGAGAACGGGATGTAGCGCGGATCCTCGGCATCGAAACCGCCGAACACCGCGCGCGCCAGAGGCAGGTATTCGGCGATGTCCGGGGCCAACACCGCGATCTCGCGCGGTTGCAGCGGCGGATCGAACGCGGTGTCGTCGAGCAGGCTGCGCAGCTGATCGTGCAGGACTTCGACTTCGCGCAGTTTCGAA
Organism: Lysobacteraceae bacterium; assembly: GCA_008015095.1. Lineage (GTDB taxonomy): Bacteria > Pseudomonadota > Gammaproteobacteria > Xanthomonadales > Xanthomonadaceae > Lysobacter_I. The sequence goes on along the minus strand of SSEV01000148.1, from coordinate 729 downwards.
TGGCAGGCATGGATCTGCAGCGAGACTTCATGCGGCCCGCTCGCTTCAGCGGTGGCCGCAATATCGCCCCACGCCTCGGGCGCGCGGCGCTCCAGCACGTCCTGTTGCAGGCAACGCAGCAAGGTGCCGCGGCCTGGGGAATCGAACAATTCGGTTTCGCGATCGGGCTGGACGATGTCGTAGGCGTAGAGCTGGGCGACGATCTCGCGCCCTGCCGCGCCCCAAGCCTGCAGCAGCGGGTTGTCGCGCTGGGCTTCGGCCAATGCCTCGGGCAAGCGCTCGACGCCGTCATGGCGCAAACGCGCACGCAGGGATTCGACGTCGCCCCAGTATTCCGCACTGGGCGCCGGCAGATAGAAATCCAGTGCGCACCACTGTCCGGCCATGGCGAGCAGATGCAGTACGTCCGGCGAAACATGGATAGTGCCGAACGCCGACAGGCGTGGCGGCAGGCCCGGAGGCGGCGCTCCGGCGAATTCCGGCGCGCGTCGATCGAAACGCGCCAGCCACGCACCGATCAGCGCGGCGCGATGCGGCGTCGGTTCGTGCTTGCGCAGGTTGCGCCAGAGCATCGCCTGCCAGTCCTGCGCATCCGCGCCGGCTTCCCAGCGCTGCAGCCAATCGCGCCGATAGGCTTGGTATTTGTCGTAGGCGGCGGCGAGGGCCTCGGCCAGTTCGAAACGACTCAGATCGGCGCGACCAGCCGCCACCGCATCCGCGCGCTGCAAG
>SSEV01000081.1 GCA_008015095.1 Lysobacteraceae bacterium | reverse complement strand
GCGGCATCAGCCGGCCTCCGCCCGCAATGCCCGTCGGATCAAGGCCTCGAACGCCTCCTGGTCGTAGCGCATCAGCAACTCGGCGTTGGCGGGGCGGCCACTGCGGCAATTCCAATCGACCACGGTCGCTCCCCGGGTCTCGGACCCCGTCAGTTCCACCCGCAGGGGGCGGATCTCACGTTCGAGGGCCCCTTCCGGAGCCACCAGCAAGGCCATCGCCAGGGCGTCGGCGGCATGCCAGTGCTCTCCACGCAACCCGGCCGACCACTCGCGGGTCTTGCGCGAAATCGCGTCATAGAATCTCGCACGGGGATGCTCGGCGCGCAGCCAGCGCTCGACTTCGGTATGCAGGAACCCATGGCGAATCACCGCCTCCCAGTCCGCCACTTCGACGACCTTACCCGCGGCGGCGAACGCATCGAAAACCAGATGCGCAGCCTCTGGATCGAAGCCGATGTTGAACTCGGCGGCCGGGGTGGTATTGCCCTGTCCGGTCACCGCCCCCCCCATCACCACCATCCGCCCGATCCGATACGGCAATTCCGGATCCAGTTTCAGCGCCACCGCGAGGTTCGTCAGGGGCCCGAGCATGCAGACCACCAGTCGCTCGGCATGCGTCTGCGATAGGCGGATCATCGCCATCGCCGCATGTTCCGCTTCGGCGCGACGGGCGGCCGGGACGTAGCCGATATCGCCGAAACCGTCGCGGCCATGCACGTAAGAAGCATCCGGCGCCGGGTGCAACAAAGGCGCGTCGCAACCGGCGTACACCGGCACATCGACCTGCGCGACCTCACACAGCTTCAGCGCATTAGCGACGGTATGCGCCAAACCGACATTGCCGGCGGCGATGGTCAGGCCCACGACCTCGTGGCGCGGGGCATCGAACGCCATGAGCAGAGCGAGCGCATCATCCACGCCCGGGTCGGTGTCGATCAGCAGCGGCAGTTTGTCGGTCATTGATGAACTTTAGGAAAGTCAAAAAAAGCGCACTCGCCGCGGCGACACGGGCATGTGGCGCGAACTGCGTATGGCGATCGTATGGCCAAGCCTCCATCAAGACCGGACATCCAAAGCCGCCGCGATCACAGTGGCGCGCACGCTGCGCCAGAGATTGCGATCGACGAGATCAGGGGCCTCGAAGCCTTCGCCACGAAAAATCGCATCGATCGCGCGACCGACATCATCGGTTCCCGCACGGAGCCATTCGTCGATGGCCGCGCCAACGCCCTCCTCGCATAGGCCGTAATTTTTGCACAACTGGGCGCGCAGCGCCCGTGCGCCATTTTCGGTCAGACTGATCCACATTGCCTTGCCCCGTCACAAAAAGCCCTGGACAAGATCATCCTGCCAGCACCAATGGCGATATTGTTCAGACGTCACAAGCCCGGCGAACGCCACCAACCGCGCACCCCGCAACCTGTTTTGGTTCTTTCCACCCAGATCATAGCGAAAGATTAGAATCGCATTCTTCATCTTCTGCAGAACGCCGCCATGCCTCCCAGCGTCGCTGCTTTTTTCCACGCCGGAAGCCATACCTGGAGCTACGTCGTCGCCGATGACGCAAGCGGCGTCGCGGCGATCATCGATCCCGTACTCGATTTCGACCACAGATCGGGGTGCATTTCGACCGTATCGGCGCAACAGTTGCTCGACCATATCCGCGATCGGCGGCTCGATCTGCGCTGGATCCTGGAAACTCACGCCCACGCCGACCATCTCAGCGCCGGGGATTGGCTCAAGTCGCAGGCGCCTGAAGCCCGGCTGGCGATCGGCACGGGGATCCGTAGCGTGCAGAAAACCTTCCGGTCGATCTATAACCTGGGCGAGAGTTTTCCGATCGACGGCTCGCAATTCGACCATTTGTTCGCCGATGGCGAACGCTTCTCGATCGGCGGACTGAGCGCCGCGGTCATCGGCGTACCCGGGCATACCAACGACAGCGTCGCTTATCTGATCGGTGATGCGCTATTCGTCGGCGATTCGATCTTCATGCCTGATGGGGGCACTGCGCGATGCGATTTCCCGGGCGGCGACGCGCGCACGCTGTATCGTTCGATCCGCAGGCTGTTCGCATTGCCTGACGATATGCGGGTCTTCGTCTGCCACGACTATGCGCCGGGCGGCCGCGCCTATGCCTGCGAGACCACCATCGCCGCGCAGAGGGCCGAAAACATCCATGTCCGCGACGGCATCGATGAGGATGCTTTCGTTGCCCTGCGCGAAGCGCGTGATGCGACATTGGCGATGCCGACGCTGATTCTGCCCTCGATCCAGGTCAATATCCGCGGCGGGCGGTTGCCCGATGCCGAAGACAATGGCGTTCGCTATCTGAAACTTCCGTTGAACAGTTTCTGACGCGCGCAGGCCACACGCCGAAGTTTCGCTCAAACCAATCGTCTCAAACCTGCTGGCTCAAGGCGGGCTATTCGGCGTGAACCCGTTCAGGCGTGCGAGCAACGGATGCCGACAGGACGTCCTGGAGAATTCCTCGGCCGTCCCTCACGTCATCTGCCTGCTGCGCATTCGGTGCCACTGCCGCCTGCGCCAGCCTCTACGGCGCAGGTGGCGGCTGGCGCCCCAAGTACTTCGCGCACTCGGCTCTCGGCCGATTTCATGCCGGCGCTGCGTCCGAAGCTTAAGGCCGTCTCCACAGATGCGCCTTCCTGCGCACGCGCCAGCGCGAGCAGGGCGCCGACGCGGTTACCGGAAGCGCAGTGCACCAGCACGGGCCCTTTCGTGTCGCGGAGAATCGCCAACAGCCGCGCCGCATTATCCGGCGTGATCCCTGCCGCACCCTCGATCGGCAATTCGATGTAGCGCATCCCCGTCGCGTCCACTTCGGCGCGTTCATCACGCTCTTTCATCTCGCCAGGGGGTCTGAGATTGATCACGGTACGAATCCCGCTGTCGGCGACGGCGCGCCAATCCTCTGCTGCGGGCTGTCCCGATGCGAACAAGCCGGGTTCGGGCTGGAGCACTACGGTTCCGGATGGCGTCGATATCAGCGCAGGCGCCTGGATCGCGGGCGCCGCCGTCTCGCGCAGCGACGCGCATGCGCCCACACTCGCGGCCAGAACCATAGCAAGGACCGATATCAGTGCAAGGCGGGAGTTGCGGGGGCATACGGTCATAAGGTCTCTCCGGTTTGCGAATCTGCGCAGGGAATACGGGAATCGTCGACGTTCCTGATCATGCCGCGTGCGCGTGCGCCCAGCGCACGATTTCGGCGAGGGACATCGCACCGGATTGCCGGGCGATCTCGCGCCCGTTTCTGAACAACGCGAGCGTGGGAATGCTGCGAATGCCGAAACGCGCACCCAGCGCAGGATGCGCTTCGGTATCGATCTTCGCCAGGCGGAATCGCGGCTCCAACGTCCGCGCCGCCGCTTCGAACTGCGGCGCCATCATCCGGCACGGCGCACACCAGGGGGCCCAGAAATCGATCAACACCGGCAATTCAGCGCGCATCGCATGACGCTCGAAACCGGCCTCATCCAGCGCCACAGGTTCGCCGGTGAACAGCGGTTGTTTGCAGCGTCCGCACTGCGGAGCCTCGATCAATCGCGCGACCGGCACGCGATTCACGGCATCGCATGCGGTGCATGCGATCGTCAGCGTGGCGGCGGCGTTCATCATGCTTCTCCCAAGATCCTGCCGTCCGCATCGATTACTTCGACATCCACCGCTACGCCTTCGCGGACGCTCTGGGTGACGATGCAATACTGCTCGAACTGGCCGAGCACGCGATCGAGGTGCGTGAAGACCTCGGCCCTATCGGACAATCGGATCGTCACCTGCGCGCGCGGTATGCGCCAACGGCCTTCGGCATTACGTTCCTTGCGTGCGATGATCTCGGCGCGGAGGGGGCCCGGCGCGTTCTTGAACTTGCGTAGCGCGAACAACAGGCTGGCGCTGAGGCAATTGGCGACGCTGCTCAACAGCAGCATCGCAGGATTCGGCCCAGCCCCCGCGCCCAACGGAGCGGGCTCATCGGTATGCAGCGCCTCAATCGCGCCGCCGTCGAAAACGACCTTGAACGCGTAGTCGCCCTCCTGTTCGAGCAGGATTCGGATATCGGTGGATTCGCTCATGTCGCAACTCCTGTCGATGCGGTCGGCGCGATCTCGCGCGGCGCCGGCCCGGAATTCGTGGTAACACGCAGCCCGCGCCGCACATATACGTAATACAGCAGCGGAATCACGATCAGGGTCAGGGCGGTGCTGACCAGGATACCGAAGATCAGAGACACCGCGAGGCCGTTGAAGATCGGATCGTCGAGGATGAAGAATGCCCCGAGCATGGCCGCCAGCGCGGTCAGCACGATCGGCTGGGCGCGTACGGCGCAGGCTTCGACCACCGCCTGCGCAGGCGTCCTCCCCTCCGCCAACGACTGGTTGATGAAGTCCACCAGCAGAATGGAGTTACGCACAATGATGCCGGCCAGCGCGATCATCCCGATCATCGAGGTGGCGGTGAATTGCGCACCGAGCAAGGCGTGGCCCGGCATCACCCCGATCACGGTCATCGGAATCGGCGCCATGATGATCAAGGGCACCAGATAGCTGCGGAACTGGGCCACAATCAGCAAATAGATCAGCACCAGGCCGGCGGCATAGGCGATGCCCATGTCGCGAAAGGTCTCGTAGGTGATTTGCCACTCGCCGTCCCATTTGACCGCAGGCATCGCCGCATCGGCCGGCTGTCGGATGAAAAACTGCGCCAACCGGTTGCCGGTGACATCGTGATCACCGAGCTGTCCGACCAGATCGAACATACCGTACAGCGGGCTGTCGAATTCACCCGCCTCGTCGCCCATCACATAGACCACCGGCAGCAGATCCTTGTGATGAATGGCGCCGTCCCAGCCCGCACGCTCGATTCTCACCACTTCCGATAGCGGCACCTGCCGTCCCTGCGCGCTTTTTACGGTCAATGTCAGCAACCGGTCCAGACCGGCCTGATCGGCGATCGGCGTACGCAGGCGCACCGGCTTGGGCCGACGCGACAGTCCGTCCTGCACATAGGTCGCATCGAAACCGCCCACCGCCGCGGCCAAAGCATCCGCGATCTCGGCTTGCGCGATACCGAGCCGGGCCGCGCGTTCGCGATCGACCACGAGGATTTCGCGTGGGGACGGCGCTTCGACTGTGGTGTCGATATCGACGATGCCTTCGGTCTTGCGCAGCCGTTGCTCCAGCGCGAGCGCGACATTGCGACGCGTGTTTTCATCGGGACCGTATACCTCCGCCACCAACGGCGCGAGAACCGGCGGCCCGGGCGGCACCTCGACCACCTTGACCGATGCGCCATAACGCCGTCCCAGTGCGTCGAGCCCGGGCCGCATCGCTCGTGCGATGTCGTGGCTTTTACGGCTGCGATGATGCTTGTCGACTAGGTTGATCTGCAGATCGGCGACGTTGGCGCCGCTGCGCAGGAAATACTGCCGGACTAGGCCATTGAAATTGATCGGCGCGGAAGTTCCTGCATAGCCCTGGAAATTCTGCACTTCCGGATATTCGGCGCTCGCGGCGGCCAATTCTGTCAATAGCGCGTTGGTGGTCTCCAGCGTGCTGCCCTCAGGCATATCGACCACCACCTGGATTTCCGACTTGTTGTCGAAAGGCAACATCTTCAGCACGACCCATTGCGCGACAGCGAGTCCGGCCGCCAGCAATACCAGCGCCGCCATGCCGCCGAACAACAGCATCCGTCGGCGCGGCGCGGGATCGCGGACAACGCCACCGACGCCCGCTTCGTTGTGCGGCCCGGCTTGTGGCGGATGCTGTTGCCCGGAAGCGCTCGAATGGTCTTCGGCCGGGCGTTCGAGGAATGGGCCCATGGTCTTCGCGAATACCCGATGCAGCCGCCCCTTGCCCTCCCCGCTTGCGTCGTGGCCATGTCCCACGTGCGGTTTGAGCAGTTTCAACGACAGCCAGGGCGTGACCACAAGCGCCACGGCCAGCGACAGCACCATCCCCGCCGACGCGTTGATCGGGATCGGGCGCATGTACGGACCCATCAGGCCGCTGACGAAGGCCATCGGCAACAAGGCCGCGATCACGGTGAACGTAGCCAGGATCGTCGGCCCGCCGACTTCATCCACGGCAGGTGGGATCGCCTCGCGTAGCGACTGACCGCCGCGCGCCATATGCCGGTGGATGTTCTCGACCACCACAATCGCATCGTCGACCAGAATACCGATTGAGAAGATGAGCGCAAACAACGACACGCGATTCAGCGTGAAGCCCATCGCCCAGGACGCGAACAGGGTCAGCGCCAGGGTCAACACCACAGCGGCGCCGACCACGACAGCCTCGCGCCTGCCCAGCGCAAACAACACCAGCAATACCACCGACAACGTCGCGAACAACAGCTTCTGGATCAGTTTCTGCGCCTTGTCGGTCGCGGTCAGGCCGTAATCGCGCACGATGTCGACCTGCACGCCATCGGGAATCAGTTCGCCGCGCAGAGCATCGATACGCTCGGCGGCGGCGGCGGTGATATCGGCGGCGTTGCTGCCTGGCTTCTTGGCGATTGCAATCGTGACCGCCGGCGCGATGCCGTCGGCCGGACCAGCCCGCCCCGCTGGCGCGCCATGCCAGACATAACTGGCAGGGACATCGATGCCGCCCCGCACGGTGGCGACATCGGACAGTTTCACCGGTTTGCCGTTGCGCACGCTGATCACCAGGGCGGCGACGTCATCGCGGTCGGCCAGGAAACGTCCAACCGTCACTGGCACCGCACGGCCTACGCCGCTCGGGGTTGATTCCCCTTTGACTGCACCGACACGGTCACCGACTTGGCGCACCACATTGGCGGCCTGCAACGATCGCGCGATTTCCCCCATCGACAAGCCGAACGAAGCCAGTCGGGCCGGATCCAGATCGACCGCGACCACGCGATCGGGCGCCCCGATGCTATAGACGTCGCGCGTACCGGGAATACGCTTGAGTTCGCTTTCAAGCGTGCGCGCGACCGCGGACAGTTCCTCGATACCGGTTCCGGCATCGTCCGACCACAGCGTCAACGCCATCACCGGAACGTCGTCGATGCCCTTAGGTTTGATCAGGGGCTGACCGACGCCCGTGCCTTGCGGCAACCAGTCCGCATTGGAAAACACCTGGTTATACAAACGTACGATCGCGGGCTGGCGCTCGACGCCGACGGTGTATTCGACAGTCAACACCGCCATGCCCGGGCGGCTGACCGAGTAGATGTGCTTGACGCCTTCGATCTCGGACAGTTTCTGTTCGAGCGGATAACTGACCAGTTGCTCGACATCGTGCGCGCTCGCACCGGGAAACGGTACGAACACGTTGGCCATGGTCACGTCGATCTGAGGTTCTTCCTCGCGAGGCGTGATCAGCGCCGCGGTCAATCCGAGCAACAACCCCATCAACGCCAGGATCGGCGTGAGCGGATTGGCTTGGAAGGCCCTGGCGATGCGCCCGGAAAATCCCAGCGTCGCGGACGGCGCAATCATGGCCGCGGACTCAGTCATGCCGCGCCTCCGTGTCCGTGCGTTGGCTGCGCAAGACGGCCAGCGCCGCCGCGGGGTCGCGCGCAACCACGTCGCCTGGGCGTAGACCGGCCAGCACTTCGACCATGTCGGCATCTTGTTCGCCCAGCCGTACCTGCCGGAGCAAAACGCGTCCTTCTTTCATCACATACACTGCGGACAGCTCGCCGCGGCGGATCACCGCGCTCTGCGGCACACGCAGCAGCTTGGCGTCGCCGGGCACCGGGAATCTCACCTTCGCCGTCACTCCAGGCACGGGCGGATCGTCCATGCGCGGCAACAGCACCCGCACGGTCACACTATGACTGGAGGGATCCGCATTCGGATACACGATCACCGAGCGCGCTTCGGCGACACGACCGTCGCCGAAACTGATCCGCGCGCGCGGCCGCGCACGGATCGCAACGGCGTCGGATTGAGGCACCTGTACTTCTATACGCAGTTCCTCCGGTGCGTACATCCCCAGCAGACTCTGGCCCGGCCCGACGGTTTCGCCCGGATCGACCGCGCGCGCGGCGACGATACCGGCATAGGGCGCGCGCACCAAGGTGTAGTCGGCGTTCTGCCCAGCGGCAGACAATTGCGCGCGCGCCGCGTCACGCGCGGCGTTCGCGGCATCGCGGGCGGCGCGCACCTGATCGAGCTGCGCGCGCGAAACGTAAGCGTTCTTCGCCAGTGCTGCAAAGCGCTGATAGTTGCGTTCTGCTTCCGTAGCGGACGCTTCTGCCGCGCGCAATTGCGCACGCGCAGCGTCGACGCCTGCCTGCTGTTCGACCACGGTCAACTTCAACAGCAATTGTCCGGCCTGAACATGGTCACCGACATCGACCGTCACCGCAGACACTCGCCCACCGGTCTGCGCAGAAAGCATCGCACTGCGCACGGCTTCGACCACGCCGTCCCAATCACGGCCTGCTTCAGCCTCGCGCGCAAGGTCCGCCGTATAAGTATCCAGCTTGGGGGGCGTCAGCGGCACGCGTGTCTGTTCTGCGTCGCCGCAGGCGGACAACGCCGACGCCGATGCCAGCACTAACATGGCGAGATAAGCGCGCATGGATTTGTTCATTTGAAGGCGCATCCGCCGCCGATTCCCAGCTTCTTGAACACGATCGCCGCCGGGCAGAAGCCGGTGAAGCTGGCTTGCAGCAAATTCAAGCCGATGAAGGCGGTGAACAGCCAGAACCAGGGCGATACGAAGTGGGTGAGCGCCAGGCTGATCAGAATCATCACGCCAGCGAACGCCATGACGGCACGGTCGAGATTCATGTGAGTGCTCCAATACGGTAAGAAGACATGAGGTTGGTCATCGGTCATGACGCGACATCACTTCAAGCGTTCTATCCCCAGCGCGCTGAGAACATATTTCTCGTAGATCGGCTCGCTGG
>SSEV01000086.1 GCA_008015095.1 Lysobacteraceae bacterium | reverse complement strand
GGATTTCTCCACCCGCTCGGCGAAGTCGGCGTTCTCCGAGAGGAATCCGTAGCCGGGGTGGATCGCCTGCGCGTCGGTCACTTCGGCCGCGGCGATGATGGCCGGGATATTGAGGTAGCTCTCTGGCGAGGGCGCGGGGCCGATGCAGACCGATTCGTCCGCCATCGCCACGTGCTTGAGATTGCGATCGACGGTGGAATGCACCGCGACCGTTTTGATGCCAAGCGCATGGCAGGCACGCAGGATGCGCAGGGCGATCTCGCCGCGGTTGGCGATGACGACTTTATCGAGCATGGCCGCGCCCTCAACCGATCACGAACAGCAACTGATCGAATTCCACCGGTTGCCCGCTGTCGCACACGACCGCCAGCACGGTGCCGCTGACGTCGGCTTCGATCGGGTTGAACATTTTCATCGCCTCGACGATGCCCAGGGTCTCGCCCTGCTTCACCGACTGGCCGAGTTTGACGAACGCCGGCTTCTCCGGCGACGGCGACGCATAGAAGGTGCCGACCATTGGCGAGCGCACCTGGTGTCCGTCAGGAACATCCGCACCGGGAGGTTTCGGGCTGCCGCCGGTTGCGGCATCGACCGGCGATTGCATCGCCATGGCGGGTGCTGTGACGCGCGGGCTGTGCTCCAGCTGCAAGGGCGCAGGTGCGGGAACGTTCACCGCGACGCCGCCGCGAGGCAGCCGCGCCAGACGGACGGATTCCTCGCCTTCCTTGATCTCGATTTCCGCAAGGTTCGACTCTTCAAGCAGATCGATGAGTTTCTTGATTTTGCGCAGGTCCATAGAAGTCCTCGGTTCGATGTCCGGCTTCGCCGGAACGACTCAGGGTGCAGGGTGTTCGAGACGCTGGATAGCGGCGGCAAGCGCTAGGCCATAGCCGATCGGGCCTAGGCCGGCCACGATCCCGACCGCCAGATCGGTGAAATAGCTGGTGTGACGAAAGGGTTCGCGCGCGTGAGGGTTGGAGAGATGCACTTCGATGAATGGAATGCCCACCGCCGCCAGGGCGTCGCGGATCGCGACGGAGGTATGGGTGAAGGCTGCGGGATTGATCAGGATGAAGTCGATCTCGCCGCGTGCGGCTTGGATTCTTTCGACCAGCACGTGTTCGGCGTTCGATTGGAAGCTTTCGAGTCGATGACCCGCCGCGGCGGCGCGGGCGGCAAGATCGGCGTCGAGTTCGGCCAGTCCCATCCGGCCGTAAAGGTTCGGCTCGCGGTTGCCGAGCAGATTCAGATTCGGACCGTGTAGAACGAGAAGGCGCGCCATGGGAGCCGGCCAGGGGATGGAAGGGCAGTCTGAGTGAAACCGGCAATGCTGTCCAGATCGCCGAAGATCAGTTTTTTTTCAATCATATGTTTGAAATTCGCGACATTCTGAGCGTTCGGACAGGCACGCGGCTTACCTTCGTCCAAAAAAAGTAACGGCCCTCAGGTGTCGCCACCTGGGGCCGTCGCACCCTGCACGGGTAATTCGGGTTCGATGCTGAAGCGCCGTTCCAGCGGCGCTGACGTCGGTCGGGATTCAGGTCTCGAAAGAGGGTAGGCACAGGCCGGAGATCGTCGTCGCGCAGTCCCTGGTCAGGCTTGAAACGAGTTCGGGAGGGGCCTCGCGACCGGTGGCGGTAATCATCACCATCCGATGCCCGGGGCGGGGGATTTGCTGGATCACCGCGATCCCGGTCTGGGTCCGCAAAGTGAGATCCACGAAGCCATACTGGCCGAGGTCGCGGGCCAGGGTCTCGCCCATGCCGCAGAGCGAACTGCCACCGCCGCGAGTCGCGGCGCGTCCAGCATCGGGGCGGCGGCATGCGCCAGAAGATGGCCTTCCAGGCTGGAGAGCACGCAGGCCTGACCATCCGGAATAGCGCCGAGCATGCCGTGCATCGCGCGCAAAACGTCGTCGTAACGGCTGTACTCGAAGTACTTGCCGAACAACCGGGCATGCGCTGAGAACGGGACGGTATTGGCGGACATTGGGTCGGGTCAGGAAGCGATGGGTGATGCGTTCGACGCTCGGCCGTCAGCCCCGGTCGTGGGCCCAAGCCGGCCGGCGACGTGCGCAGGGCCTTCGGGGAGGCTTGAAGCATCCTTCGTGCCAACCCATGCCGGAGAGGGCCCTTGCCGGTGGGGAACGCTGAAGCCACATGCAAGTCCCGAGAAATAAAAGGGTCTCGGAAAGCTTCGGATCGGCGTGGGCTGCCGAATGGGGGGCATGGTCATGGACCTACGATCCGATCCGTCGGTCGAATTGCCCTAGGACGGCAGCCCGGGTGCCGCGTTACGTCGCATTCGCGCGGAGCTTTGCGACTGAAGGATTCGACAGGATGGGATGGCTCAGGGGCGCCTAATGAGCCCAGCTTCAGCTGCGAAACTATCGAGCTCCCCTGGCGCGAACGGCCCGATCCGTTGTTTGAGCACCCGCCCGTTGGCATCGATCAGGAGGCTGTAGGGCAGCACGCCTTGGACATTCCCGAGACGGACTCCGGCATCGGCCGGGCCCGGAGTGTCCAGAAAAATCGGATAACGCACGCGCACTCGTGCAAGGAAGTCGTGCACGCTCGTCGCGTCATCCAGTGCGATGCCGATGACTTGCACCCCGGTGGCGCCCTGGGTGCGGCTGTAACGCTCCAATTCAGGCATTTCGGCGATGCAGGGCCCACACCAGCTGGCCCAGAGATTGATCAGGATCGGGCGACCGGCGAAATCCTCGGGAATGCGGCGCATTCCACCGTCGAGAGCGGCAAGACGTAAGGCCGGAACCGGCTGGCCGAGCTTGGCGACGACGACCCCCGGCGGCGCTTCCCGCGCCAACCATCCTTGCAGCAGGCGCTGCCCGAGTTCGCTGCGCCAGATCGGCCCCGGTCCGCGCACCCACAGGCCTGCCAGCGCCCCCACGATCGCCGCGATCAGCGCGATCGTGATAACCGAGCGCACCTTCATGCCGGAATGCGAGTGTCTGTCTGCGGCCATGCGCGACTCAGGGCCTCGCCGCGCTATTCGCGGCTTGGGTGAGCGCCGCTTCGACCAGACCGGGCGTGAGCACCGTGGGCAGGACACGGCCTTCGCCGCCGCCACGCGGATAGACCACATACAACGGGACTCCGACCGCCTTGTAGCGACGCAGATAAGCGGTGATCGCCGGATCGACGTCGGTCCAGTCGCCGACCATGTAGACCGCATCGGCCGCCGTGAGCGCTGCGCTGAAGCGCGCGCGAGAGAACACCGCTTTTTCGTTGACTTTGCAGGTGATGCACCAGTCGGCGGTCATGTTGACCAGCACGACCCGATTTGCAGCGCGCAGATCGGCCAGGCGCCGCTCCGAAAAAGGCATGGCCGAGACAGACTGCGTCGCGTGTTCGGTCGCCGTGGAGACGCCTTTCACGCGGGGCAAATGCGCGATGGTCCATAACGGCCACAGCGCAAAAAGCAGAGCGAACACCGCGGGCACGCGCGACCAGCGCGCAGCGTGGCGTTGCGCATGGGTCAGCGCCCAGGCGGCGAGCGCCAATGCGGTGGCCGCGATCGCCCACCAGCCGAAGGCGTCCGCACCACGTTGTTTGGCCAATACCCATACCAGCCACGCCGCGGTGAGGTAAAGCGGGAAGGCGAGCAGTTGTTTGAAGGTGTCCATCCACGCCCCCGGTTTCGGCAACCGGGCGGCTAGTCCGGGAACGAAACCCACCGCCAGGAACGGCAATGCGAGCCCCAGTCCGAGTATGGCGAACACCAGCACGGCAGAAGGCGCCGGAGCGGTGAAGGCCCAGCCGAGCGCAGGGGCCATGAACGGTGCGGTACACGGCGCGGCCACCACCACCGCCAATGCGCCGGTAAAGAAATCACCGACACGGCCTTTGCGATTGGTCAGGCCATGCCCCATCCCCGTCCATTGTCCGCCGACATGCCATACGCCCGACAGACTCAAGCCGAAGACGAACATCAACAGCGCCAGCACCGCGATCACCACGGGCTGCTGCATCTGAAAGCCCCAGCCTTGGCCTTGCGGAATCTGTGTCCCCCAGCCCAGCGCTGCGGCGAAGTGGCGCAACGCGAGCACCGTGCCCCCGAGGACCATGAAGCTGAGCACAACCCCTGCGGTGTACCACAGGGCATGCGCGCGCGCGCGCTGCGGGCTTTCGCCGCTTTCGATCAGGCCCAGCACCTTCATCGACAGTACCGGCAGCACGCAAGGCATCAGATTGAGGATCAAGCCGCCGAGCAAGGCGAACAACAATGCGACGAACAGATTCGAGGGGCGATCGCCGCCGGGCGTGCCACCGACGTCGGATACCTGTTCGGCAGGCGCCGCCGCTGTAGGCACGGAGGGTGGCGCGCCGGCTGCCAAGGAGGGTGGGGGAGTGGCCGCGTCCGTTGGTGCGGCAGGATCGGCGGCCGCGATCTCCGTGCGGGTTGTAGACGCAGTTCCGGCGGCGCCCGTCGCAGCCGGCGACGCCTGCGCGCGTGTGCCTGCGGGCAGTGCGATCCGCGCAGTGCGCGCCATTGGCGGGTAACAGATTCCTTCGTCCTGGCAGCCCTGAAAGGTCGCGCGCAACACCACCGTTTGCGCATCGGTGTGAACCCTGCGCAGTGGCACGGATACATCGATCTGGTCGAAATAGACGATGACATCGCCGAAGTGTTCGTCGCGGTACGACCTTCCGCGTGGCCAGCGTGGCGTGTCGAGCGTGATGCCGTCCGCTTCGAGCTTCAACACGGTGCGGTCGCGGTACAGGTAATAGCCCCGTGCCGGCGTGAAGCGTAACAACAGCGCATCGCCGCCATCGGCGATCGCCTCGAAGCTAAAGGCCTGGTCCTCGGGCAGTGGCGCGACCTTGCCGCCGTTCGTGTCAAGGTTTCCGCCGAAAGGGCGGCCGAGCGCAGCGAGCGGGTTGCCCTCACCGCTGACCTGTGGCGTATCTGTTAGGCCACGTGGGGTCGATGCGGCCATCACTGGCGTGGCCGACGGCAGCATCACGTTGAGCGTGCGCATCTGTGGCGGATAGCACACACCCAGATCGGCGCAGCCTTGGTATTTGATTCTCAGACGCAGCGGTTTTCCGGCGGGACTGGCGATCTCGGGCAAGGTGGCTGCGAGTTCCTTGCGATAAGTCTCGGTCGCGCCGAAGAATTCGTCTTGATGCGCCTCCCCGCGCGGAAGCTGCAACGTCCCGACACGGACGTCGGAATCCAGAGTCTGAGCCGATGTCCGGTGCCGATACAGGTAATAGCCATCGGCGATTTTCCAACGAATTTGGACTTCGTCCGGAGCCACAGCTTCGGCGCTCAGCGCAAAAGCCCGATCCACCGGCAGGAGATCGGACTCATCGACGGCCTGGACGGAGGATGCCGCAAACGCCAATAGCAACGCGAACATACGCGCTCGGTATGCACAACGGGACCGCGCCTTGATGGCGGTCGCCAGTCGTTCGTATGGGCGTCGGAGCGGTGACAGCATCGTGATCGGTCCTGGGCACGGCCTGTAGGATCGGCAAGTGTAGGGCAAGGCCAGAGAAGTCCCGTGCGGGGCTGCTTTGCGACCGCCGCGCCAGTGCCGTCGTCGCAACCGTTCCATGTCGTCCCGCAAGCTGTTCTTCAACGACCCGTAGGGCGCGCTGCGCCAAGCTGGGACAGCGTCGAACTGCGGCAGTTCCGTGAGACGCATGGATGAACACAGAATCAGGCTCGATGCATGTCCACCAGCGTGTGCGTCATGCATGCGCTGAGACACGTTGCGTGACTCAGGGTTTGCGCAGGTCGAAGATCGACGCCTGGCGTCGTTACGGCCATCACTCCGTGGCGTAGGGCAGACGCTTCGGGCGCGTGCGGCCCAGCCGCTTGGCGGTGAGTTCCTCCACGATTTCGACCAGTGCGATCCTGGTGCGCGGCGATGCTTCGCGAAACGCCTGGACCAAGCGCAGTTCGAGCAAGTCCTCGACCAGAATGGCATCGGCGGCGGACACCGAATCGAGCATGGCGTCTTCGGAAAGCTGCATCTTGCCGCGCCCAGTCGCCAGCCATTCGAACGTGACGCCGCACATCATCGCCACAGCCCGGAGGTGGTCGACGCTGGGGTTTTTGCCCTGGGGCGACTCCCAGTGGCTGACGGCGCTGCGTTGCACGCCAATTGCCACGGCCAATTTCGCCTGAGAAAGCCCTGCATGCCTGCGGGCGAGTCGAATTCGATCCTGAGAGTTCACAGTTTATGTGATGCCAATCACTTAATGAGGTTCAAACGCATTGCTAATGGGGTGTAAACACATTACTGGTGGTGGCTGGAGGAGAGTAGACAATTCGCCACCATCATTCACCTGGCCACCAATATTAGCCTAACATTGTCTGCTTTTGGTGGCACGCCACCCGTGATAGCTGCGGAATCAGGCAGATAGCGTGATTTGCTGAAGTGCGCTCACCGAGATTGGCGCTTTTTCGCCAACCCCCCGTCTTCACATCGAAATCTGCATAAGTAAGCTTTGTCCAGCCGGTAAGGACGCTGGCTGCAATACGGAGGTTGCAAGGGGGGGAACGCACCTGCACGGGTGACGTCAGGATGGTCTTCTCCGGGAGCGCGCACTATACGTGCGCGCTCTTTTTTTGTGCGTCTGAAAAATGGAACACACCCTTCCGGGCCTGTTTTCAGATGCATGAGCCCCTCGTCGGCAGCTGGATTCGCCGAGAGCGCGTCCGGATATCCGCCGGACTTCTGACATGGCTGGGCCGACAAGCGCCAGCGCAAGCCTCGGTCGCCAGCCACGGCGTGGCACGAAGAACCGAACGCGCATCAGACACCGTTCTAAGGCAACGCTGAAAACGTCAGCGTTGCCGCGGCGCAGGGATGTGCCGCTCGCGACTCGCGAATCGAACACGCAAGAGTTCGATTCGGCGGGAGCGGGTTCGGGCTTGCACCGAACTCGTGGTCACTGAACAAGTCCGGGACGGACTTGTTCGGTGATGTCATAGACGATGCGTGGAGCCGGGCGGCCACTCGCCCGATGCAGCGAGCGGGCCGGTGCGTCGGGCCATTCGCGCACGCTCAGGCGATGCGCATCGCCGCCTGTGCCATCAGTACGGCGACACAAGCGAAGCCTCCGAACCAGACCAACGACCGCAGCCAATGCTGGTCGGCCAGGTAGAAGATGCCGTGCAAAACGCGAAAGCCAACGAAAAGCATAGCGAGCAGGGAAATGCGCGCCGGATCGATGCCCGCAGATTGCGCCATCAGGACCGCCGCCGCGAAAGGCGCGAACGCCTCGAACGCATTCAAATGGGCGGCATGCCCACGCCGTGCCCGCGGATTCTCCTGGCGGGCGAGCCAGTCGCGCGGATTGCGGTTGTTGTAGCGTTCGCCCGAATACTTGGCGATCCCGACCCAGGCATAGGGCAGGAGTGCAGCGATCAGAATGCAGATGTAAGCGGTGGTCATCCTCGACTCCGGAGATGGATGGAAGGGGGGCAGCCTATCAGGGTGTTAGGGAAGATCTGAACAACGCCGCTCATGGCGGGGGAACTCTCTGAATGATCCAGACCTTCGTTAGAAAGACCTCATCTAGCGCAGATTCCGTTTCGCGGGCCGGGTCGATGTTATGAGGGCATGATCGTCGCGACGGTTGCGCGGATTCGCCCTATGCATGGTGGCGTCGACGCGCACGGGCATCGGCGTCAATTCGGGGCGGTTCGGGGCGATTCGGGGCGATTCGGGCGTTAGTCGACGTCCCCGGGATTATGTTTCAGAAGCCCGATCGCGTTTCTGACATCCGCAACGCAATGCGCTCCAATTGCGGCACACCCCGGCAGGCTGTTGAAAAACGGCCTGCTAATGCAGCCACAGGGGCGTCGACGAAGCAGGTGAGTAAGCGAAGGGTTCGTCGCGAGCGAATCCGGGTATGTGTCGGACCCGAGTCTGGGCTGCGTCGGCAGGAGCCGGGGCGCACGGCAACGCTGGCCGCGAAGCGGCGAGTCGCGAGTCGAAAAACGCACAGGAAGGTGCGTTTTTCGATAAACGGTTACAGCGCGTAACCGAACTGTTGGCGGAACTGTTCGGCGAATTCGGCGTAGTCGAAGCGTTGATTTTGGGTGCCCGGGTGTTCGACCTTCAGCGCGCCCATCAGGTTGCCGATCCGGCCGATCGTCGGCCAGTCGTAGCCTTTCTCGATGCCGAAGATCAGGCCGGCGCGGAACGCATCGCCGCAGCCGGTCGGATCGGTGATCCGGCGCTCATGCGCGGGCGGGATGTCGTGGACATTGCCATCGGCGAAGATGCGCGCGCCGCGGGGCCCCTGGGTGGCGATGTAGGCCTTGACCTTGCCGGCGATGGTTTCCTCGCTCCAGCCGGTGCGTTCCTGCAGCAGGTTCGACTCGTAGTCGTTCACGGTGACGTAGTCGGCCTGCTCGACGAAGGCGCGCAGTTCCTCGCCGTTGAACAGCGGCATGGCTTGGCCGGGGTCGAAAATGAAGGGGATGCCGGCCTCGGCGAATTCGCGCGAGTTCTGCAGCATGCCCTCGCGGCCGTCCGGGCTGACGATGCCGAAGCTGACGTCAGGTACGTCTTTCACGTGGTTTTCGTACGAGCGCATCATCGCGCCCGGATGGAAGGCGGTGATCTGGTT
>SSEV01000149.1 GCA_008015095.1 Lysobacteraceae bacterium | reverse complement strand
GCACATCCATGAATCCGTCGCGATCGAGATCGGCGGTGGCAAGCCCCGACCCTGAACGCCCACCCGACGCATCGCCGAAGAAAGCATGCTTCTGCGGCGGCGCAAGCGTCCCATCGACTTGCTGCACGAACACCCACAGGCGCAAATCGTTCTCGGGCTGCACATTGGGGCCGGACCACGAGCCGGTGGTCAACAACGCGTCGGTTCGGCCGTCGCCGGTCACGTCGGCCACCGCCACATGCTTGGTGAAACTACCGACCTCATGCATCCGGAACGGTCGGAATGCGCGCACGCCGAGCGGCGTCGCTGGCGTGGGCGCCTGCGCCACCTTGCGCACCCGACTGTTGCGGCTGTCGGCGATGTACACGTTCTCTTGCGCGTCGAGCGCAAGATTCAGTGGCTCGTACAACAACGCCTCATCCGCCGGTCCGCCATCGCCTGCGTAACCCCATGGCGCGCCTTCGTTGCCGAAGGTGGTGTCGTTGAACTGACCAGCCAACACCTGGATGATGCCCGCGGGACTGATCACACGCACCAGATTGTTGTACTCGGCGACGTACACGTTGCCGCGGCTATCAACCGCAACGCCGTGTGGATTCACCAGTTTCATGTTCACGGCGACAGGATCGCTGCGGAAAGGGCCACCGCCCGCAATGGTCGAGATCTTGCCGTCCGTTCCGACTTTGCGGACACGACGGCTACCGTGCTCGGCGATATACAGATTGCCGGCGCCATCGACCGCGATGCCGCGCGGGTCGTACAGACCCGCCTGCGTGGCCGGGCCCCCATCGCCACTGTAGGCATACTGTCCGTTGCCGGCGACGGTGGTGATCACGCCGTTGACGGCGGCGACCTTGCGGATGCGGGCGTTGCCCGCGTCGATGATATAGAGATTGCCATCTGCGTCCGTGGCCACGTCGGAAGGCAGATTGACCCGCGCGTTCCGCGCCTGTCCGCCATCGCCGAGAAATCCTCCCGTGCCGTTGCCCGCGACCGTGCTGATGACACCGTTCGGAGCGACCTTCCGCACACGATGGTTCTGCTTATCGGCGATGTAAAGGTTGCCGGCGCCATCGACCGCGATTCCGGCGACCGCGATCGCCGCACTGGTCGCCTGGATGCCGTCGCCGTTGTAGGCCAGCTCGCCGTTGCCGGCAACGGTGGTGATGACGCCCGAAGGGGCGACCTTGCGCACCTTGAAGCCGTCCTGGCCGACGAACACGGCGACATCGGCGATATAGACGTTACCGGCCGCGTCGACAGCCACATCCACGGGGTTGGTCAGGCGCGCGGCCGTAGCCTGACCCCCGTCGCCATTACCGGAAGCCGGCGTGCCGCCGCCGGCGAACGTGGTGATCGTCGGCGAAGATAGGGCCGCGGCGAATGCGACGCTGGCGCAGAGCGTCATGATCACGCCCCATCGCCAGGGCCGAAGAACAAAATGCGATCGTGTTCTGTCGCGGATCATGTAGACACGCCATAGCGGTTTGACCCGGCGAATTCTACCCAATCACACCCCCAGACTTCGAGTTCGCCACGTGCCGACAAGTCATCTCGGCACGACTCGCGTATCGGACATCTCGATCACGATCTTGCCCGACGCATGCCCCGTAGCCGAGAGGCGGATCGCCTCGGGGACTCGATCTAATGGAAAACGGATCCCGATCGCGGGCGCAAAGACACCTGACTCCAGCATGGACGCCAGAGCGACAAGATCGTCTTGACGTATCTTCGTGAGCAGCAGACTCGACTTGCGCGACCTGAACATCGAATTCAAAGTCACTGCCAGCGCACGCGGCGCCGGCCCGAGCCATGCGCCTTTCGGGCCGCCAATAATCACGTGCCGACCGCCTGGCGCCAACGCATGCAGACAGTCCGCCAGCCCGCGATTATCAATACAATCGAATATGACGTCGTAACGTCCTGACTGTCGGGTGAAATCTTCAAACGCATAATCAAGCACGCGATCGGCTCCCAAGGCGCGCACCACCGCCAGATTGCTCGCGCTGCACACTCCAACGACTTCCGCCCCCATCGCTTTAGCGATCTGAACGGCGCTCGTAACTACGCCGCCCGCCGCGCCATTGATCAACACTCACATCCCCGAAGAGAGACGGCCGAGATCACGCAGGCCTTGCAATGCGGTCACTGCAGCTACGGGAACGGCCGCGGCGCTGTCGAAGCAGATGTTTTCCGGCTTGGCTACGAGTAGAGTCTCCGTCGCGCAGGCATACTCGGCGAATGCTCCTCTACAGCACCCGAATACCGCATCGCCGGGCTTGAACTTGGATACCTGCCGCCCGACCGCCTCGACCACGCCTGACACATCCACACCGAGACGCGGATCCTTCGGCACAGTCACTCCGCTTGCCATCCGTAGCACGTAGGGTGTACCGGTCATGAAGCGCCAATCCAGAGGATTGACAGACGCTGCCCGTACTTTTATCAGAATCTCGCGCTCGCCTGGTATTGGACACTCGACCGTTTCGAGGCGCAGAACCTCTACCCCTCCATACTTGTGCCGACGAATGGCGTACATCAACGACCTCGCTCGGAAAACAGCTTGGCGCCTGTTTAAGTTTTTTTTCGGAAGTGCGCCTGGCCTGCGCACGTGGCAGGCCAGGCGCGAGCCGCCGCCAAGCCTGGTGGGCTTGGCAAGGTGCGTAACGCAGCGTGCGCAGGAGCATTCCCTCCGGATTGGCCCATCCAGGCGGGCGGACTTTGTTGCGAATCCTCGCCGGGCACCAGCCCGGCTCCGGTTCGTGTCGCGTCCACCCGCCTGGACGGGCCAACGCATCTTTCGAAAAGGTCATAAACAGGCTCTAAAGAACTCACAAAGCGGGCACAAACCCCACGAGCAGAAGGACAATGCCCCGACTGTGCCCGTCTGCAGCCGCTGGTCGGCGGCTTCGATCATGTCGGGCTGAAGTCCACCCTACTGCACGTAAGCATGAATATGGCGCCAGAGCCTGGCGAAAGAGCGAATCGACATTGATCACGCCTCTTCCAAAAAATCGAATTTCGCGTCTCGGTAAGCGTCTTGGTTTTCTTGAAAAAAAGCCCTGGTTTTTATAAGAACCGAATGCATGAACTTGGATCCTGCCATATTGCTCAAAAAATACGGAAAAAAGCCACCTTGGTCCGTATCAACCATGTATTCGATCAGGATATCGCCATTACCCTGCGGGATGAATCGCCAAGAATTGTTCATATCGACGATGCGGAAGCAGCATGAGCTCAACGGAATCCTTTCCGGAACTGCCGTTATCTGTAATAAGACTGCTTTTGTTGCGGGATCTTGAGAGAATCTGGACTTAACCACGAAATCCCTGGTCTTGAAAAATAAGGGCATCGCCCATTTGAAGTAATAGTACTGGAGCTTGTCGTCCACTCTTTCGATCATTTCGGACCCCATGCATCCAACAGAATCGCAAAAATGAGGGTCTTGCATGATTTTGACGGCTGCGCTCAAGGAAGACTGGACGCTCATCACCGCCTTAAATTTCTTCAAAGCGATGCCTGGAGTTTTCAGCGAATAGACCGCTATGCCGTCTTTCTTCTCAAGCAACTCCCAACGACCAGACCCCGAAAACAGCCAGGCGAAATGACACGCGAGAATCGCAACAAACAAGCATAATGACGCCATGAAAATATTCTTGAATATTTTTCTCGGCCGCGTCTTAATTGACGACTTCGGATCGTTGACCTTCATATTTCCTCCAAAAAAATGATGCCCGCCGTTTTGCATATGCTGTTGGCAAGGCTTTCGCACATTCTGCGATAACCAATCTTTTCTGCATATTTTTTAAAATGCAGTCATTAATGCAGATTGCAGGACAAGACAGCATCAGAATACGATCGACAACGACTCCAATCCACGAAGAGCTGTATTTTTCCTCCACACGGGAGGCGTCGCCGCCAAGCAGGCCCCTGGCAACTGCCCCAACAATTTGACGAGAGCGATGTTTGCGATCGCTCTCGCCAGTGGCGCGCCCAGACAGAAATGGATTCCTTGCCCGAATGCGATGTGACGATTGTGTTGCCTCGAGATATCAAAGGCATCCGGCAGATTGAACTGTTCCGGATCGCGATTTGCTGCGCCGATGACAACCACGACATGCTGCCCCTTATGCAACGTCACTCCGCCGATCTCTATTGACTCCACGAGCATGCGGAAGGTGGTTCGCTGGACAGGGCTTTCGAAGCGCAAGATCTCCTCAATCGCGAGCGGCATTTTATCCAGGTGATTCTTGAGCAAGGACAGCTGTTCCGGGTGGTTCAACAGCGTCAATAGCCCATTACCCAGAAGATTAGCGGTAGTCTCAAAGCCCGCGACCAGAAGCAACATGCTCATCGCAAGAAGTTCCGCTTCCGACAACTTTTCCTGGCTATCTCGAGCTCGAATGAGTCCGGTTATGACATCGTCGCGCGGCTCATGTCTGCGCCGCTCGACAAGTTCCCTCAAGTAATGGATCAGCGCTAACGTCGCCTCCTTGATTTGTCGGGGATCTGTTTCCCGACGGAAGTCATCGAAACCCATCACCATTGTGCTCGACCATTTGCAAAATGCGCCTTGATCTGCGCGCGGAACGCCGAGCAGTTCAGCGATCACAGTCGCCGCAAGCGGCAGCGCGAACTCGGAAATGAACTCGAACCGCCCCCGTGATTTCACTTGAGCGATAAGTTCGTCCACTACTCGCGCGATACATTGCTCCTGGCTCTCAATTCTGCGTAAAGTAAACTCTTTGTTCACCAAGGCGCGCAAACGAGTGTGCTCAGGAGGGTCTTTGCTCAGCATACTGTGATCGAACGGCGAAATATGTTCGCTAGTCATCAGCCGCGGGACTCGTTTGGTCGTATGCGCTTCTTTCAAAAACCTGGTCGCATCCTGGTAACGGCTGATAAGCCAGATGCCACCATTGGGCCCCTCATTGGCCAACCAGAACGGCTCTGGGCAAGTCAACAGCTCCCGATATGTCGGATAGGGGTCAACAAGGAAATCCGCACTGCCGAAGTCTATGTCTTTCGGTTGCATTCTAGTTCCTCGACTACAGCAGGCTCGATTTGTTTCTGATCGAATGCTGATCGGGGAAGCACGCCCCGTTTCAGGAATTTCTCACGCCTCCATTCCCCGAGCAGCGACTATAAAGAATTTTGTGTCGCCGGCCATTTGCTCGCCCTGCCCCGTCCCGAGTCAGGGCATCGGCAAGTTGAGACCCTGTTCCCGCGCGCATTGCTTCGCAACCTCATACCCTGCATCGGCATGCCGCATCACCCCGGTGCCAGGGTCGTTCCACAACACACGCGCGATACGTTTGTCCGCTTCGGCAGTGCCATCGCAGACGATCACCACGCCGCTGTGCTGGCTGTAGCCCATGCCGACGCCGCCGCCGTGATGCAGACTGACCCAGGTCGCGCCGCCGGCCACGTTAAGCATCGCGTTGAGCAACGGCCAATCGCTGACCGCATCGCTGCCATCCTGCATCGCTTCTGTTTCGCGGTTCGGCGAGGCGACGCTGCCGGAATCGAGGTGATCACGGCCGATCACGATCGGCGCTTTGAGTTCGCCGTTGCGCACCATCTGGTTGAAAGCGAGACCGAGTTTGTGGCGCAGGCCGAGACCGACCCAGCAGATGCGCGCAGGCAGCCCCTGGAAGCTGATGCGTTCCTTGGCCATGTCGAGCCAACGATGCAGGTGCTTGTCGTCGGGGATGAGCGCCTTGACCTTGGCGTCGGTTCTGGCGATGTCTTCCGGGTCGCCGCTGAGCGCGACCCAGCGGAACGGACCGATACCACGGCAGAACAGCGGACGCACGTAGGCGGGGACGAAGCCCGGGAAGTCGAAGGCGTCCCTGCACCCCATTTCAAACGCCATCTGGCGGATGTTGTTGCCGTAGTCGAAGACCGGGATACCCATGTCCTCGAAACGCAACATGGCTTCGACGTGGGTGCGCATCGAATGCTTGGCCGCGCTCACCACTTCGTCGGGTGCGGTGATCTGTTTATCGAACCACTGCTCCAGAGTCCAGCCAGCGGGCAGATAACCATGCAAGGGATCATGCGCGGAGGTCTGGTCGGTCACGGCATCGGGACGTACGCCGCGGCGCACGAGCTCGGGCAGAATCTCGGCGGCGTTGCCGAGCAGGGCAATCGATTTGGCTTCGCGCGCGGCGGTGTATGCCTCGATTCGTGCGAGCGCATCGTCGAGATCGGTCGCCTGCTCGTCGACGTAGCGCGTGCGCAGACGCATGTCGATGCGCGATTGCTGGCATTCGATGTTCAACGAACATGCGCCGGCCAGCGAAGCGGCCAGCGGCTGGGCCCCGCCCATGCCGCCGAGGCCGGCGGTGAGGATCCAGCGTCCGCCGAGATCGCCGCCGTAATGCTGACGGCCCATTTCCACGAAGGTTTCGTATGTCCCCTGCACGATGCCTTGACTGCCGATGTAGATCCAGGAACCGGCGGTCATCTGGCCGTACATCATCAGGCCTTTCTTATCCAACTCGTTGAAGTGGGCCCAGGTCGCCCAGTGCGGGACGAGATTGGAGTTGGCGAGCAACACGCGCGGCGCATCGGGATGGGTGGGGAAAATACCGACCGGTTTGCCGGACTGAACCAGCAGAGTCTGGTCGTCTTCGAGATTGCGCAGGGCTTCGAGGATGGCGTCGTAACAGCCCCAGTCGCGCGCGGCGCGGCCGATGCCGCCATACACCACAAGATCTTCCGGGCGTTCGGCCACTTCAGGATCGAGATTGTTCTGGATCATCCGGTAAGCCGCTTCGGTGAGCCAGCTTTTGCAGGTCTTCTCGCTGCCGCGCGGTGCGCGAATCTTGCGGGAAGGATCGTGGCGATTGGAACCGTAGGGGCTGCTGGCCGAGAACATGCGGAACGCTCCTGGAATCGATCTCGCGATTTTACGCCGGTTCAGCCGCAGTCAGCCGGCCGAGGCTGTCGCCATGTGGCATGAATCGCAAAAAGCAGCACAGGCCGCCTTGGCCATGCGAAATATCGACCCGCGTCAGCATGGTTCGTACCGTGCCGGCATGCGGCCGCAAACACTTTGTTGGCTGTTTCCAACAGTCTGAGGGGATAGGCTTCGTTGCATCGGATATGTCCATGTCCGAAAACGGCACGTCCATGGCGTCGTTGCGGCATATGATCTGCGCATGTCCTCCACTCCCCCATCCCCACCCGAGATGTGGGAACGCGCCTTCGCCGCGAAGGATCCGCGTTTCGACGGGCTGTTTTTCGTGGCGGTGCGCAGCACCGGCATTTATTGCCGGCCGGTCTGTCCGGCTCCGGCGGCGAAACGCGCCAATATCGTGTTCTACCCGAATGCGGCCGCTGCCGGTGCTGCGGGTTATCGGCCCTGTCTGCGTTGCCGGCCGGAGCTCTCGCCCGAAGCGCATGCGCAGGTGCGCGAAGAGGCGGTGCGACGCGCGCTGGCGCTGATCGCCGAGGGCGCGCTGCAGGACGGCTCCATCGCGCAATTGGCCGCCCACGTAGGCTTGAGCGCACGACAATTGCAGCGGGTGTTCCTGAGCCATGTCGGCGCCACTCCGCACGTCGTGCATGCCACACGGCGATTATTGCTGGCGAAGCAACTGCTGAGCGAGACCGCACTGCCGGTGGCCGACGTCGCCTTGGCCGCGGGTTTCAACAGTTCGCGCAGGTTCCATGCAGCGTACAAAAATGGCTGCGGCATGCCGCCCGGCGCGCTGCGCCGTCGCAATACGACCGATGCGGCCGGCGCTGATGGGTTGACGCTGCGTCTGAGCTACCGGCCTCCGCTGGACTTTCCGCTGTTGCTGAAGTTTCTGAGTCGGCGCGCGATCCCGGGGATCGAACGGGTCGAAGCCGACAGCTACGCGCGGGTGATCGGCCCTGCGCAGACCCCCGCCTGGCTGCACGTGAGCGCCGACCCCAAACGTCCGGAATTGCGGTTGCGTATCGAAAACGCCGATCCGCGCGCGATTCCCGACATCGTGCGCCGCGCGCGGCGGATGTTCGATCTGGATGCGGACCTCTGCGCGGTGCATGGCGTGCTCACGCACGATCCCTTGCTCGCAGGCGCGATCAGGCTGCATCCGGGCCTGCGCGTACCCTGCGGCTGGGATGGTTTCGAACTTGCCGTACGCGCGGTGCTCGGCCAACAGATCAGCGTCGCCGGCGCGACGACATTGGCCCGGCGTCTGGTCGAGTCGTATGGCGCGCCGCTTGGCAAAAGCGGCGAGGATGACTCCGCCGCAGGCAGGATCTCGACGCTACGGTATGGCCTGAATCGTGCCTTCCCGTCACCTGAACGCTTGCGTGATGCGCCGCTGGAAACGATCGGACTACCGCGTACGCGCGCGGCCAGCTTGCGCGCATTGTCTGCGGCGGTCGCGGACGGACGCCTGTCCTTCGCCGGAGGGCAGCGACTGGAGGATTTCATCGAACGCGCGACTACGCTGCCGGGCATCGGCGCATGGACCGCGCAATACATCGCGATGCGCGGCATGGCGTTGCCGGATGCATTCCCTGCGGGCGATCTGGTCTTGCAGCAGGTGCTGGGCCGCGCGCAGGGCAAGGATCGGCTCAGCGAACGCGCGACCGAGGCCTATTCGCAATCCTGGCGGCCATGGCGGGCGTATGCGGTGCTGCACCTGTGGCATCTGCCTGCAGAAACAGCTCCGGCGACGGCGAAGACCGCACTGACCAAGAACAAGCCAAAGAAGGGCAAGAAAACATGATCGTGTTCGATCAGTTCGACACGCCGATCGGGGTGCTCACCATCGCCGCCGATGCCCACGGACTGCGCCATATCGGGTTTCCGCGCGACAAATACCCAGCGGATCGCACAGGATGGCGGCAGTGCGCCGGTGGCGATACTTCACCGCTGCTGCGCAACGCACGACAACAGCTTCAAGACTATTTCTCCGGGGAACGCAGCGCCTTTGATCTTCCGCTGACCCCGCAAGGCACCGTATTCCAACTTGAGGTCTGGCGCATGCTGGCGCAGATCCCATACGGACAGACTTGGACTTATCGCGATCTCGCGCATGCGATCGGCAAACCAGCGGCGGTGCGCGCGGTAGGCGCAGCGAACGGCCGCAACCCCTTGCCGATCGTCCTGCCCTGTCATCGGGTGATCGGCGCCGATGGCGGCCTGACCGGGTTCGGCGGCGGGCTCGATATCAAGGCGGCCTTGTTGCGTCTGGAGGGCGCCTTGCCGAAAACCGAAGCCGACATGCCCGACCTGTTCAGTCAGTGACCCCATGCATCGACGGATCGCCGTTCCGCACCAGTGCGGCTCGGAGAACGCTGCTCTCTGAACACTGCTTTGCGGGCGCTGCTTTACGGGTGCTGCTTTACGGGTGCGATTCCATGGGTACAGAGTGGCTGTGACGTCAGATCGCGAAACTGCCTTACGCGGCTCGGAGCGCCCCATGCAAAGCGCGCCCGCTGCCAAAGGGCCCAGAAAATGCGGTGCCGGGCGCGACGCCGGGCATGTGGGCTTTTGGCTGGTACGATGTCTGCCGGCTTTGCGGCAGCGGGGCCGTCAGCGAATCGAAGGATCCAGACTACGCAACGCTTCGGCCAGATCGACATGACCGCTGTGATCGATGTCGTCCCGGGTATAGACCCGGCCTGCGGCCACGGCGCAACGACGCTCTTTCTTCCCGTTGAGCTCGGCGCGTCTATTCGCGGCCGCGGCGACGCGAGACCCCGTTGATTGCAGACAGAAGCGGGAAGGCGTCTGGGGTTTGACGTCGGCTTCGGAAGTAGCGGTGGTCGTCTGGGTTTCGCCGGTTTCGGCGGTCACGGTCACGGTCTGCGCCGATGCGGCGAATGCGAATCCGCAACCTACGATAATGGACAACGCGATACGGAGATTCATGGCGGCGCCTCGTGGGGAAGAGCGGGACAGGCCCGTGTGCGGTCGTGCGATGCCCTTATATACACCTCGTCGAGTGGCCCGTGCATGAGCCGGCGATGAACGGTTCAACGCATCGAAAACCGGACAAGAGCGCACTATCGCGATATGGGGCCGGGCCACCTGTCCGGGTTGCCCATTGCGGGCTACTTGGCCCAAACCCTCTGTGATACGCCGCTCATCAAGGTGGTTTCGCCCACGGCGCTGGCGGTGTCCCGGTTCGGTCGAACGAAGACCCTGCCCTCGATTCGGGAGTCATCGGTATCGGTCATAGCGACCGGTGTGACCCAAGCCTCGGCCGTACCGATAACCCGACTGTGGGCGCAGTGGAGAAGCATCCGCCGACATAGGCGTTTATCATCGCCGGATGATCTCGATCGTCCGTTGTCTCGCCGCCGCGCTGGTGTTCGCGATTTTTTTCGGAGGCTGCGCTTCGCAGCCCATGGTCTCTGGCATGGACTCCGGGGAGTCCCTCGACAGGATCGCAGCCGACGCCAACATCCCTTTGCTGCTGATCTCGCTTGATGGCGTGCATCCGGCTTATCTGGAACGCGGTCTGAGCCCGAACCTGAGCCGCATCGCCCAAGAAGGCGTCAAGGCGCGCTGGATGAGACCGTCCTACCCCTCGCTGACCTTCCCCAATCACTACACCCTGGTCACCGGCCTACGTCCGGATCGCCATGGCATCGTCCACAACACCATGCGCGATCCGGCATTGGGCGAATTCTTTCTGTCCAAACGCGAAGCGGTGAGCGACGCGCGCTGGTGGGGCGGAGAACCGCTGTGGGTCACTTTGGAAAAGTCCGGACGTCGCACTGCGACGATGTTCTGGCCCGGTTCGGAAGCTGCCATCGGCGGTGTGCGCCCTTCGCGGTGGATGCCTTTCGATGACACGCTCAGTATTGATGCGCGGATCGATCGCGTGCTGGCTTGGCTGGCGGAGCCTGCGGCGTAGCGTCCGCGCTTGTTGACCCTGTATTTCGAACATGCCGACAAGGCCGGTCACGACTACGGCCCCGACGCGCCGCAGACCGACGCCGCTTTGCGCACGATCGACACCGGCATCGGCCGTCTGCTGGCCGCGTTGGAAGCGCGCGGCCAGTTGGACGCGGTGAATCTGGTCGTGGTCTCCGATCATGGCATGGCGGGCGGCAAGATCACGCAGGCCATCGAATTGGAGACGCTGATCGCGGACGATATCGCCCAGGCCATCACCAGCGGTGAAGTGCTGGGCTTCCAGCCCCGGCCAGGCCGTGAAGCGGAAGCAGAGGCGCGGTTATTGCATCCGCACCCGCATCTGCAGTGCTGGCGCAAATCCGAATTGCCCGAACGCTGGCATTACGGCAGCCATCCGCGGGTGCCTCCGATCGTCTGTCAAGCCGAGGAAGGCTGGGCTGTTCTGCGCCAGCGTTCGCTGCAGCGCTGGCGCGATGCCGGCGGCCGCGACAAGGGCGATCACGGCTTCGATCCGGCGTTAGCGTCGATGCGCGCGATCTTTCTCGCGCGCGGCCCGGCGTTTCGCAGCGGCGTCATGCTCGATCCTTTCGACAATGTCGATGTCTATCCGTTATTGGCCTACCTGACCGGCGTATCTCCGCAACCGAACGACGGCGATCCCGCGACCCTGCGACCTGCGCTCAAGCGGCGATAACCCGCCGCAAGATGGCGACCGCAGGCATCTCCGCATCAGCCCGCCAGCAACGCGCTCATCGCCGCGCCGAAACGCGCTGCGACGGCGTCGCGATCGCGGTGCCGGCCCGCGTGCACCACCTCGCGGCCGGCCACTGTCACCGTATCGATCAACGGACCATTACCGCTGAAGATCCAACGGTCGCCGATATCCTCCATGTTCGCCCCCGCGAACTGCGCCGCACGGCCGTCAAGCACGATGCGGTCGCGCATCAACGCGTCCTCTGCGAAACCGCTGGCGCGGTGGGCGCTGGCGCGCACGCCGCGCAACAGGGCGTCGCCGACGCTGGGACATCCCACCGTGGCGGCGATATTGCGATGCCGCGTGATCAGCCGCTGCCCGTATTCCAGCCAGCGCAGTTCTTCCACGGGAGACACCGAAATCTGCGAATCCGAACCCACCCCCCAACCACCGCCAGCGTCCAGGTAATCGCGCAAGGGAAACAGGCCGTCTCCGAGATTCGCCTCGGTGGTCGGGCAGATCGCGACCGTGGCGCTGCGATCGGCGATGCCGAGGACTTCGTCGGTTTCCAGATGCGTGGCATGGACCAGGGTCCAACGCGCATCGACCTCAGCATGATTCAACAGCCATCGCACCGGCCGTTCGCCACGGATCGCAAGGCAGTCCTGCACTTCGCCGATCTGTTCGGCGATGTGGATATGGATGCGCGCATCTCGCGGCAAGGCCATCAGCACTTCGCGCATCGCCTGAGGCGGCACCGCACGCAGGCTGTGCAGGGCGCACCCCACCTGCAAACCAACGTTCTCGCCGTTGCGCAGAGATTCCGACCGTAGCGTCTCGAACAGCCGGAGATACCCTTCGACATCATGGCCGAAACGCTGCTGGCGTTCGTTCAAGGCGCGACCGTCGAACCCCCCGGTCATGTACAGCACCGGCAGCAGGCACAGACGGATACCGGTGTCGCGCGCGGCATCGATCAGCGCGCGTGACATCGCCGCGGGGTCGTCGTACGACGCGCCGTTGGACGCATGGTGCAGGTAGTGGAATTCGCAGACAGTCGTATAGCCCGCTTCGAGCATTTCGACGTACAGCTGCGCGGCCACCGCATAGAGTTTTTCCGGGTCGAAACACGCGGCCATTCGGTACATGGTCTCGCGCCACGTCCAGAACGAATCGGACGGGTGGGTCATGCGTTCTGCCAGACCGGCCATCGCCCGTTGGAAAGCGTGCGAATGCAGGTTGGCGATCCCGGGCAGGCTCCAGTGTCCGCCAGGCATGGGATGAATGGCCGTGTCCGGCAGCGTCGGATGCGTCATGGCGGCATTCTCGCCGATCCGAGGGCGGAGCACACCGCTGCGGCGGCGACGCCGACCCGGCTACACTGCGCAGGTGTCTTCAATCACGGGATCGCGCATGTCGGCGCTGGCGGGAATCAAAGTGCTCGAACTCTCGCGCGTCCTCGCCGGCCCTTGGTGCGGCATGACCCTGGCCGACCTCGGCGCCGACGTGATCAAAATCGAACCGCTGGAGGGCGATGATACCCGCGGTTACGGCCCGCCTTTCCGCGGCGATATTTCGGCGTATTTCGCCAGCGCCAATCGCGGCAAACGCTCGATCGCGATGAACCTGCGTCACCCGCAGGCCAAGCCCCTGCTGGATAGCCTGATTCGTGAATCTGACGTGCTGATCGAGAATTTCCGCACGGGCGTCGCTGAATCGCTGGGCATCGATCATGTCTACGCGCGCAGCCTGAATCCGCGGCTGATCTATTGCGCGATCTCCGGTTATGGCCGCAGCGGGCCGGACGCGCAACGCCCGGGCTACGACCTCGCGGTGCAGGCCGAATCGGGACTGATGGCGATCACCGGCCCCGCCGAGGGTCCGCCCAGTAAAGTCGGCGTGGCCACCGTGGATATCGCCACCGGACTGAATGCGACCATCGCCATCCTCGCCGCCCTGCACCAGCGCACGTGTACCGGGGAAGGCCAGTCCATCGAATTGAGCTTGTTCGATACGCAGTTGCAGGGGTTGGCGAATATCGTCTGCAGCACGCTGTTCACCGGGGAAGACGCTCGCCGCCATGGCAATGCGCATGCGACCATCGTGCCGTACCAGGCATTCGCCGCGCGCGACGGGATGTTCGTGCTTGCCTGTGGCAGCGACCATCTGTGGCAGCGACTGTGCGTACTAATGGATCGCCCGCAATGGCAGCACGACGCGCGTTGCGTCACCAACGCCGCGCGCGTCGCGCACCGCGACTGGCTGATTCCGGAGTTGGAACGCTGTTTCGGCGCAGGCGCCGTCGCCGACTGGGTCGCGCGTTGCGAAGCCGCAGGGATCCCCGCCGCACCGGTGAATTCGGTGCGTGAAGCGGCGTTCGGTGAGTTGGCCACCGCACGCGGCCTGCGCGTGGAGGACGACGGAATCCCGATGATCGCCAGCCCCTTGCGAATGTCGGCTTCGCCGATCGCGCAACCGAAGCGTCCTCCGCATCTGGGCGAACATACCGACGCGATCTGCGCGGCGCACGGCTGCGACGCCGACGCGCTACGCGCTGCGGGAGCGGTGCGATGAACGCGGGCAAGAACGCGCCCGGGGAATCGCCATGCGATGCGCCGAGCGGAGACGGTCCGCGCTGGGATGGCTTGGCGCTTGGCGCATCGATCGCGACGATGGACGATGCGGCGCACGGCACGGCATACGGAACGATCGCCGATGGCGCGCTGGCGTGGAAAGACGGCATGCTGACTTACGTCGGTCCCGCGCCGACCTGCCGATGGGTGCACGCGCACTGGCCGTGGACACATTCGACTGCGAAGGCGGTTGGATCACGCCCGGCCTGATCGACTGCCATACCCATCTGGTGTTCGCTGGCGACCGCGCGCATGAATTCGAATTGCGTCTCAACGGTGCAAGTTACGGGGAGATCGCCCGCTCCGGCGGCGGCATACGCTCCACCGTGCGCGCCGTGCGCGCGGCAAGCGAAGAGGCGCTGTTGCACGAATCCTTGCCGCGCGCGCGTGCTTTACTGCGCGACGGGGTCACCACACTTGAAATCAAGTCCGGCTACGGCCTCGATCCGGACAACGAACGCAAGATGCTGCGTGTCGCGCGCCGGATCGGCGAAGCCCTCGGCATCGACGTGCGCACCACTTATCTCGCCGCGCATGCGCTGCCGCCGGAGTTCGACGGCCGCGCGGACGACTACATCGACGCGGCGGCCGGCTGGCTGCCGCAGTTGCGCGAAGAGGGCTTGGTCGACGCGGTCGATGCGTTCTGCGAAAACATCGGTTTCAACCCCGCGCAGACGCGGCGCATGTTCGAAGCCGCACGGACGCTAGGCTTGCCGGTGAAATTGCACGCCGATCAACTCAGCGATCTCGGCGGCGCGGCGTTGTGCGCCGAATTCGGCGGCTTGTCGGCAGATCATGTCGAGTACACCGCGGAATCCGCCGCACGCGCGATGGCCGCGGCCGGTACGGTCGCGGTCTTGCTGCCTGGCGCCTTCCACTGCCTGCGCGAAACCCGACTGCCGCCGGTCGACGCCTTCCGTGCGCTTGGCGTGCCGATCGCGGTGGCCACCGATTGCACCCCCGGAACTTCGCCATTGCTGTCGCTGCGCCTGGCGATGGCGATGGCATGCACGCATTTCCGGCTGACGCCGGAAGAGGCCTTGCGCGGCGCGACCGTGCAGGCCGCGCGCGCGCTCGGGCTGACCGATCGCGGCGTGCTGCGCACGGGCCTGCGTGCGGATTTCGTCCACTGGCGCATACGACGCCCGGCCGAGTTGAGTTATTGGCTGGGCGACGCTCTTGCCGAGCGCGTGTTCGTCGGCGGCCGCCCTTCCCGACTCTGAATGTTCCTGGACATCATATGCACTCGATCGTCGCCGCCGCTTTCGCCGCCTGCCTGCCCACCTCGTCGATCGCCGCCGTAGCGGCCGCAGACGCCCCCGCCGCCGCACGCGCGCTCGCCCGCGATGCGGTGATCGTCGACGGACATATCGATGCGCCGACCGAATTGATGAAACGGTGGGTGGACCTCGGCGTCGAACAACCCACGCGCGAATTCGATTATCCGAAAGCCGTCGACGGCGGGCTCGATGTGGCGTTCATGTCGATCTACACCTCCTCGGGGCAGGACGAGGACGGCAGCGCCTGGAACGTCGCCAATCGCATGATCGATGCGGTCGATTCGCTGGCGATGCGGCATCCGGACAAATTCGCGCTGCTGCGCTCGCCGCACGATGTGGAACAACTGCGCAAACCGCTGCGCAAGGACGGCGCACCGCGCGTGCTGCTGCCGCTGGGCATGGAGAATGGCGCACCGATCGGCGATGACCTGTCGAGGCTGGCATTCTTCTTCGACCGCGGCGTGCGTTACATCACGCTCGCGCACAGCGCGAACAACCGCATCGCCGATTCGTCCTACGCCGTCGAGAAGCGTTGGAACGGGCTCAGCCCCTTCGGCGAACGCGTGGTCGACGAAATGAACCGGCTGGGCATCATGGTCGACGTCTCGCACCTGTCCGATGCAGCGGTCGCGGCGGCGGTCGCGCGCAGCCGTGCGCCGGTCGTCGCGACACATTCGGCGTTACGCCACTTCACGCCCGGTTTCGAACGCAACCTGAGCGACGAGCTGGCCAAGGCCATCGCAGCGAAAGGCGGCGTGATCCAGATCCCGTTCGGCAACGCCTTCGTCGATCCCGCTTCGGCGGCGCAAACCCAGGCCTATTTCACGACCTACAACGCATTCCTGCACGACAACGCCGCAGCGCAGGCCGCCGGCAGGCCCACCCGCAGCGTGATCGAATTCGACGATGAATGGGACAAGAACCATCCGCCGCTGCCGGTGCGGATCGACGCCGTGCTCGACCAGATCGACTACGGCGTGAAGCTGGTCGGCATCGACCATATCGGCCTCGGCTCGGACTTCGAC
The DNA here is from genome assembly GCA_008015095.1 of Lysobacteraceae bacterium. Taxonomy (GTDB): domain Bacteria; phylum Pseudomonadota; class Gammaproteobacteria; order Xanthomonadales; family Xanthomonadaceae; genus Lysobacter_I. The sequence goes on along the minus strand of SSEV01000149.1, from coordinate 8,826 downwards.
GGCGTCAGCGGCGCGCTGCCCGAAGGCCTGAAGACCGTCGCGGACTTCCCCCACCTCGTCGCCGGCCTGCAAAGCCGCGGCTATTCCGACGCCGACATCCGCAAGATCCTCGGCGAGAACCTGCTGAGGATGTGGCGCGAAGTGGAAGCGGTGTCGGACCGACGGCGCTGACACCGGCGTCGCCATCATCGCCGGCGATCCACGGTGAACGATCACGGTGAAGGCACCCGAGGGATCTTGCGTCGAGAACCTTTGAGGATGGCCGCCCTCACTTCCGGGCCGAGCACATACCTCAAGTCGACCCTCGGGATCACCTGCGTGCTCTGGCGCGCCATTTGCAACGACCGATCAGGCGCCAGCGTGAAGACGCACAGCGTGCCATCTGCGTTCGCAGCGACCACCGGATCTGAATCGGCGATCCCCAGGAGCGCCCGTGGTTCGGTCCAGCCCCAACCGCCATCGATGGTCTGTCGGCGATAACGGATCTGATTGTCCGGCCCGCGCACGAACACCTGCAGCCCGCCCCACGCATTCAATGCGACCGCGGGCATCGATCCTTCTATCATCGCAACCGCCATCGATGCCCAACCGCTCCAGGCGCCGTTTGGCGCGAGCTGATAGGCATGCCACAGACTGCCATCGGCGCCTCGGGCGAAAATCTCCAAACGTCCATCGATACACATCGCGACCGCGATATCGCTGCTGAGCGTACCGCCGCCGATCCGGGTGCAGACGGCCCGCCCCCAGGCATCGGTGCTCGGCTCGCTGATCACGATCGCTTCACCGACCGTGTCGCGGGCGAAGATCTGCAGCATGCCATTGCGGTTGCGGGCGATGGCGGGCACCCCGATGTAGCGCGCTGGGCCGGGTACGGCCGTACCGACCTGCCCGGCGCCGTCCCAGCCATGCACATTATTGCCTTTGATGTAGAGCCTGCCGTCGTTCAACCTGGAGACGATGCGCAACCATTGCTTCGGCACATCGAAACGCAGGCCATCGCCTGCAAGTTGCAATGTTTCCGAACCGACGCGCTCTGTCGCCGCGATGGCGTCGGTCGCGCCGCCGATCAGTTGCCCCAAGTGATTGCCTTTGCTCCAGCCGCCCCATTCGCCATTGGCCTGCCCCTGCCAGACATGCGCGATCCATCCGACCTGCGCCAGTTGCGCGAACAGTTCGAGACGGCCATCGTCATTGCGCGCCATGGCGATGCTGGCGCCGAAGCGATCGTTCCCATCCAGATTGCCGTGCATACCCGCCCAACCGCTATCGAATGCGCCGTTCGGCGCGGTTTGCCGCAACCGGTGCAAATGCTGGTCGAGGCCGCGGGCGACGACTTCGATCCGTCCGTCTTCATTGATCCCGACCGCGGGTTTCGAGGTCAGAATCCCGCCGAGCGACTGCCAATCCGACCAACGCTCCTCGACGCCGTTATCGGGTCTGTCCGGCGGCAGGAATGCGGCGATCTGCTGCGCCAGCCAGACCGGGCGCTCGTTATGGATAGAGTGCCCGGTCCTCTGCATCAGTCTGCGCGCCCCCGGGGTGGTGATCATCGTCACCGACAGATCCTTTGTCGCGTCGTAGATATGCGCGCCCAAATGATCGTCCTGGTCGCCCGCAAGCAACAGCATCCGCGCGCGCGGCAACTCGTTGCGGCCGAATGCGCGATGGCTGAACAGCAGTTGTTCAAACGCAACCCGCCAATGCCAACGGCGAAAAAACCGGTTGTACATCTCCTTCCTGTCCGCGCGCGCGCCGGATATGCTCGCCGGCTTGCACGGCCAATCGTTGCGATACCAGTATTCTCCCTGCGGGTAGGACACCTTGAATCCGATGATGTTGTGGCTTTCATCGAAGACCTGGAAAAAATACTCGGCGCGCCGATTTTCCGACTCGCCGACGCTTGGCGGATCGATCTTCATCCGTGCGCGCGTGGTGTTCGGCCCTGCTTCCATGAGCACGTTGTCCAGCGGGTTCCATACGCTCGCCGCCGACCACGACACGATGTTCGCCAGATAAGCATGCGCGGTCATGTCGCGCCCGGCGAGTCGCAATCCCATATTGCCGCCCAAACTGCCGCCGACTACCGCTGCGATCTGTTTCTGCAACGACCGACCGCTGGCCGCTTCAAGCGCCAGGATGAAATCGACGATGAACTGTTCGATGAAATCCAGAAGCGGAAACCAATCTAGGCGGTCGGTGTCGGCATCGCTCGCGATCTCGGTATGGTCGAACATCTCGCCGTAGCCGTTGCAGGGCAAATCCATCGCGACTACGGTGAACCCCTGCGCTGCTGCGGGGCCGGCGAAATCCATGCACTCTTCGGCGCGCGAGCTATGCCCATGGACATAGATCAATAGACGCTCGCCGTCACCGAACGTGATCGGCGGAATCGGCGGCAATTCGAACCGTCCGGATGAAGCCATCCAGTCGGCGGTCGGCGCCCTCTCGTCCGGTCGCGCGATGATGAATCGAGTAACCACACTGCGCGCCGGCGAAGTCGCGGTCGCGCGCACGTTGACGGTGAGGTCGTGTTGCGGCTGCGGCGCGCGCGGCACGTTGACCGGACGATGCGGCGGATCCTGTTCGGCGGAGACCGCGATCCAGCCGTGCGCCGCGCGATCGCCATAGCCTTGCAAGATCCATGCGCTGCGATAGGCGCGCAACACGACGTTCAACAGCGCGTCGCGCCAGCGCGGGTCGCTGCGATCGCGGCGACGTGAAGCCCGCAGGGAAGCATAGACCGTGTCGACCGTTGGCGGCGCGCTGCGGAACGCTTGCCACATGCGCCGGCCGCTGACCGTAAGGTCCGCCGTCGCGAGCGCTGTCGGATGATCGCCATCCAACCAGGATCTGCCGGCCTCGATCAGCAATCGCGTAGGCGTCGGATCGCGCCCGCTCAGTTTCGACCGCAGGATCTCCGCGATTCGCCCTTCGCTTCCGGCGTCGAAACGCTGCGGGACGGGAATGTATCCCGCAGGAAAGTGCGTAGCGGGGTCGCATGCCTCCTCGAACGGAGGCGCAACAGGCTGCGTCAGGCGCATGGCAATGTCCTTGCGTGCAATATGGAAGAACCCAGTCGTCATCACCGCGACCAGGCATGTCCTTTCGATGAATTGCGCGCATTCGCCACCGATCCGCACGCCATTTTCAGGCGAGTCGAGCACCGGTTTCGAGTTGAACGCAGTTACCGCCCACGTCCGGTCATCGTGTTTTAAATGAATGCTTCGACGCCGTGGATGTCGACGCCGTGGATGTCGAACCCGCGGATCAAGCGCCTTAGTGCTATATCCGGGAGCGCAGGTTCGGGCTTGGCCTGAAATCGTGACCTCTGAATCACGGCACGATGGCGTTATTCGGGCTGCGCTTAGCGATTCGTCCAGCGGACATTTGAACGCCACACTCGACTTTGTACGCACCACACTTCTTTGCCCGCCCGTATCCGAGTTCGTTGCTTGAACACGGGGCGACCGTTTCGCGATATGCCGCGGCCTGAATGCGACACTACAGGCAACAAAAAAGCCCCGGGACACCGGGGCTTTCGATTCAGCGCGGATCTGGAACACCGGATCTGGAGCACCCGCGCTTTGGAACAATTCGGATGTCAGCCAGCGCTCTTCTTGGCGACAGCTTTCTTGGTCGGCACTTTAGCCACCGGCTTCGCGACGGCTTTCTTCGCAGCTGGAGCCTTCGAGGCAGCAGTCTTCTTCGCGGCGTGCGAACGCGCATTGCCGTAGCTGGAGTTGTAACGCTTGCCTTTGGCGGTTTTGCGATCGCCCTTGCCCATCGTGAATTCCTCGTCGAAATCTTTATGTGTGATAACCGTGTGCGGATCACTGCCTCGGTTCGTCCGTCGGGCGGGCTCTCGCACGACGGGGATACCGGAACAGACCTATCGAATCATCGCATCAAGCCGGCAATCCCGTGCCGATGCGAGCCGCGCATCCTACCACGCGGCAGCCGGAATGAGCCCGGGAAACGACCGGTCCGGGCTCATGCTGCGTCGTTTCTTGCGGCCCGGAAACTATGGGTGAGGCGCAGATTGACCAAATGGGCCAGGGCCAACAGTGCGCCGCCGATGGTCATCGCCGTGGCGTGCCCGAGGGTGTGATTGTCGTGCAAAGGCGTAAAAGCCCCCACCCAAACCAGGATCAGGCCCGGCGCCAAGAGCAGCCAGGCATGAAAAGCCCGGTGACGACGCCATCCTAGGGTGAGCGTGGAGATCCCGAGAACCGTCGCGAACACGACGAAGGCTTGGTCCAGATCAACCCATCCTCCCAATTCCAAGCCGAATGCAGGAGCGACCGCAAGCAGCCAAGGCCAGAGTGCGCAATGGATCGCGCACAGAAAAGACGCGGCGAAACCCGCCCGGTCGGCTCTGTTCAAGCTCGCGATCGCATCTGGCATGACTTTAGGGGGAAGATTTCTATTCTGAAACATTATAACATTCTCAAAACCGCCACCAGTGTATCTCAGTCCCGCTATGGCTACCCATCTGTTTTCGCGTACCCCCCTGTTCCTCGCGCTATCGCTCGTCGTTCCATCACTGGTCTGCGCGCAGCAGCCGTCATCGGAATCCACGGATCATGGCGAGGCGCACGAAATCGATCGGATCGTCGTCACCGCCAGCCCTCTGCGCCAAAGCGCCGATGACCTCAGCCAGCCTGTGGAAGTGTTGTCGGGCGAAGCACTGGACGAGGCCATGTCGACCACGCTGGGAGAGACCCTGACCAAGCTCCCGGGTGTGCAAAGCTCCAATTTCGGCGCCGGTGTCGGCCGCCCGGTCATCCGTGGGCTCGACGGCGCACGCGTCGGTGTACTGAGCGGCGGCTTATCCAACCAGGATGTCTCCACGATCAGTCAGGACCATGCGACCGCGATCGAGCCTTTCCTGGCCGACCAGATCGAGGTGCTGAAAGGCCCCGCCACGTTGCTCTACGGCAGCGGCGCGATCGGCGGCGTGGTGAACGTGGTCGACGGCAGAATCGCCGAACGCCCACTCGACGCAGCCGTGCGCGGACGCGCCGAAATCCGCTATGGCAGCGTAGACGACGGGCGCAACGCCATGCTGCGCATCGACGCCTCCGGCGCGGATGGCGCAATGGCGCTGCACGCCGACGGCGTCTTCCGTGATCAAGACGACTACGACACGCCCGATGGTGTGCAAGCCAACAGCTTCGTCGAAACCCGTACCGGCGCGCTCGGCGCTTCGCTGGTCGGAGAGCGCGGCTTTGTAGGCGTTGCGTTATCGCGCTACGACCATCGCTACGGCAATCCTGGCGAGCCGGGGGATCCCGATGCGGGTGAAGCGGGCGTCTCGCTGGACATGCTGCAACATCGCGTCGAACTGAAGGCGGGATTACGCCAGGACTTCGCGATCTTTGACGGCCTGCGCATCGGTTACGCGCACACCGATTACGAGCACACCGAATTCGAGGGCGCCGATATCGGCACCCGTTTCCTCAGCACCGCCGACGAAGGCCGTTTGGAACTGACTCATCGAAACTTCGACGCATGGAGCGGCGCGGTCGGGCTGCAGATCGGCGATCGGAGCTTCGAAGCGATCGGCGCAGAGGCTTTTGTGCCCCGCACATCCACGCGCGGCCAGGGCCTGTTCTGGATCGAACAAGGGCGCTGGGGTAATGTGCAGATTGATCTCGGCGCTCGCGCGGATCGGGTGCGAATCGATGCTGTTGGCATGCCGAAACGCGATTTCTCCCCGCTGAGCCTGTCCGCCGGAGTGTCATGGCGGGTCGGCGACGCTTGGCGTCTTACTGCGAACATCGACCGCGCCGAGCGCGCGCCAGCGGAAGAGGAGCTGTTCGCCGACGGTCCTCACGTGGCGACGGCTTCCTACGAAATCGGCGACCCGACGATGCGCGAAGAACGCGCGAATCAGGTCGAACTGGGCCTGCACTTCAATAACGGCCGCTTCGATGTCAATGCCTCGATCTACCAAAACCGTTTCGATGGTTTCGTTTATCTGGCGGACACCGGCGAATTCACCGAACCCGAGCCCGGCGAGGATCCGCTGCCAATCCGGCGGTGGACTCAGGCGGACGCGAAATTCCGTGGTATCGAGGCCGAGGTCATCGCGCATCTGCACGACGGTGATGGCGGCAATTTCGATTTGCGTGTTTTCGGTGATCGTGTCCGCGCCGAGCTTGATGGCGGCGGCAATCTGCCACGGATCGCGCCCGGCCGTTTTGGGGCTGACCTGCGCTGGCAAGCGGACACCTGGCGAGCATCGATCGGCGCGACACGGGTGATGCGGCAGAGCGATGTAGCCCCCGACGAGACATCGACTGACGGTTACACACTGCTCGACGCGCATTTCGCCTACCGCTGGAGCCGCGACAGCTTCGACTGGGAAGTCTTCGTCGACGGCAACAACCTCGGCGACGCGAAAGCGCGCGTGCACACCTCTTACTTGAAAGACACTGTCGTATTGCCGGGACGCAATCTCGCGCTCGGCGTCCGCCTGTTCTTCTGAGTCCCTTTATCCGAGTCCCCGCATGCGCCATGGAGCCTGACCACTCTCCCTGAGGGCTCCATGGCGCGTGCAATCCATTCCACGGACCGCGCCATGCCCGGCCGATATGCGCGCGCAGACGAGCCTGACCGTGGAAGAAATCTGGACAGCCGCTCAGCCGGCCTGCGCGCAACGCGCACAAATACCGTGCACTTCGAGGGTTTGTGCCTGCGGGACGAACCCCAGAGCCCGCGCTTTCTCGTCGAGCAGAGCGACGATGCGCTCGTCTTCCAGTTCCACCGCGCTATGGCAGTGATCGCAGATCAGGAAAGGCACTGAATGCTGCGCTGTGCTGGGATGGTGGCAGGCGACGAAGGCGTTCACCGATTCGAGCTTGTGGATGAAGCCGTTGACCAGCAGGAATTCGAGCGCGCGATAGACCGTCGGCGGCGCCGCGGCCCCAGCGCCATCTTCGTCGTCGACGCGCTGCTTATCGAGACGGATCTGATCGAGCAGATCGTAGGCCTTGATCGGCTTGCCGTGGCGCGCGACCAGATCCAGCACCCGTGCGCGGATCGGGGTCAATCGCAACCCGCGTTCGCGGCAAGCACGTTCCACCGCCGCGACGAAACCCTGCGCGTCGTGCACATGATGCTGCGGGTCGGTGCAGGGATGCTGGCTCATGTCCGGATAATGGATGTCCTGGCCGTCCGACTCAAGCCATGGCGCGATTCAGCAGTCAAAGTCTGGCCAATGCGGCTTCGATCCGCCGCAACGCCTCGCCCTGCCCCGCCAGATAGACCGTATGCGAGATATCCGGGCTGACCTGAGTCCCGGTGATCGCCACGCGCATCGGCTGCGCAACCTTGCCCATGCCGATACCCAGCGCTTCGGCGGTGGCGTGCAAGGCAGCGCTCACGGCATCCGCTGTCCAGACGGATAACCCGGCCAATCGCTCGCGCGCATCGCGTAACGGGGCTTCGGCGGCAGCGGTCAGATGTTTGGCGACAGCGGCAGGATCGTAGTCCGCTTCGGTCAGCGGTTTGTACCAAACGGCGGCGCGTGCGGCCATGTCGCGCAGGGTCTGCACGCGGTCGCGCAACGCGACCACCACATCGGCAGGCGCGGGCCCCAGGCTCGTGTCGTAACCTTGGTCACGCAGATGCCATTCGAGATGTCTCGCCACCGCATCCGGATCGTCGCTCTTGAGATACTGCTGGTTGAGCCAGCCGAGCTTGGCCATGTCCAATCGGGAAGCGGCGGGGTTGACGTCCTTGAGTTCGAACAACCGCACCATCTCCTCGATCGAGAAGATTTCCTGATCGCCGTGCGACCAGCCCAGCCGCACCAGATAATTCAGCAAGGCATGGGGCAGATAGCCGGCGTCGCGATAGCCCATCACGTCTGCCGCACCGGTGCGCTTGGACAATTTGGCGCCGGCCTCGTCCAGAATCATCGGCAGATGCGCGAAATTCGGCACCGCCGCGCCGAGTGCGCGATAGATATTGATCTGCCGTGGCGTGTTGTTGACGTGATCGTCGCCGCGCACCACATCGGTGATGCCCATATCCACATCATCCACCACCACGGCGAAATTGTAGGTCGGATAGCCGTCGGAGCGGAAAATCACCAAGTCGTCGAGCTCGCTGTTGGCGATTTCGATCCGGCCCTTGACCAGGTCGTCCCAGGCGACGACGCCATCAAGCGGATTCTTGAAGCGGATCACCCGGTTCGGATCGTCGCGATGGCCTGCGTTCGCATCGCGATAGGTTCCGTTGTAGCGCGGCTTCTCCTTCGCAGCAAGCGCGGCTTCGCGCATCGCCTCCAATTCGTCCTTGGTTTCGTAGGCGTAATACGCGGTGCCTGCGGCGACCATCTGCTCGGCGACCTCGCGATAGCGGTCGAGGCGCTGGGTCTGGTAGATCGGACCCTCGTCGTAATTCAGCCCCAACCAGTCCATCGCCTCCAGAATCGCGTCGATCGCCGCCTGAGTGCTGCGCTCACGATCGGTATCCTCGATCCGCAGCACGAATCGGCCGCCGACGTGACGCGACGCCAACCAGCAATACAGTGCAGTGCGCGCGCCACCGATATGCAGATAGCCGGTCGGACTGGGAGCGAAACGGGTTCGGATGGTCATGCGGCGGCGGGTCTGGATGCGGAAACTCGCGATTTTACCCTACTGTCCCGCGCCGGCCGCGGTGCGCCGGAGCCCCTACCCCCCAAGACAACGCCCTTGCAGGCTGTTGAAAAAACGGCCCGCTCGCGCAGCCTGGGATGGCTGCGCCGACGAAGCAAGCGCGCCGGCGATTGATTCGTCGTGAGTGAGTCCGGGCCTGGACCGGACTCGCGAATTG
>SSEV01000085.1 GCA_008015095.1 Lysobacteraceae bacterium | reverse complement strand
CTTCCAGACGCTCGACTTTGGCGTCGTAGTCAAAGATACCCCCTCAGCGCATCGCCGACCTCCGGGGCCGGCTGGATGCGCTGAGGGGGTATCTTTGACTACGAAGCCAAAGTCGAGTCTGGACGAGGTCAATCGCGAACTGGAAAATCCGGATATCTGGAACGATGCCGAGCGCGCCCAGGCGCTCGGCCGTGAACGTTCCCTGCTGGACAAGACCGTCAACGGCATCCGCGATCTGAAGGATGGCTTGGTCGGCGCCGAGGAATTACTCGATCTGGCAGAAATGGAAAGCGATGAAGCGACAGCGTTGGCCGTCGAGGCCGATGTCGAACGCTATGCCAAAGGTGTCGAACAGCTGGAATTTCAGCGTATGTTCGCGGGCAAGATGGATTCGGCCAATGCCTACGTCGACATCCAAGCCGGTGCCGGCGGCACCGAAGCACAGGACTGGGCCGAGATGCTGCTGCGCATGTACCTGCGCTGGGCGGAATCCCGCGGTTGGAAGACCGAACTGATGGAAGCCAGCGCCGGCGATGTGGCGGGGATCAAGTCGGCGACGTTCAAAGTCGAAGGCGATTATGCCTACGGCTGGCTCAAGACTGAGATTGGCGTGCACCGCCTTGTGCGCAAATCGCCGTTCGATTCCGATAACCGCCGCCACACCTCGTTCACCTCGGTCTTCGTCTCGCCCGAAGTGGACGACGATATCGATATCGATATCAACCCGGCCGACCTGAAAACCGACGTCTACCGTTCTTCCGGTGCCGGTGGACAGCACGTCAACAAGACCGAATCTGCGGTGCGCATCACGCATATGCCGAGCGGAATCGTGGTGGCCTGCCAAAACGGCCGTAGTCAGCATCAGAACCGCGATACCGCGATGAAGATGCTCAAGGCCAAGCTCTACGAGATGGAGATGCTCAAGCGCAACGCCGAACGCGATGCGCTGGAGTCGACAAAATCCGATATCGGCTGGGGTAGCCAGATCCGCAACTATGTCCTTGACCAGTCCCGGATCAAGGATTTGCGTACCGGCATCGAGCGCAGCGATACGCAAAAAGTGCTGGACGGAGATCTCGACGAATTCGTCGAAGCGAGTCTGAAGTCGGGCTTGGAGGCCGGCGCCAAACGCATCGATGCGGTCTGACGCTTTGACGGCACTGATCTACCCGCTTTCGGCTATTACGCCGTGTCTGCGTCTGTGGGGTCTCGATATCCAAGCAGATCGGCGGACAGTTCGGCGCCCAGCGTGCGTTTCTGTCATCGGCCAGCCGAGCGCTTAGTCTTGCCCCCATTGGGGCGAGCAAAAAATATGACGAAAGTCACTTTTTCTAGAGAAGTCAACGAATACAGCCGATTTAATTCTTGAGAATCTTAGAGTTCAAAGATTCTTTTAATGATGGACATCACCTTTTTTGTCGCTACACTTGCCTCGGAATGGAGATACAGATCCGGTGAGGATGATGAGCGATAGAGGAGGCAAACGACATGCCGGGGCTTTCTGACCTCAGAGCGGCAGTCGCGGATCTCAAGAATAAAGCCGGGTCGGGCAGGGTCTATTTCTATGCTGCAGGCGATCACAGCGGACAGCTGAAGCACGGCTTCATCGGGGTCGAGGGGGGGCGGACCTGCCATGTCGAATACGGTAAGAAATCGCTGGATGAGGCGATTGCCGACATCGTGCGGATGTCGTTCCTGAAGATCGTATTCATGCCGGTCGAAGCGATCGCTTCAGGCCCATCCCCGGGTGTGCCGATCGGAATGGATGATCTGCTCAAGCGCCTGACTCCGGCGGTGGGCGTTGAGCCGGTATCCGCGTCCATCGTCGGTGCGCAGCGCGAATATCCTCCGGCAAGACACGATACCGGCAGTCAGGACGAACAGGCTTTGCTCGAACTGCGTCTGATGTCGCTGCAACGCGATGCGACGCAGATTCTACAGAACTTCTACGGTTCCGCCGCCGACAAGAAGGTCGCCGAGGTCGCCGCACAGTTTCCGCCACACCAGAAACCGATCCACTTTCTGAACCATTGCAAGCAATTGGCGGCGATGATGGTCGGGGCGGACAAGGCGAACCAGTTATTCGGGCCGTTGTACGACAAGACGTCGACCTGACGTGCCGGCGGTCTCCTTCGATCATGCGATTGATGTCGCCAGAATCGACTCGGGGAGACGAATTGACGACACAGGTGGGCGCCGGCGCGAACAGCAACGCTTCCCGGGAAGCGGCGAACCACAGGGATGCGGCAGGTCAGAACGATCAGATGGATCGCTTTATTAACAATTTGCCAGGGACTTGATCACCAAGGGGGAGCAGGACATGAGTTTCACGAGCAAAGTGGTGGCATTCGTATGGGTCGCGTTGTCGGTGGCGCTGATCGCTCTTGCGGCGATCGGCTACGACGAACAATTCCGCCTGTATTTCTCTAACGCGCAACAGACCGCCAGCAGCCTGATCGCAGCCCTGCTATGCCTGCGGACATGGGCCGCATTTCCACCGGCCAGCCCGCTGGGGAGGGCATGGGGCCTGATCGGCACCGGTGTGCTGTCCTGGGGAATCGGCGCCACCATTTTTGGCGCCTATCCGGTATTGCATGGCGGGCAGGACACGCCTTATCCGTACTATTCGGATATCGGGTATCTGGCGACCAGCCCTTTGATCACGGCCGGCCTGTTGGTCTTCATGCGCTCAACGGGACTCACCACGCCGACCTGGGGAAAGGTCTTGTCCTTGCTGGTGCTGCTGGTGTTCGGTTACTGGTCCTTCAACGCCAACAAGGAAGGGCTGTTCGAGGGCGATTTCGCCACGCAACTGTCCTCGCTCTGCTACACCCTGTTCGACCCGGTCCTGCTGGCGGTGACGGTGCTGCTGGCCAGCGGTTTCCGCGGCGGCGTCATTGGGCGTGCGTGGTGGTACGTGGTATGGGGCGTCGTCCTGTATTTCTTCGCTAATCAGCTTTATACCTATTTGGTTCTGGCCGAAAGCTACGTCACTGGCTCCTGGATCGACGCGGGATGGATGCTTGGCTTCGGCATGATCGCCTGGGCCGCGGTCACCACCAAGCGGATGCTGCAATAGTTCTGCCTTCCGCCCTGGCGTCAATCAGGGAGAAATCCCTGCGGCGATGCCCGTGTCGATGTCGCTTTGGGATATGGCCGCCGGAACAGGGCGGCCGTGCTGCTATGCTGCGGCTTCAAACGACGACTCTCGATCGGTCGATATAATGCGGCCGCCGCATCGGTACAGCGCACGCCCTTCACTGACGCTGATCGCTGCGGCTTGGGCTCGTCATCGGCTTCCACGGCCCTTGCGCACCCGTGACGAACATCCCCCGCGTGCCGTCGCCCATTCCCAAAAAACGCCAAGCCCCGCATGACCGACGACCAAATCCCGCACGATGAAAACGCCCTGATCGCCGAACGCCGGTCAAAGCTCGCAGCCTTGCGCACGCGTGGGGAGGCGTTTCCCAATGACTGCGTGCGTGAGGACTATGCGGGCGACCTACAGGATGCCTATGAGGACGCCGACCGCTGGACGGGCGAGGCGCTGGAGGCCTCTGGGCGGCAAGTCGCCGTCGCCGGCCGCCTGATCGCGAAACGGGTGATGGGCAAGGCCGCATTCGCGCAGATACTGGACATGACCGGAGGCATCCAGTTGTTTCTGCAGTCCAATGCGTTGGGCGAGACTTATGACGCGTTCAAGGGCTGGGACATCGGCGATATCGTCTGTGCGCGCGGGACGCTGATGCGGACGAAGACCGGAGAGCTGTCGGTCAAAGTCGCTGCTTTGCGCCTGTTGACGAAATCCTTGCGCCCGCTGCCCGACAAATGGCATGGGTTGAGCGATGTCGAACAACGTTATCGCCAGCGCTATGTCGATCTGATCGTGAATCCGGAATCGCGCGAAGTGTTTCTCAAGCGCTCGAAGATCGTCACGTCTCTACGCAGATGGCTGGATGCGCGGCGTTTCCAGGAGGTGGAGACGCCGATGATGCATTACATCGCTGGCGGCGCTACGGCACGTCCGTTCACGACGCATCACAATGCACTGGATCTCGATCTGTATCTGCGCGTCGCGCCCGAACTGTATCTCAAGCGGCTGGTGGTCGGTGGGTTGGAACGGGTCTACGAGATCAACCGGAACTTCCGTAATGAAGGCGTGAGCACCCGGCATAATCCCGAGTTCACCATGCTCGAGCTTTACGAGGCCTACGCCACCTATCGCGAGATCATGGATCTGACCGAAGCGATGATCCGCGATACCGCACGCGATACCATTCAGGGCGATTCGGTCGTGTGGGAAGGGCATCAGATCGACCTCGCGCCCTCATTCCGCCGCTGGAAACTCGAAGAGGCCGTGCGCGAGCTCAATCCGGAGATCAGTGCCGCCGATTGTCGCGATCGCGACGCATTGGCCGCGCATTGCCTTCGCCTGCGCATACCGGTCAAATCCGGTTATGGCTGGGGGAAATTGCTGCTGGAGATTTTCGAGAAAACCGTTGAAAGCGGCCTGATCCAACCGACCTTCATCACGCATTATCCGGTCGAGGTGTCGCCGTTGGCGCGAGAATCAGACACCGAACCTGGAATCACCGACCGTTTCGAGCTGTTCATCGGTGGCAAGGAGATGGCGAACGGTTTCTCCGAACTCAACGACCCGGAAGACCAAGCTGCACGTTTCCGTGCGCAAGCCGCTGCGAAAGAGGGGGGGGACGAGGAGGCGATGCACTACGACGCCGATTATATTCGCGCGCTCGAAGTCGGCTTGCCGCCCACCGGGGGGCTGGGGGTCGGGATTGACCGGTTGGTCATGCTGCTTACCGGATCCTCGTCGATCCGCGACGTCTTGCTATTTCCCTACATGCGTCCTGAAACCTGAACCGACGATCAGTTATCTACCGGTCGAGCGGATGTCGAGGCGGAAATTCGAACATTCTCGAATTCAATCCGGCGCAGACCTGCGGCTTAGATCCGGACACGAGTGCGCATCAGGAGCTATGTGTCAGGTGTTTGTCGGGCGCTTCGGAGTTGTGATTGCTCCGGTTTTCGAATTTGAAAATGTTCAAAACGATAGCTTTGCTATTTTTTCGATCACGTACGTGCTATGTCGGATCATTGGCCAAAACCTGACGCAGTCAGTCATTAACTGACCGTTACTCGCGCTTTGGCATACAATCGGTGCCTCTATCGAGGCCGCAAAACAAGGCACGAAAATTGCTTTGGATTTCGCCAAGATAGCTTAATAACTCGATCAAGACCATTACAGCCAGGGACGCACGGCATCCGCATGTGGGGCAACTCCGTGAAAATCGTCATCGTCGACGACCAGACTTCCGCACGCACCATGCTGCGGCATATTCTCGAGGACATCAGTCCCGAGTTGGAGGTCTTCGACTTCGGCGATTCGGAAGAGGCTTTGCGCTGGTCCGAAAGCAACCGCCCGGATCTGTTGCTGCTCGATTACCGTATGCCGGTGATCGACGGGTTGGAATTCGCACGCCGTTTCAGGCGGGCTTTGACCAATCGCGATGTTCCTATCGTACTGGTCACGGTTGTCGGCGATGAGCCGATCCGCCAGGCCGCGCTGGACGCCGGCGTGATCGATTTTCTGGTCAAGCCGGTCCGGCCGCGCGAGTTGCGCGCCAGATGCCGCAATCTGTTGCAACTGCGCCAACAGTCCGAATCAATCAAACAGCGAGCGTTGTCGTTGGAGCAGCGCTTGCTGTCGAGCATGCACGAGGTCGAGGAGCGCGAACGCGAAACGCTTTCACGCCTGGCTCGCGCGATCGAATACCGCGATAGCGGCACCAGTGCATATTTGGAAAGGATGGCCCACGTGGCCGGGCTGATCGCCGAAGGCTTGGGGATGGCCGAGGATGAGGTCCGCCTAATCGAACTGGCGGCCCCACTGCACGATATCGGTAAGATCGCGATTCCGGACGAAGTTCTGTTGAAGCCGGGCCCCCTGGACAACCAGCAGCTCAACACGATGCGGCGGCATCCGCGAATCGGCCACGAATTGCTGAGCGGCAGTCAGAACCGTTTTATCCAAGCCGGCGCGATTATCGCATTGCGCCATCACGAACGTTACGACGGCAGTGGTTACCCTGATGGGCTCAGCGGCAGTCAGATTCCGATCGAAGCGCGCATCGTCGCTGTCGCCGATGTCTTCGATGCATTGATTTCGCCGCGACCTTACAAGGCCGCATGGGAGATCGAAAACGCATTGGACTACCTGGTCGAGCAGAGCGGTCGCCTGTTCGATCCGGAATGCGTGCAGGCGTTGTTGCAGAATCGACCGCGGCTTGAAGACATTTGCAGGCGCTATTCCGCTGGTTCGCAGCGACCGGGACTGGAATGACCGCGCCCGGCGCAGCCGTCGAGTGGGTCCGACAGAGGCTTTCTCGCCGGCCGGATAGCGAGCATGGACAGGCGATGGTGCGGTTGGCTGTTCTCTCCGTCGTGCTGATTTATATGTTGTTGCGTCAGGCAACAGGTCTGGACAAGAGCAACGCATCGGACTCGATGGTGCTCGCAATGGTGGCCACGGGATTCGTAGTTGGCCTGGCTATTGTCGCTGCGATTCTTATCGATCCTCGGGTATCTCATAAACGTCGTTTCATCGGCATGGTCTCCGACTACAGCTTGATGGGCGCGGCTATGATCGAGCTCAGCGAGCCATTGGCTTGGGTTTACGTCATCATCATGTGGGTGACTGTAGGCAATGGCCTGCGATTCGGTAATCGCTACCTGCGGATCGCGATCATGATGGCTCTAGTCAGCTTCGGGTCGGTGATCGTTTATAGCAGCTACTGGCGCGCGGTGCCCAGCTTATCAATTGGTCTATTGCTCGGCCTCGCTGCTATTCCGCTGTACCTGTCTGGTTTGCTGCGCGCTTTAACACGCGCCACTGAAGAAGCCAAACGGGCCAACGAAGCGAAGACCAGGTTTCTGGCCAACATGAGCCACGAATTCCGTACTCCGCTCAACGGATTAGCGGGCACTTCCGAATTGCTGGCTACTACACGGCTCGATTCGGAACAAAGACAGTATCTGAGCACGATTCAGGCTTCGACGCGTTCCCTATTATCGTTGGTCGAGGATGTGCTGGATATTTCGGCGATAGAAGCCGGAAAGCTGAAACTGCTTTCCGAGGACTTCCATCTTTCCGAAGTGGTCGATCATATTGGTCTGATTATGCTGCCCACAGCACAGGCCAAGCAACTCGACTATCGCGTAACGATTGCCGCGGACGTTCCTGTACAACTCCATGGTGACCCTGCGCATCTTCGTCAGGTGTTGTTGAATCTGGTCAGTAACGCGATCAAATTCACAGATAAGGGATATGTGAAGCTCGAAGTTGCTCGGGTCGAGTCACGATCAGATGAGGCGTTGAGATTACGCTTCGTCGTCAGCGATTCAGGCGTCGGGATACCAGCTTCTGCACGGGCAAGGATTTTCGAGGCATTCGAACAGATTGATGCCAGCCTTTCCCGACGGCACGGGGGTACTGGTCTTGGCACTACAATCGCCAAGGGGCTTACCGAAGCGATGGGTGGCTCGATTGGATTTGAGAGTGCGGAAGGCGTTGGTAGTAAATTCTGGGTGGAGTTGCCGTTTACGCTGACAACATCCGCGATTTACGACATTCTCGGCCGTGGCATCGAGGCGAATGATAGCCAAGTCGCTGATGTCAGTACTAACGTTATTGCATTCAGTGATCCTTTCTTGCGTCACCGGGCGCGAGTGCGCTCAATGCGCGTTCTGATCGCCGACGATCATGCGGCCAACAGGATGGTGCTAGAGAGCCTGCTTACTAAGGCTGGTCATAAGGTCACTGCTGTCGAGGACGGAGAGACAGTCTTAGAAATGCTGACGATCAGTGATTTCGATACTGTGATTGTTGACTTGCATATGCCCGGGATTTCTGGTCTGGATATGATGCGGCAGTTGAATGTCATGGAAGCCGGCGCGGGTAAGCGCACCCCGGTGATTGTGCTTAGCGCTGATGTCACTCACGATGCCATCAAGAGTTGTGAGAGCGCTGGTGCCCGTGCATTCATTGCTAAGCCCTTGTCGGCGATGCGGTTACTCGATTGTTTAGCAGACATCGCAGGAAACCAGCGTGGGGCTACCGTTATCCAGGCCGGACGCGCGGATTTATCGATTGGCGATGAGGTATTCGACCCCAGCGTCCTTGATGAATTGGCCTCGCTTGGCATGGACGGAACGTTCCTTGGGGAATTTATTCGGCAATGCTTGCAGGATGCTGAAAGTTGCTTGGCGAATTTGAGCAAATACGGGAGTGCGGAGCGTTGGGATCTCGTCCGCGAACAGGCACACGCACTGAAAGGAGTGGCCAGCAATCTCGGATTGGTCCAACTTCGATTGGCTTGTGGGGAAATTATGCGCCTAGCGGATTGGCAGATTGCAAAGGAATGGAGGCAGCGGATGGCCGCAATCAACGAGGCGATGGGCCAAGGGCGTACTGCCCTCGCCGCGCGAGAGCTATTAAGCTCCACGCGCGACAGTGGCAATAGCGGCCCGGTTCGCGATAACGGCAAGGACGGCTCTGTTTGAGAACACGCCTTATGCCGCAGCACTATGTGATGAGCGTTCCTGAGCTTTGACGATGCGTTCCATGGTGCGTATCGATTTTTCGCCTAAAGCCAGCGCTGTGTCGACCCATACCTCGGTAATGCCCATTAGTTCGTTGTAACCGACCGGCTGCGCGATGTTGCGTACCGCATTCAAAGCCAAATGCGCGTGAGGACTCCGCTGCTGCTTACGGATGATTTCTTCGACGGCTGCTTCACCTTGACCTTTTGGAACCAGCACGTCGATGATTCCCATCTTGTGCATTTCTTCGCTGCTGTAGATTTG
>SSEV01000140.1 GCA_008015095.1 Lysobacteraceae bacterium | reverse complement strand
CGAACCCCGCTCCCGGAAACGACGAAGGGCCGGGTCACCCCGGCCCTTCGTCTTTCTGAGCGCCACTGGGCTACAACCCGTGGGCCTCATAGGCCTTGGAGAACCCGATCCAGCGCCCACCCGGGTCGAGCCGGACGCGGCGGGATCGGAAACGCCCCCCGTCCCCCCCAACGCCGCCGCCAGTTATCGTCTCGACCAGTTGCCGCGCGCGCAGTCGGCGCTCGTCTCGCTCGATGCGGAGACAGGGGCCGTGCGTGCGCTGGTCGGCGGTTACAGTTTTGCCGGCAACAAGTTCAACCATGCCACACAGGCTCGGCGCCAGCCGGGATCCTCGTTTAAGCCTTTCATTTACGCGGCCGCCTTCGAGCGTGGTTTCAATCCCGCTTCGATCGTGCTTGACGCCCCGGTGGTGTTCCGGATGCGCAATGGCAAGGTATGGCGGCCGCAGAACGACGGGGGCGGTTTCGCCGGCCCCGTGCGCGTGCGCGAGGCCCTGGTCCGGTCGCGCAATCTGGTCTCGGTGCGCATGCTTGATGCGATCGGCGTCGACTACGCCCGCCGCTACATCACCCAGTTCGGATTCGAGGAGGATCAGCTGCCTCCGAATCTGTCGATTTCGCTGGGTACGCCGTCGCTCACGCCGCTGTCGATCGCGCGAGGCTATGCCGCATTCACCAATGGCGGTTTCCGCATCACTCCCTGGTTCATCGACGAGATCAAGGATCGCGAAGGCAAAGTCGTGTTCAAGGAACGGCCTAGCATCGCCTGCCGCAATTGCGGCGCGGGCCGCATCGCCGGACAAACCGCCGCTCCGGCTTCTCAGGTCGTCGATGGCTTCGATCTTGGCCCCACCGGCGGCGCCAAGGTCACGGCCACCAAATCCGGTAAGCCCTCCGAGAAAAAACCCGCCGCCGCTGTGCCGGCCGATGCCGTGCTTGCTCCGCGCGCGATCGACGAGCGCATCGCATACCAGATGATTTCGATGATGCGCGACGTGGTCCAGCGCGGCACCGCGACCGAAGCCAAGCGCCTCGGCCGCGAGGATGTCGGCGGCAAGACCGGCTCGACCAATGACCATCGCGACGCATGGTTCGCCGGCACCGGCGGCCATCTGGTCACTGCGGTATGGGTGGGCAAAAGCGACAACACTTCGCTCGGTCACCGCGAGTATGGCGGCAGGGCCGCGTTACCGATCTGGATCGATTACATGAAGGTGGCACTGAAGGACGTGCCGGTGGCGGCCAACGATCCCCCCGAAGGCATGGTCAAGGTCGCGGTCACCGCAGGCGGTCAGCTGCTCCCGACCAGTGGTAGCGGCGGCATCACCGAATACATCAAGGTCGAAGATCTGGAACGCATGGAGACCTTCGTCGACTACGGCAGCGACGAGGCGGTGCCGAGCGAAGAGGCCTTCGACATCTTCTGATCGGGCCGTAGGTCGGGCCCTGGCCCGACATTGCGGTGATTCCGATCGCTTCGCGCGATGATCGAAATGGCTTCGACGGATGAACCGTGCAACCGGAACGGTCGCAATGTCGGGCCAAGGCCCGACCTACGGCGGTTTCGGTCATTTGGCGCGGGCCGATTCCTCAATCCGCGCGCATCCGCTACAGTCCTCCCCTGGCCCCGCCGGGAAGCACGACCATGCATCGCGCACGCCAGCACGCCGAAACCAGAACCCGCGAGCGCCGCTACCGCCTCGCACACGAAGCCGCGCGGCTGATCGCCGAGTCCGGCATCCGCGATTTCCATCAGGCCAAACTCAAGGCGGCGCAGCGGCTGGGCATTCACGACGACGCTTCGCTGCCGCGCAATCGCGAAATCGAAGAGGCCCTGCGCGAGTACCAGAGACTGTTCCAGGGCGACCGCCAAGGCGACGAGCTCCGCCGTCGACGCGAGGCCGCACTGCGCGCACTCGAGTTTTTCGCGCCCTTCGACCCCCGCCTCGTCGGCCCAGTGCTCGATGGCACCGCCGACGCCAATTCGCCCGTACACCTGCACCTGTATACCGACGACGCCGAAAGCGTGCCGCGGTTCCTCGAAGACCATCGCATCCCCACCGAATCCAGCTATCGCCGCGTCCGTCTCGATCGCGAACGCGCGCTGGACTGTCCGGTCTGGCTGTTTTCCGCGGAGGAACTCAGTTTCGACCTCAGCGTCCTTCCGCACGACGCCCTGCGGCAAGCGCCGTTATCGCCCGTTGATGAGAAACCGATGCGTCGCGCCTCGGCTGCGCAGTTGCGCGCGATCCTGGTGCAGCAGGAAGTCGCGGGGTTTGAAACGTCGACATGACGCCCTGCCCCGCCGAAGACGGCAACCGGAGTTGTCTTCATACCATTCAGAACGCGAATCCATGCGCTATCAAGGACGAATCACCGACTGGAACGATGAGAAAGGCTATGGCTTCGTCAAGCCGCACGGCGGCGGCGAAAGCACTTTCGTCCATATCAAGGCGTTTTCGCGGCCGCCGCGCAGACCGGCTGACGGGGATGTCATCACCTACTCGATCACGAGCGACGCACAGGGGCGGCTTCGCGCCGAAGACGTCCGCTTCGCGATCTCGCTTTCGCGCGAGGACGACCGCGCGAAACGCGCCGCGTCGCCCCTTCAGGCGATTGCAACGGTTTTCGCACTTTTTTTCGTCGTCGGACTGTTGATCGCCGCCTGGGCCGGCCGGCTGCCGATCATCGTCCCGGTGGCCTATCTCGCGATGAGCGTCGTCACTTTCATCGCCTACGGCACGGACAAGTCGGCCGCGCAAGCGGGGGCCTGGCGCATTTCTGAAATGACACTGCAAATGCTCGGCCTGCTCGGCGGCTGGCCTGGCGGCCTGTTCGCGCAACGCGTTTTCCGACACAAATCGCGCAAGCGCATGTTTCAGGAAACATTCTGGGCCGCTGTCGCCATCAACATCGTCGTCTTGCTGGCCTGGGCCGCGAACCGCTCCCCCGACGTCGGCCTCTGATCCGGCGGCCTCTTCCGCCATATGCGTAGACGATGGGATTCCCTTGCCGGCGCGGCCCGGTGTCCCATTCCGGCCGCAAACGGCGACTTTCGAGGCAACGCCTTGCGGCGTTGATGCGCATCGCCAGTCAAACAAGACAAATCGACCCCGCCTGCTGCTTTGGACACGCGCCACCCTTTCGGGTAGGTCAGTCGTCTTAGGGCCATGCAGCGCGCAGGCCTTCGATTTCGCATGGGTCCGCGCATCCCATCTCATCCCTATGGAGCAGCCATGAAACCTCGCGACATTCTTCTCAAGACTTTGACGGCCGCATGCGGACTCGGCCTTTTCGGCGCATCGTCCGAAGCGCAATCCGCGCCGGTCATCGGCATCTACTACTCGACCATGCATTGCACGGACTCGGCCGATACGGGGCTGCCGATCTACGACATCAGCAAGATCCTGGCCGGAATCGGCACGTGGGGCCCGGAATTTAAGACCCACTGGTGGGGCCGGCCCGATCAAGGCTATTACTGCCTCTCCAGAGACGACGTGACGCTGAAGAAACATGCCGAGCAGCTGCGCGACGCCGGCATCGATTTTGTCTACCTCGACATCACCAACCACCCCGACCTGAACTCCGACATCAACGCGCAAGGGCTGCATACCCGATCCTCCGCGCCGGAAGAGATGATCAAGAAACCGCTCGACCGGATGCTGGCGGTGTGGTCGACGGTCACCAACGCGCCGAAGATCGTGCCCTGGGTGCAGGTCGTCGAAGACACGCCCACGGTGTTTCCCTACAAGGGCGACATGATCGATCACATCCGCATGAAAATGACCGGCAGCTCGCTGGCCTATCCCGTGAACAACAAGCCGGTGGTCCTGGTCAGTCCGCGCGACGGCGTCTACGCAAACAACAAGATCGCATCGTTGGCGCCCACATTGACAGTCTTTCGCATGTGGGTCGGCGCACAAGGCGACTGGTCGTTCATGTCCCATTGCAGCAATGACAGCGACTTCAAATCCAAGCGCGGCAACGTCGATTGCGGACAACAAGCCAGCAGCGACGGCAATCAGATCGCCGTCAGCGCCGCGTACCAGAGCAACTGGATGAGCAACACCGCGTCGGCGATCCCGAAATTCCATGGCATGACATTCCTGCGCCAGATGGAGACCGCTTGGAGATCGGGGCGCCAGGTCGTGACCATCAACGGCTGGAACGAATGGACGAGCATGCGTTTGAAAGTCAACGCCCCTGGCATCTATGTCAGCGATTACGCATTCACGGACCAATACGACAAAGAGTACAGCCGCGATCTCGAACCGGGCGGCGGCGCCGGCGACCAGTACTACCAACTGATGAAACGAGCGATCGCCGAACTCGACGCCGGCAGGAATCCGATGAACGCCGGCGGCAGTTTCGGCACGATCAGAGGCGTGATCGATGGCGTCGTCAACAACAGCGTCAATGGATGGGCATGCTCGTATGGTTCATCGCTGTCGGTCGATGTCCATCTCTATGTAGGTGGGTCCGCCGGTTCCGGAACCGTGATCGGCGGATACGGCTCCGACAACGTCAGCGAAATCCAGGTCGCCCAGGCATGCGGCTCGATCGGCAAGGCTTACCGCTTTTCGATCCCGCTGTCGACGGCGACGCGCCGAGCGCACGCGGGCAAAAAGATCTATATCCACGGCATCCATCCGACCGGCGCTTACAGTAATGCCTTGATCTCCAACTCGGGGGTATTTGCCGTGCCGGCGCCATGACCCGCGGCACGCCTCATGCCGCGGCCCGGCTCCCGCCCGCACGATCAGCATCGTCGGGCGGGCTCTGGCCCGCCGTAACGACCGCTTCGACCTGCTCACGGCGGTGTACGCGGTTCCACCACACGCACGACGCAGTCTGCGACGTCACAATGGCGGGCCTAGGGCCCGCCTTACTTACGTGGGATTTCGGCTTACGCTGCGAACCTGTCCGTCGCCCGCACCAGCGCATCGGCGTTTTCGGGTTCGTACGCCGAATGACCGGAGGCTGGCGAGATCATCAGTTCGGCCTTTGGCCACACCTTGTGCAGATCCCATGCGTTCTGGATCGGGCAGACCACGTCATAGCGGCCATGGACGATCACGCCCGGGATGTGGGCGATACGATGCGCATCGCGCAGCAGTTGGTCCTCGACCTCGAAGAACCCGCCATTGACGAAGTAATGGTTCTCGATGCGGGCGAACGCCAATGCGAACGCTTCGTCTTCGTGCCCGTGCACGAAATCCGGATCGATGTGCAGGAAACTGGTCGCGCCTTCCCACACGCTCCAGGCGCGCGCGGCGGCGAGACGGATGGCCTCGTCAGAACTGGTGAGACGGCGGTGATACGCCGAGATGAGATCGTGACGTTCGACCGATGGAATCGCGGCCAGATAGTGCTCCCATGCATCCGGGAACAGACGCGATGCGCCTTCCTGGTAAAACCACTCCAGTTCCCAGCGCCGCAACATGAAGATGCCGCGCAGCAGCAGTTCTGTCACCCGCTCCGGATGGGTTTCGGCATAGGCAAGAGCCAGGGTCGATCCCCACGAACCGCCGAACACCTGCCAACGCTCGATGCCGAGCTTTTCACGCAGTTTCTCGATATCCGCGACCAAGTGCCAAGTGGTGTTGTCGACCAGATCCGCATGCGGCGTCGAGCGGCCGCTACCGCGCTGGTCGAAGAGCACGATGCGGTACTTCGCCGGGTCGTGGAAGCGGCGCATCTTCGTGCTGCAGCCCGCGCCCGGCCCGCCGTGCAGCATCACCACCGGCTTGCCGCGCGGATTGCCGCATTGTTCGTAGTAGAGGGTATGACGATCGTCGACCTGCAACGTGCCGGTGTCGAAAGGCTCGATATCGGGATACATCGTGCGCATGGGCGGATTCCTGTGTGCGTTTCGCGGTCACCGAGTCTAGCGTATGCCTCGTGGTCCGACCGCGTCGGCGAGCAGCAAGCCGAAACTTTGCGGCGACATGGGCATGTGTCCTCGGCGCCATTGCGCTGCGGACAACCGGCGCAGGCTGTCGAGGGCCGCATCGGTACCGGTCTCTTTGCGTGTGTCCGGGCGGTCGGCATATGCCCGCGCCGCCGCCAGCAAGGCCTGCCATGCCTGGTCCTTGTTGGCGACGCCGGCATCAGCATCGGTGAAATCGTGATTGCGGGCCGACAGGCCCAGGCGCAATGCAGTATCGATGTCTTCACGCGCTTCGTGATGCGCTGGCAATGCCGCCAACAAACGCGCCAGCGCGCGCAGCATGATGTAGTGATAGGCAGGCCGCGCGTTGTGCGGATCCAGCCACCGTCCCGCGCGCGGGCCTGCGCGCAATTGTCCGGGGATGACGCCGAGACGCGCTTTCTCCAGCGCCGCATCGCGGTAACGCGTGTCGCCGGTCGCCACCCATGCCTCGGTCAGCAGATACACGCTGAAGCTGTTGTAGTTCCAGTTGGTCGCCAGCGGCTGTCGGATCGCCCAATCGGCCGCGGCGCGCGCCGACGCCAAGTATTTCGCTTCGCCCGTGGCGGCATGGAGCGCCAGCATCGCCACGCCGCATTCGCCGTTGTCGAATTGCAGGCCGCCATCGCCGAGGTCGTCGACAATCCAGCCGTTTCGCAGCACGCGATCCAACCGCCCCTCTCGCTCTGCGGCATCGAGGAATTTCCGCGACGCGCGAAAGGCCTCGGCATCAGATGCCCCGCGCGAAGCCGGAAACGGAAAACCGCCAGTGCCGGCGGCCGACTGCGCATGCAACAGAAAGTCTCCCGCGGTCCTCGCCAGCGCCATGGCCGGCTCTATCTGCGCCGGGTCGACACGACGCAGATTCAGCGCGCCAACCACGATTTCGGCGGCATCGCGCAGAGGCAGATCGAGCGTGCGCGGGTCGACGGGCGTGCTCCAATCGTGATGTGCGGCCATTCGCGCCAAGACCGGAGCGACCGCGCTTCGCGCTTCCTCGGCGCCGAGCGCCGCCACATCGTCTGGCGCGCGTTCGTAGCGATCGGGCGTTTCCGGCAGCCCCGTACGATCGCCCAAAGCCTGACGCAACGATTCGACCTCGCGGGCGATGGCGGCGGCATCACCCGCACTCATCGCCCGCGCCAGCGCGGCGCGATGTTCGGCGACGCCTCGATCGCTTCTCGGCGCGCAAGCCGCCGACATCGCCAACATCGAGGCGAGCATTGCGATGAGGATGCCTCCGAACGGCGGGCGGACGCGGCCAAGGTCTACGCCACGCCCGATAATGACGACATCGTCTCCGGTACGGTTTTTATCGACGATGTTGTCGTAGTCTCGATGCATTCGAGAGTAGCTCCTTCGCGATCGAACGCAGGCGGAATTGAGGGCTGCAGCGTTTCGACCCGGGCACGGCGACGAAGGTTCCAACGTCTCTCGGTAACTCTCCGTCGTGGACGATGCTTCAGACCTGCACGCCGGTAAGACAAGGCTCAGGGCTCGAGCATGCAGCCGAGCGTCACCCGCTCGCGCGCTTCCAGATCGCGTACTGTGCGGACACAGGCGAAGCCCGAGGTTCGCAGCAGGTCGCGCACCATTTCGCCCTGCGTCCAGCCGTGTTCGAGCAGCAACCAGCCTTGCGGGCGCGAATGACGGCACGCGTCGCGCACGATGCTGCAGACCGCATCCAAGCCGTCACGGCCCGAGGCAAGCGCGCGTAGCGGTTCGTAACGCAAATCGCCTCGATACAGATGGGGATCGTCTTCGGCGATATAAGGTGGATTGCTCACGATCAGATCGAAGCGCTCGCCGGCCAGCGGCCCCCACCAATCGCCCTGTCGGAATTCGACGTTGCTCAGCCCCAACGCGCGAGCGTTGGCGCGAGCGACCGCGAGAGCTTCGCTGCTGATATCGCAGGCGATGACTTCGGCTTGGCGTCGTTCGTAGGCGATCGCGAGCGCGATCGCGCCACTGCCGGTGCCGAGATCCAACACGCGCAGTCCGCTGGCCGTGCTGGCCCGCTCCAAAGCCAACTCCACGAGCAATTCGGTTTCCGGTCTGGGAATCAACGTATCTGGCGTCACCATCAGATCGAAGGCCCAAAAGCCGCGCCGGCCGATCAGATACGCCACCGGCTCCCCCTGGACACGGCGAGCGACGAGCGCCTCGTAACGCGATAGCTGATCGGGCTCCAAACGCTCGTTGCCATGCGCGATCATCCAGGCTTTCGATTTCTGCAGCGCATACGCCAACAATAACTCCGCTTCGCGCCGCCCTTCGATTTCCGGCAAGCGCGCGACCGCGGCGCGCAATGCCTGTTCGACGGTATCGTTCTTCATATCGGCTTCCTGTCTCCATGGTCGATGACGGGAAGCCCGAGTCGAAGACCGACGGGCTCCAACGTAAGATCCGGATCAGCGAAGACAGCCATGGAATGATTGAAGTCTGCTCTTGTTGAGAAATTCGTTCATGGCGTTTTCAAGACTTGGTCATTGGGCTACCGGACATCTGCAATGGCGCCCTCCGACTTCCCGCATCGACCATCGCCTCGCCAATCCGATCGGCCTAGCATGGCGCAGATGGTCGGAAGCCGATAGCCCGGTCAAATCCCCGCACCTTGTGTCCTAGCCGTTGAAAAACGACCTGCTCGCGCAGCCATGGATGGCTGCGCCGACGAAGCAAGCGCGTAAGCGATTGATTTTTCGTGAGCGAACCCGTGCATGGACCGGACTGGCGAGTTGACTGCAGCAGCAGGCGCCGATGCGAACAGCCACGCTGGCCGCGAAGCGGCAAACCGCAAGCTTGCGGCGAGTCAAAACGCGCAGGAAGTGCGTTTCCCAACAGCCTGCTAGATATACGGAATATACGGATATGTGGGACAAAGAGAATGCGCAGGAGTAGCGCAGCCCATGATCGGACGAGGACGTCGCACTGCGCGCCCTGACCCATCAAGAGGATGGCGCTGGATGGGCTGCCTGGCGGCCAAATCCCCTACTCCAGCGTCGCCAGCCCGGCTCAAAACGAATCATCGTTTACGCATTTGTCTCGTCGGCGCAATCATACATGCCCGTGCCAGCGGGTTGTTTTCGCTGGTCGACCATATGCACTCTTGGCTCGTCGAATCGTCAGGGGCGCACCTGCTTCAATTCGCGACATGCGCCATGCCGATGGAGCGGGCCTTCACCGAGCGCGTGGAGCCGTCCAAGCAGCCTCATACTTCGATGCCAGCCGGGGATGTCTCGAATGTGCAGACCCTCGAGGCCTTCTTTCTCTCCGCACGCCATGCAGCGCCACTGGCGGCACGAATAAAGATCTTTTCGACCTCCTTTGGCGCCCGACGTCGGGTAATATTCAAAAGATCGCATCTGCCTGCCGTGCCGGCCAGAGGAGCATCCGTGTTTCGCTTGCATTCCGACCCGATATTCCTCCCATGGCCGCTCTGCTCACGCCGCCACGCATTATCGACAAGAGACCGCGCAACGCCCCCGGGGCCACCACGCATTTCCGCAGCGCCAAAAGTCGCCTTCTTTCCCAAGTATTGTTTGATGTTCTGTCCATCGAAGCCACAGCAACGCGATGCTGGCGCCGCATTCGCGGGCCGCCACCATTTTTCGCTCCGAAACAACCGCAAGCAACACCGCAGCACTCTGCATTAAGTCACTCACGCGAGAAGCGATGCGTGCAGATATTTTTTTATGACCCATCTTTCGGCCAGGATCGCATGAGCATCGATGATATTTTTGATGGATTTTCTATCGATGCTTCTTATGCGGATAGCGCCGCTATCGCCAAAGAGGCGTTGTTCGACACACCGATGACGTCATTGCAATGACAAGCGGAAATTCAGCATACGCAGCCGTAGCGATATATGATTTGCGCACAGGGATTCGTACCGGAATCGTAACAGAGCGTTTCGACGGCTAAGCGCTCCGTGCGATGACAAGCGATAACTTCATCTTTATAGCTGAAGCAGAAGGACCGAGAATGATCGCCGCTCTGGAACAGCGCATCCCGCGACATGCCGCCTGCATCACGCCACGACCAAATACCGGAAGGCTGTTGAAAAGCCATCCTTCTGTGAGTTCCAACTTGTCGCATCCGCGCACGCGTCACAGCACTACCAGTTCTCGCCGGATTCGCCAATGTCTGCCGACACCACTGTGGCGCGACTCCTGCAGCCCCCTGGGCTTGCTCCAACCACATCGCCTTCGACGCCCACATGGTCACGGCGTCCCTGCGTGGGGATGCTGTCAAGCTGTTTCCCGACTGCCCCGTACAACGCCTTATCACCTCGATAATGGCTGCGCCGCCCCCCAAACGGCCGAAAGCAGCAGGTGCGTATCGCAGGCCATGCCATATGCCATCGGCATATGGCGCTGCCGGAAAACCGCTTCAACTGAGAGCCACTATCGCAACCTCGACCAGGCTCGCCACCGATGTCGCAACCACTCCACGTCCCGCGGAGAATGCTACGCAACCGCCGAAAACAGGCTTTTCGCAGCCTGCGAAGCCATCAAAGCGTCTTCTGCCATAGGCGATCGATCAGCGCCGATCGCATCCATCTTGCCCCTGCGCCAGCCGTTGCCCTTGCGATGCAAGCTGCTTCGCTCCTCAGCTGCGGGGCCTACGAGGTTGGGAGGGTCGGCCGGAATAGAGGACATCGGCGGAAAAGTCATCGGTCTTGTCTATGAAGACTGCGCCAGCCATGCACGACGCAAGCTGGCATTGGATGGCTTGTTCGTGCAAATTGGTTTAAGACCCAACACGGAATGGCTGGTAGACACGGTGGCATTATCGTCACGCGGTAGAATCGTCGTCGAGGAATGCGGACAGGCTTCGATAATCGGGGCCCACACTGCAGAGGACGCGACAAAGGCGTCTCGCATGCAGATCGCGAGCACGATGAGACAAGGCGCCAAGACTGTTTCGGGCGCGTTCGATCATCCAATCCGTCGATCTGCGCCTCAGCCTAAAGCCGAGGCAGTCTGAACAGTGTCGCAACGCATCATCGATCAATCGAACAGACCGAGTGGCTGGTGTCATCTAATGCTGCTTGCGCTACGCTTCGGATGGAGTTTGGCGCACGGACGGCTGCAAACATCGGCGCTCTGTGATTGCTTGAGCTCGCGGTGGAAGGGGGGAAGCTGGCCGAGTGCCCTGTGCCAAGAGGCAGTGGACAGCCTGATGGCGCTGGATAGCGCAAGGCAGCGCTTTTCGAACTTCGAATGCACGGTCAGGATGAAACCGCCATGAACCTGCGCGATCTCAAGTATTTGGTAGCGCTGGCTGATCATAAACATTTCGGGCGCGCTGCAGCTGCCTGCTATATCAGCCAACCCACGCTGTCGACCCAGATCAAGAAACTCGAGGACGAACTCGGTATCGCTCTGGTCGAGCGGGCGCCGCGGCGCGTGATGCTCACCCCCGCAGGGCGCGATGCGGCCGATCGCGCACGCCACATCGTGGCCGAAGTCGAACAGATGAAGGAAGCCGCGCGGCGCAGCCAGAACCCGGAAGCGGGGGCCGTTCGGCTCGGCATCTTTCCGACCCTCGGCCCCTATCTGCTGCCGCACATCGTGCCTCGCCTGCGAGAACGTTTCCCGCAACTGGAATTGCTGCTGATCGAAGAGAAGACCGAGGTCGTACTGCGTCAGCTTCGGGAGGGCAGGCTCGATGCCGCGGTGCTCGCGCTGCCGCTTCACGACGATCAGCTGCATATCGAGTTCCTGTTCGAGGAGCCGTTCCTGCTCGCAGTGCCGGAAGGACACCCTCTGGCCCACGGACGCGCGCTGACGATCCAGGACTTAGCGCACGAGAGTCTGTTGCTGCTCGAAGACGGACACTGCCTGCGCGATCAGGCGCTCGATGTCTGTCACCTCGCCGGCGCCGGCGAGAAAACCGGGTTTCGCGCGACATCTCTGGAGACCCTGCGCCAAATGGTCGCCGCCAACGTCGGCATTACTTTGTTGCCCATCCTCTCGGTCAAACCTCCGGTTGCGCCATCGCGTGATATGCAACTCCTCGCATTCCGCGATCCGCCTCCGAGCAGACGCATCGCCATGGTCTGGCGCCGCAGCTCCGCCATGTCGGGTTTCCTGTTGAAATTGGCCGGCCTCTTTCGCGAATTGCCGCCCGAACTGTTCAAGTCGAATACGCCTGGCCGCACCGCCGCCGCACAAAATCGCGGTAAGTCGCGAAGTTGAGCGAAGAGGCCTGCGCCCCAACCGGTTATCGGAAAGCACCTCTCAACGCGCTTCGGTCGGACTGCCGTTGGACAAAGTGACGGGCGGAAGCGCCAGCCGAGCAAGCCGTGCTGCAATGCATCATAGATAATATATATTGTTT
>SSEV01000060.1 GCA_008015095.1 Lysobacteraceae bacterium | reverse complement strand
CGATGCCGGGGTAGCCAGCAAGGCCAAGGCAAACACATGCACCGTAAATGCCCCGGACAAGGCCGTGACACGGTTCCAGCTGAAGGCGTTGTTTTCGCTTTCTTGTGCGTAGACGTCAGTCATTGATGTTGACCAAACCGTGATTGTTCTTTTGCATGATCCGCCCGTTCCCGGACGAAGTAGACAGACGCCGTTCCCGCAAAGCGTAGCCCTGCAAGGTACAACACCCGTGGGCGTCCAGACAAGGGCAACTCAGACCTGTCGGGTCCACGCCGCGGGGAGATTTCACCTTGTCCTTGCCCAGGGGAATTACTTGTTGCCGGAGCGTTTCAACTTGACCCCGGCCTTGATGGCCTTGATCCGCTGGGCGGCCATGGCCTTGGTGCTGGGAAAGCTTTCGGCCTTGGTCCATGCCGCGAGCGCTGCCGCATCGTTGCCGGCATAGCTCTCGATGTCGCCAAGGAGTACATAAGCCTCACCTTCTTGCTTCAGGCCGCCCCGCTGGATGGCACGCTGCAGGGCGGTTTTTGCTTCGGCTCCACGATCCGAATAGAACAGCATGTAGCCGAGCTGGTAGTCGACGTTGCCATCCGTGGCCTGTGCAGAAGCTTTGGTATATGCGTCGATGGCGCACGCATCGTCCTCGGCCTGGGTGCAAACATCGCCCAGGAGCCTGTTCACTTCCAGGCTTTCCTGGAGCACGCCCTTGGTGATGCCGTCCTTGAGGGTACTTGCAGCATCGGCGGGTTTGTCGGCGTTCGCATAGAGCTTGGCCAGCTGCATGTAATCTTCTGCATTCGTGATGAGACCCTGGTTCTTGGCGCTGCTGAGTACTTCGATGGCCTGCGGATACTTGTCACCATTGATGTAAATGGTCGCCAACTGCTTGATCAGCTTGAGGTCCGCCGGATGCTTGGCCAATTGCGCCTTGACGATGGTCGCGGCTTCGTCGTACTGATCCAGTTCAAACAGGCTCGCCATCAGGATCTGGTTCCAGTTTTCCTTGGGTTCGTTGCTCGCTGCCAAGGCTTTTTTCATCGTGTCGATGGCGTCTTGGAATCGGTCCAGGCGGTAGTAGATGTTGCCGCGCAACGCCCATTGTTCGGCATCCGTCTTGCCGGTTTCTTTCTCGAAACGGTCCAGCGTGACCAGCGCTTCTTCATATTTTTCGGCTTGCACCTGCATCTGGGCCAACTGGTACATGAGGCTGAAATGCGCACTGTTGGGCAGGGCATCCAGGGCGATGGCCTTGCTGGTTGCCTCAATGGCTTCAAGATCCTTCTCGGTGTCCCAATAGACGCGCCCCAACAACTGTTCAGCGAAAGCTTCGGCGTAGGGTTTGATCTTTTCGTTGGCGAGAACTTTCTGGATCAGCGGCAGCGCTTCATCGGTCTTGCCATCGTTCACCAGGTCGGAGGCCTTGCCCAGGTCACGCTGTTCGCGCGAAGACATGTCCACCCCAGGATCCTTGCGCGTCGCGTTTGGATACTCGTCCTTGGCATCCTGCTTCTTGGCGGCAACAGCGAATCCGGAAAAGAACATCAATACGACTGCGCAAAGCAGGAAGCGCGCAAGCATGGAAAATTTCATGGTTACTCCTCAAAAGATGCGCAAGGGATCGATCACCCGCAGTGGCTGAATTTCACTTGACTGAGCGTACCGCCGGTGGGATGTGCTGTACAGGCATGTGACCGAAAACATTTCGTTTACGGGTGTGGCTTGCATTCGTGCAACGCGGCCTGGGACTTTGCGGGGTTTGACGGCAGCCGGCGGATGACGTGATGTAAAGTATACGTTGTTGCATGCTTTCCGCCCGATTTGCCGCTTCAGACATCCAGATTGCTGACCCGAAGCGCATTGTTTTCGATGAATTCGCGCCGCGGCTCCACGACATCCCCCATCAGGGTGGAGAAGATCTGGTCCGCCCCAATCGCATCCTCGATGCTGACCTGGAGCAGACGACGCGTCTCCGGGTTCACCGTGGTTTCCCAGAGCTGGTCCGGGTTCATTTCTCCGAGGCCCTTGAAGCGCTGGATGGTGCGACCGCGCTTGGCTTCTTCCATGAGCCAGGCCTGTGCCTGTGCAAAGCCCTCGGTGATGACCAGGTGCTTGCCGCCCCGACTGACCTTGGCACCAGGCTGAATCAGGCCGGCGATGCGGGAAACGGCATCGCCAATGGGCCGGAACTCCGATCCCTGGAAGAAATTTGCCGGCAGGATCTGGGTGGTTTCAGTCCCGTGCTGCTCGCGCCGCACCACCAGGGCGGCAGGGTGCTCGCTGCTGGCCTCGCGCACGCTCAAGCGATAGCGCGGGAGCCCGGATCCTCGGCGATTGAGTTGTCCTTCAAGCGAGGCGATCCAGGAGTGCACAAACGCCGGCTCCTGCCATTGTGCGGGCGCCGGCGGCGGCGCATCGAAGAATGCCCACAGCAACGCCGCGTCATGCCGAGCACCCAACCGTTCAATCTGGTCGCCGGCAGCCTGATAGCTGACCAGCAGACCCTCCAGTCCCGCCCCGTGCAGGGATGGTGCATCCGGATCGTAGATCAGTTCCGCGTTGTCCAGCGCATTGCCAATCAGGTAGGCATTGAGCGCCGCATCATCCTTGAGATAGATCTCCTGCTTGCCCTGCTTGAGCTTGTACAGCGGCGGTTGGCCAATGTAGATGTGGCCCCGCTCGATCAGCTCCGGCAACTGGCGATAAAAGAAGGTCAACAGCAGGGTTCGGATATGCGATCCATCGACGTCCGCATCGGTCATGATGATGATGCGGTGATAGCGCAACTTGTCGATGTTGTACTCGTCCTTGCCAATACCGGTGCCCAGCGCGGTAATCAGGGTGCCGATCTCGGCTGAGCCGAGCATGCGGTCGAAACGCGCGCGCTCGACATTGAGGATTTTTCCCCGTAACGGCAGCACCGCCTGGTTCTTGCGGTTGCGGCCTTGCTTAGCCGATCCGCCTGCCGAATCGCCATCGACGATGAATAATTCCGACAACGCAGGATCTTTTTCCTGGCAATCGGCAAGCTTGCCGGGCAGCCCGGCGATGTCGAGCGCGCCCTTGCGCCGGGTCAGTTCGCGCGCCTTGCGCGCCGCTTCGCGCGCGCGCGCGGCTTCGACCACCTTCTCGCAGATCGCGCGCGCTTCGCCCGGATTTTCCTGCAGGAATTCTTCCAGTCGCGCACCGAAGGTGCTCTCGACCACCGGCTTGACTTCCGAGCTGACCAGTTTTTCCTTGGTCTGAGAGGAAAAGCTCGGATCCGGCACCTTGACCGACAACACCGCGATCAGGCCTTCGCGCATGTCGTCACCGGAAAGGGCGATCTTGGCCTGTTTGGCGATGCCGCTCTGCTCGATGTAATTGGTGAGCGTGCGGGTCAGCGCGGCGCGGAATCCGGCGAGGTGGGTGCCGCCGTCCTTCTGCGGGATGTTGTTGGTGAAGCAGAACATCGTTTCCTGGTAGGCATCTGTCCACTGCAGGGCCACGTCCACGGTGATGCCGTTTTGCTCGCCGCTGACCGAAATCACGTTCGGATGCAACGGCGTCTTCAGTTGCGCCAAGTGTTCGACGAAGGAACGGATACCTCCTTCGTATTGGAAAACATCGCGCTTGCTCTCGCCGCGCTCGTCCGGACGTTCGTCGATCAGGGTGATCTTGACCCCGGAATTGAGGAACGACAATTCGCGCAGGCGCTTGGCCAGGATGTCGTAATGGAACTCGACGTCGGTGAAGATTTCTGCCGCAGGCTTGAAACGCAGCAGCGTGCCGCGTTTGGCGGAGGCGTCGAGTTGTTTCAAGGGGTAGAGCGGCTCGCCGAGCGCGTATTCCTGCGCATGGTGGAAGCCATCGCGCCAGATATCGAGCCAAAGATGTTCGGACAAGGCATTAACGACGGACACGCCGACGCCGTGCAGACCACCTGAGACTTTATAGCTGTTGTCGTCGAACTTGCCGCCCGCATGCAGCACGGTGAGGATCACCTCCGCCGCCGAACGTCCTTCCTCCTTGTGGGTATCGACCGGAATACCGCGGCCGTTGTCGGACACCGACCAGGAGCCGTCCTCAAGCAGGGTGACGACGATGTCGTCGGCATGGCCGGCCAACGCCTCGTCGACCGCGTTGTCGACCACTTCGAAAACCATGTGGTGCAGTCCGGTGCCGTCGTGCACGTCGGCGATATACATGTCCGGACGTTTGCGGACGGCTTCCAGGCCACGCAAGACGGTGATCTTGCTGGAATCGTATGTGTTGTTGGAACCAGGCTGCTGGGTTTCGTCGGTCATGCGTCGTGGCTGCAGGGCGGCGCCCCGCGCATGCGCGCGGGACACATTAGCTGTGGGGTACCAGGCGCCATTATACCCGGCGGCCGAAGCGGCTCGCCCTTATTCTTCCAGAAGCACGTACTCGTCGTTGCGACCGAAGGTTCGGGGTTTGCTGCCTACCTTCGCGCACAGGGATTTGCCGCAACGGGTCAGGGTTCCGGTCTTGGTCGCTTGCAGGATGTCCTCCGCGAATTCCGCGCGCGCCACCTGCTCCATGCTGCGCCACGCGACGTAGGCGGTGCCGCCGGCTGCGAACAGGGCCCCGATCACCAGGGCCGCGCCCATTTTCCAGGTCAGGGCTTGCTGCACCTGGCGTAAGGCGTGCAATTGCTCTTCAAGCGTTTGTGAGCTTTGCGCGGCGCTTTCGCTGGCCTGCCGCAACTGTTGCCGCAATTGTTCCAGGGACTGCGCCGTGCCCTGTTCGATCGCCTGTCGCGCCTGGGTGTTGACGGTGTTGAGCACCGTAGTGGCGATCTGCTGCCCCTGCACGCTCATGTTCTGTGCTGCTTCGCGCATTTCGCGCGCGCTGTCCGCGGAGGTCTGTGCAGCCTGCTGGACGCGTTGATCGAGCAGGTCGGTGACCGCCGCCAGTTTCAGCGCGAGATCCTGTATCGACGACTCCATCCTCTTCTCTTCTCTGTCAGGTTGTTGGAAAACGCACATCCTGCGCGTGTGCTTCGCAGTCGCGACCATTCCTGTCCGGGTCGCTCCTGTTCGGATCATTCCCGTACGCGGTCACTGTGTATGCTCCGCCGCGCGCTTGAAACGCACGGCCGTTATCGGCGCATGCCTCCGGCCGAAGCGACTTGCCCTGCTTGTTCTTGCGCCTGCGACTCTTGCGTTTGCTTTGCGGCCAGATCCTGCGCCTGCTGCTGATTGAATTCCCGGCCTTGCTGCAGCCATGCCTGCGCTTCGGGCGTACGCAGATACTCCTGCACGACCGCACGCGCCCCAGCTTCGTCATTCGCCGCCGAGGCGGCAGCCAAACGCTCAAACAGGATGTTGCCTTCTCCTTGCGCACGTTCGGTCGGCCGCTTTGGCGCATCCTGGCCCTGAATTTCCTTCGGCGTCTCCGCGATCGGCACGGCTTGGCGCTCGAACTTGGCGTCCAGCGCGGGATTCACCGGTTCCTTGCTGTTGATGTCGACGCCTTTGTCCTTCTTGCGCAAGGATTCCGGTGCGAGTTGTTCGATCACGTCGCGACGACCGTCCTGGTCGAAGCCTTTGGTGGTGTAAAGCATCATGTGCTGTTCGGAACGGTGCACCACGTTGCGCTGCGGGTCTTCCGGCTCGGCTCGTTTGTGCAGGAAGGGTTTGTCGCTGAGCGCATTGAGGTAATCGACTGCTAGATTGGTGCTACGGATGCCCAGGCCGTTGAGCGGATAGGCATCGCCGATATCGCTATGCGCGCCGCCGACGGTGACATTGAGAAACCGCTTGTTGTCGCTGAGCCCGTCCGGCAGATGACGGCTCCCCTTGAACTGGTCGCGACGTTCGTCTTCGGCAGTGACCTGGAACGCCGAAATCACCGATGGCGGCAGCCTGCGGTCGTAGTTGCGCGGATCACCGGTAGGCACCGGATCCATCAACAGGGCGGCTTGCGCCACCTGTCCCGGCGCGACCAGCGGCGGCTTGGTGAACTCGACGCTGGTGACCAGGCCGTTCTCATCGACCTTGTATTTGGCGCCGGTAGGATCCTGGATGCCGCGCTGTTCCACCAACCGGGTGAAATACGCTGCTTCTTCGGCGCCACGGCTGAAACCAAGCGCGGCGACGCGGATTTCGGCCTGCGGGTCGGCGTCTTTCCAGCGTTTAGCCTGCTCGATGAACTGTCGGTACATCGTTTCGGCACGTTCTTCGAAGGTGTGTCCGCGCGCAGCGTCCCAGGTCGCGCCTTTGTCCTGTGTGCCGATGCCGGTGACGTAGTCGGCGAAAATGTTCGGATGCTCTCCGCGTGCGCGGCCTTCCTGGATCTGCTTGTACAGGCGCACGATGCCTGTTTCGTTGGCGTCGTCGTCCTTGTGCATGTTGTTGCCGGTGCCATCAAGCACCGCAACGAACAGGGGTTCGTGTTTGTTGTCGGCATGCACCATCACCGGGGCCCGCATCTGACCGAGTTGCCGTTGCGCCTCGCGGTAGCTGTTCAGATCGTCGGCATTCGCAGGCAGGACTTCGACTCCTCCGTCCCTGCGCGGCCGATCCTGGCCCTGTGGACGAAAGAACCGTTCCTGTTGTTGTTCCTCATCGGCCATGGCTCGGTTCCTCGTCAGTAAGTCCGGCTAAACACTTTGATCAGATCGTCGCGGAAATCGCTGTGCGGATTCGCAGGATTTCGCGGTTCCTTCAATGGAATCATGGTCCGGGTATACACATTGATCGTGCGATCGTCGACTTCGAGAATGACATGGGTGCTGCCTAGGCTGATCTCTTCGGGGATCTCTTCGCGCCGCACGTTATGGCGAATCAGGCCATCCCTGAAGATATCGTCGATGTCGACATAGGCTTGCAGCTGGCTGCCGTTCTTGCAGCGCCATACCACACGCGCAGGGGGCGCCTGCCGTGGCACCGGACCAAAGTGGGCGGTCATCGCAGCATCATATTTTTCAGGGGGCAACGAAGCGGCGGATGGCGTCGCTTGATCGCTGCCGAACTCGAACTCGTCGTATTCGACCTTGCAGCTCTGGGTATCGAAGCAGACCACGGCGAACTGGTGGTGTTTGAAAAACAAAGGCCAGTCGGCCACGGTCCCGGTGTAGCGGCGATCGGGCGCGGGGATCGTCGAGGGGGCGACATCGTGAGGTGTAGGCGTAGGCATAGCGGAATAGCACCCTGAAAACGTCAGCGCCAGCATGCCGATGCCCGCACGGAGCACGCGATGGGGATGCGGTGCGAAGTGAAATGACATGCAGGCATCCTTGGAAGCCTCGGGGCGAACATACCTTGTCGTCGGAGGATATGCCAGTCGGCATTCTGGCGTGGAAAAGTCGGAGGAGCGCCTTACTTGCCAGACTGTCGTGACGCCGTGTGCTGCTGTCCGTATCAGGCATGTTGCGGCCGGCTTGTTGCCTCTGCGCGTGATGTCGGCCTGGCAGACAGGCTGGCCGCGCAGCGACGAACTGCAAGGATACGGCGAATCTAAGCCCAGAGGTCGTAGGTCTTCAATCAGCGTAATGACGGCGGCGCTTTGGCGTTTTGGTTTTCAGATCAGCTTCGATAAATCTCTTTTTTTCTTTTTTATCAATGGCCTGCACATTGCGCCACGCTTGAAATTTGGGCTCTCTATGGCGCTTACTTGCTTTTCTCTCCGCGATGTCTTCATCGCGCTTGGGACATCAAGGTGACCAAGGCGTCAAACTTCCATGTTCCACGTGGAACACCACGACCGGCCTAAGAATCGGCTCCCATACGGCCGGGATTTCTGTCCCCGTAATGAAAACCTGCGCTTGTGAAGCCATCAACCGTTTCAACAGCTGGGTTTGATGGTTGCGATCCAGCTCGGAAGCTAGATCATCAAGGATCACCACAGGCCATTCACCTCGATGATCTGCATGGTGTTGCGCCTGTGCGAGAAGAACCGCAAGCGCGGTCAGTTTGGCCTGCCCTCTCGAAAGTGTTTCGCCACGAGACAGGGCGTCGTAACAGACACGCCAATCTGCCCGATGCGGGCCAACTGAGGTGAATCCCGTGGTCTGATCCCGACCACGAGCCAGATACAACGCATCCGCCAGAGAGAGCTTGTCCCGAGCCCATCCAGGCTGGAATTCAACCCGGGCTACGCCCATCGTGGGTAACAAATCTCCGGCGATATGGCGGAGTTGGACATCGAGCGTTTCGATGTAGTTTTGCCGATGCCGGGTCAATGGTTCCCCGGTCTCGGCCAATTCATAATCCCATGCTTCCAACTGCGCATCATGACCGCCGGCCTTCAGCAACTGATTGCGCTGTTTCAGTGCACGTTGATAGCGGCGCCAGAGAGAAAGAAACCCCCCCTGCGGCTTTGTTTGTTCCACGTGGAACAAACCCCAATCCAACAAACGACGCCTTGGTTCAGCCCCTCCCATCACGAGTGCGTGGCTGCCTGGTTCGAATGTCACCACCGCAAGCGCCGCGCAAAGATCACCCAGCTGTTGAACATCGCGGCCATCCAACCGACCCAACCATGTTTGGCCCGTATGACGAAGACCGACGCGTCGGTGCCGTTCGCTTGTCTCTTCATACCATTCGGCGAAGACCTCAATGGCGTCGGCTCCTGCGCGGACCAACCCATCACGGACGCGACCTCGAAAACTGCGGCCATAGGCGAGAAGATGCAAGGCTTCGAGCAGACTGGTTTTCCCGGCACCGTTGTTTCCGATGATCAGGTTCACCCCTCTGCTCGGCGAGATCTCCGCCTCCGCGATGCAGCGCACCCCGCTGATTTTTAGTCGGGTGATGCGCATCAGTCGCTCCGAACGCCCCCAAGGAAGATCTGAACCACCCGTTGCCTGCGCTCTTCAGAAGTCACGTGCTTACCGCTTCGCTGAGTAAGTGGGCTTTTCGGGCTGTTCTGGGTTTCCCTAAAACGACTTCGCCCGGGACTTCCCGGGCGAGGCGTTCGCTGCTCGATATGTTTCACGTGGAACAGCGCCGTGATTCACAGTCTCAATGGCATCACGACGTGGCGGCATTTCTCGCTGCTGGCTTCACGCACAAGAGCGGAAGAATTGGCGTCACGCAACTGCAGTACGACATGTTCATCGCGTAGGGCCGACAGGGCGTCCAGCAGGTAATTGACATTAAATCCGATCACCAAGCTATCCACCTTGGTATCGGCTTCGATCTCTTCTTGCGCTTCTTCCTGTTCAGGGTTGTGCGCGTTGATTCGAAGCTGACCTGGAGAGACTTCGACCCGAACGCCACGGTATTTTTCATTGGACAGGATCGCTGCCCGTTGCAACGACGCACGCAGAGACTCGCGATCGATTCGGACTTCGCGGTCGGCCCCGATCGGAATCACCGCCTCATAATCCGGGAAACGCCCGTCGATAAGCTTGCTCGTGAAGGTGACGTCGTCGCGCTTGACCCGGATATGGTTGCGACCGACTTCCAGTTCGAGTTCGCGATCGCCGCCTTCGAGCAGGCGCTGCAATTCAAGGACACCCTTTCGTGGCACGATGATCTGGCGCTTGGTTTGGACTGGATCCTCCAGCACCGCTTCGCACAAAGCCAGACGATGGCCGTCGGTAGCGACGCAGCGGAGCGTCTTATCGCGAAGATCGAACAACAGGCCGTTGAGATAGTAACGGACATCCTGTTGCGCCATCGCGAAAGCGGTACGTTCGATCAACTCTTTGAGCGAAGCCTCGGCGACACGCACGCGTTCGGTGGCATCGACTTCGTCCAGTGCGGGGAAGTCATTGGCGGGCAGACTGGCCAAGGTGAAACGGCTGCGGCCCGCCTGTATGGTCACCTTGTCCCCGGCGTGACTGAGCGTGACTTTGCTGCCATCCGGCAGCGCACGCACGATCTCGAACAACTTACGGGCGGGGATAGTGATCTCGCCCGCAGCGGCGTCTTCGACGCGTGTCCTGGCCACCATTTCGACTTCGAGATCGGTTCCGGTCAGAGAAAGCTGGTCGCCCTCCACTCTGGCCAAAAGATTGGCCAGGACTGGAAGGGTCTGTCGGCGTTCGACCACATTGACCACCTGGGCCAATGGTTTCAAGAGCACTTCGCGTTGCAGACTGAAACGCATGCGGTTGGATTCCCCTAGTGCCTGACTTCAAAAGGATAAAACATTAAAAGCGGTGGTGTTGGTGTTACGGAAAACTGGGTGTAACTTACACAAATATATGATTTATAACAATAAATCTAGCAGGAAAACGATGTAGACAAACGCTTCCGAGAGGTGGGGACGCAGTGTGAATAACTTTCTGATGATGGAAGCATGGCCTTCTTATCCACAGCTTGTTCGGTGTTGTTGACGCACTGCCCCGAGAGGCATTCGGAACCGTCACTCACTGAGTTTGCGAATCAGCTTGTCCCAGTCTTCCCGCAGTTTTCCATCGCTTTCGATCAGTGTTCTGATCTGACGACACGCATGGAGCACCGTGGTGTGGTCCCGTCCCGCGAACGCATCGCCGATCTCCGGCAAACTGTGTTCGGTCAGTTCTTTCGCCAAGGCCATCGCCACTTGTCGCGGGCGAGCCAGCGAGCGGGTGCGGCGCTTGGACAGAAGATCCTTGATCTGCAAGCCGTAGTAGTCTGCCACGGCCTTCTGGATATTGGCGATGCCGATCGATTGTTGCTGTGCACGCAACAGATCGCGCAAGGTCTCCTGCGCAAAGTCCACGGTAATACCTCGGCCGGTGAAGTTGGCCCTGGCCGCCAGAGTATTGAGCGCGCCCTCCAGATCGCGCACGTTGCTGCGCATGCGTTTGGCCAGCAGGAAAGCCACGTCTTCCGGTAATTGGAGACCGCGCTCACGTGCTTTCGACAATACGATCTGCGCCCGGGTCTCGAAATCCGGAGGCTCGATCGCAACGGACAGGCCCCACGCCAGACGTGATTTCAGCCGAGGCTCCAGACCGTCGACCTCTCGCGGATAGCGATCACAGGTGAGGATGATCTGTTGCCGCCCATCGAACAGGGCGTTGAAGGTGTGAAAAAACTCCTCTTGGGTGCGGTCTTTGCCGGCGAAAAATTGAATGTCGTCGATGAGCAGTGCGTCGACCTGCTGAAACTGGCGTTTGAACGCTTCCATGGTCTTGTCTTGCAGCGCTTTCATCATCGCGCTGAAGAACTGCTCGCTGCGCAGATACATCACCCGCATCCCGGGCTTTTGCCGGCGCATCTCGTTGCCCGCAGCGAACATCAGATGCGTCTTGCCTAACCCGGTTCCGCCGTAGAGCAGCAAGGGGTTATGCGCCCGATCGCCCGGTTTTTGTGCGGCCTGCCAGGCCGCCGCCCGCCCGAGCTGGTTACTGCGGCCTTCCACAAAGTTGTCGAAGGTGTAGTGGTTGTCGAGATTGCCGGAGAAAGGCGCGCTCGCATCCGCGCCATGCGCCCGCGTAACTTGGCTGGCGACGACACTGGGGCTGGAGCGGGGCACGGATCCGATTTCAAGATAGACAGCCCGCGTTTCCCCGTAATGGCCGACCAGTTCGCTGATTCTGGGGAGGTAACGCGCTTGCACCGCATCACGGACGAATGCATTCGGCGCATACAGTACGAAACCGTTGTCGCGCAAACCGGCTTGAAGGGGCTTCAGCCAAGTTTGCACCTCTTCGGCCGACAATTCGGTTTCAAGGCGTTCGAGGCATCGGGGCCAGACATCCATTCGGGAATTCGCGTAAATCGAACAGACCCCGCTCACGCGGGGCGGATAGGGAGGAGGGCATCGGTGCGACGGAACAAAAACAACGTATCGCGCCGAGCACCTCAGACTATCACTCCGAAGGGTGTCGCAGGTCGTCCGGATTTCGATGTGTTCCGATGCAAGCCAAACGCGCGCGCGGACTTGACCTGAGTATCAGCCGAACGTAAAATCGCCGGTCTTTCTGTCGGCTAGTTGAAGCCCCGCCATGGCCACCAAGCGCACTTACCAACCCAGCAACCTCAAGCGCAAGCGCGACCACGGCTTCCGTGCCCGCATGAAGACTGCCGACGGCCGCAAAGTTCTCGCCCGTCGTCGCGCCAAAGGTCGCAAGCGCCTCAGCGCCTAATTGCCACCGGCCGTGAACGCGGCCGTGTCGAGCAAACGGATGAATACCGGTTCATCGGCCGGTTCCTGTTCCAATTCCGACGCGTGTTTTCCACGTCGTGCGCGCGTGGTTTCGCGCCGAGAGTTCGATCTCGTATTCAAAAGCGGTCGCCGCGCCCAGACGGCGATCTTGAGCTTGCATTTCCTTGCCGACGATTCCCCGCCGCGTCTTGGTCTGGCCGTCTCACGCAAGGTCGATTCTCGCGCGGTGGTCCGCAACCGAATCAAACGCAGACTGCGTGAATATTTCCGGCGCCAACGTCCCATTCTGGCCAATGGCGCCTATGTGGTTGTCGCGCGTGTCCAGGCTGCGAAAAGCGCCAGCCCCGAATTGATGGTGGCATTCCGGACCGCATTGCATCGCGCCGGTGCGTTGCCGGCGTCGCCCACGGACGGCACAATGCCATCCGTTTCCCGTTCATCCGCATCCGCGACGGTAGCGTCCGCCGCAACGAGCCCGCCTGCCCCATGAATCAGACACGCACTTTTTTGATTTTCGCCTGGTTGATGGTGGCGGCCCTCTTGTTCATGGAGTGGGGCAAGGAGAAACAGTCGGCCGAGCAAATCGCCACGACGCCCGCGCCGACGGCGGCGCAGACCAACACGATTCCGGCGGCGCAGGGTCAGATCGCAGCAATGACCACCACTGCGCAGGTGGCGACGGCGCCTTCTGCGGCGACGTATGTCCTCAGCAATGATGTGTTGCGTCTCACCCTCGATGGGGGCAGCATCCGGCGCGCAGAATTGTTGGCGTATAGGCAGAGCCGCGACCCCGGCGCGCCCTTGGTGCGACTGCTTGACGATGCGCCGGCCAGTTTCTACATCGCGCGCAGTGGGTGGACCAGCGCGCAGGGCGCTCCCGGCGCAGAGGGCGGTTTCGTCGCTGAAAATCCGGCGAGCGAACATACGTTGACCGATGGCGCCGATCAGGTCTCGGCGCGTTTCGTCTGGACCGGTGCCGATGGCGTCACCATCCGGCGGACATTCACGCTCAAACGCGGCGATTACGCCCTACATGTTCGCGACGAGGTCAGCAATGGCGGGTCCGCGCCATGGACCGGACATATCGATCGTCAGCTAGCGCGCGTACCTCCACAGATCAAACGAGGCTTCACCAATCCGGAGTCCTTCAGTTTCAACGGCGCGGCTTGGTATACGCCGGAGAAAAAATACGATAAACGCAACTACGAGGAGTTTGCCGAAGACGGCCCCCTCAACATCACCGCGGCTG
Organism: Lysobacteraceae bacterium; assembly: GCA_008015095.1. Lineage (GTDB taxonomy): Bacteria > Pseudomonadota > Gammaproteobacteria > Xanthomonadales > Xanthomonadaceae > Lysobacter_I. The sequence continues at coordinate 14,199 of SSEV01000060.1, read as the reverse complement.
GCGGCTGGGTCGCATTGCTGCAACATTATTTCTTCACCGGCTGGATCCCGCAGGCGGACCAGCAGGCGAATTACGCGTTGAGCGTGAGCGACAAGCATTACGGCATCAGCGCGACCGGGCCGCAATTCACCGTGCCGCCCGGTGGTCGCGCGCGGAGTGAAGCGCAGTTGTGGATCGGTCCGAAACTGCAGGGGCGACTGGAAAAAACCGCGCCCGGACTGAATCGGACGCTCGATTACGGCGTGTTCACCATCATCGCCGAGCCGATCCACTGGTTGCTGGCGCAACTGCACAAGATCACGCGCAACTGGGGTTGGGCGATTGTGTTGCTGGTGGTGCTGATCAAGCTCGCGCTGTATCCGCTGTCGGCGGCGCAGTACAAATCGATGGCCAAGATGCGCAAGTTCCAGCCGCGCGTGCAGCAATTGAAAGAACGTTACGGTGACGACAAGGAAAAGTTCCAGATGGCCTATCTGGAACTGATCAAGAAAGAAAAACTCAATCCTGCGGGGGGGTGTCTGCCGCTGTTAATCCAGATGCCGGTATTCCTGGCGCTGTACTGGGTATTGCTCGAATCGGTCGAGCTACGCCAAGCGCCGTGGACGCTGTGGATCCAGGACATGACCTCGCGAGACCCTTACTTCATCCTGCCTGCGATCAATATGGCGGTGATGTGGCTGACACAGAAAATGACGCCGATGGTCGGGGTCGACCCGATCCAGCAGAAGATGTTCCAGTTCATGCCTTTGATCTTCGGTGTGATGTTCGCGGTATTCCCCGCCGGTCTGGTGCTGTACTGGGTCACCAACGGTAGCCTGAGCATGTTGCAGCAATGGTGGATGATGCGGCAGTACGGCGACAAGGCAACAGCCGCGAAGGCCTGACCCAGCGAAGGAAGATCTGAGCAATAGCCCTCTGGCGTTTTCAGACGTCGCAGACGCAGGCAAAGCCTGTATCTGCTTCCGCGGAAGCGCGTTCCGGTGCGCGGAATCTCTGAGGCGTTCAGTGGTTGCCTAAATCCCGGCAAAATCTCGATTCCGGTCAACGCCATGGCACGGTGGAGTCGCAACAATGCGGTTACAACATAATCGGCAGCATCGTCGCGACAACCTTCACGCCGTGTAAGACTCGAAGCGGGATAAGCTGCAACGTGGCCGACCAACAACGAGGCGCCGAGCATGGATCCCCGAAGGCATCGGATATCGCTCGCGATCGGTATCGTACTGGCAATGTCGGCTGCGGCGATCCTTGATTTCGGTTTCGCGCCGTTCCGCCAGATGCTTGCGAATTTCGACGCCGAACTGCCATTGCTGACGCGGTTGTACGTGGAAGGACAGCATTTGTTCTGGGGCATGCCGTTGTTGGTGCCGGTTGCGTTCGTTCTCGGGCCCCGGAACCGGCAAGGTCCGATCGCGCTGCTATGCGGATGCGTCGCTTTGCTGTTGATCGTTCCGCTTGGGCTGTTGTCGATGTATCTGCCGATATTCAGCCTCGCAGGCGGAGCGCCAACAGGCGGTTGAAGAACGCACGCCCCTTGCGTTTTTCGCGTCGCCATTCGTCATCGTCAGAAGCGCCCCGGGAGGAGGCTTGTCCGGAGTGAAATCATGCCGAGTCCGGCCGCCATAGCCTCTGCGCGCGCGCGGTGTTTCTGCGACGATAACCCCATGTCTTCGACCGACACCATCGCCGCAATCGCCACCGCCGCCGGAGCGGGCGGAATCGGGGTGGTGCGCATCTCCGGCGACCGTGCGCGGGCGATCGCGCAACAACTCTGCGGTCTGCGCCCGAAACCGCGTCATGCGCATTACGCACGGTTCCACGATGGCGGTGGCGACGTCATCGACGACGGGATCGTGCTCTACTTCCGTGCGCCGGCCAGCTACACAGGCGAGGATGTCATTGAGCTGCAGGTTCATGGCAGCATCGCGGTGTTGCGGCAGTTGCTCGCCCGTTGCCTGGCGTTGGGCGCGCGCCCGGCGCGGCCCGGAGAGTTCAGCGAACGCGCTTTCCTCAACGGCAAGCTCGATCTGGTCCAGGCTGAAGCGGTGGCAGATCTGATCGCAGCCGGCGACCTGCGTGCGGCCCGCGCTGCCCGGCGCTCTCTGGATGGTGTGTTTTCGCGACGGGTCGATGCCCTGGCGCAAGCCGTTCTGCGTTTGCGGGTACATCTGGAGGCGACGATCGATTTCGTTGACGAACCCTTGGAAACCCTGGGGGGACACGCCTTGCGAGAAGGTCTGGGACAGACGAATGCGGATTTGCAAATCCTGCTTGTAGAAGCGGAACGAGGGCAGAAACTTCGCGATGGCTTGCACGCGGTCATCGTCGGCCCGCCGAATGCAGGCAAAAGTTCGTTGTTGAACGCACTGGCCGGCAGCGATCGCGCTATCGTCAGCGCTACGGCCGGCACCACCCGTGACGTACTGCGTGAAACCGTTTTCGTCGAAGGCATCGAACTCACCCTGGTCGACACCGCAGGGTTGCGCGAAGGGGGCAGTCAGATCGAACGCGAAGGCATGCGTCGCGCGGAAACCGAGGTCGGGCGCGCCGATCTGGCGCTCATCGTCTTGGATGCCCGTGATCCTGACAGCGGAATCGCCGCTGTGGCGGACATCGCCACCGCCGTACCTGAACGAATCTGGGTTTACAACAAGATCGATCTGCTTCCAGCCGGGACGTTGACGATAACCCCCCCTCCCGCTTTTGGCGATCACGCGTTGGGGATCTCCGTACGCACGGGAATGGGGTTGACCGACTTGCATGCCCGGCTCGCTAGGGTCGCACGTGGTGGCGAAGGCGCGGAGGGCACATTCAGCGCGCGCGCCCGGCAAGTTCTGGCGCTGCGTCGGGCACAGTCAGAACTGACAGCTGCGCGCGAACAGCTGGATCGGGATATGCTGGAGCTGGCGGCCGAAAGCTTGCGGGCCGCGCACGACCATCTTGGGGAAATCACGGGCCGGGTTGCGCCGGACGATCTACTCGGGCACATTTTTTCAAGTTTCTGTATCGGAAAATAACCGCAAGTGCGGACGGCCCCACACCGCCGGATATCCGTCACATGACGGCGCCGGGTTTGGCACGGGATATGCTGGTTACGATTGATCAACATCCATCAGGTAAGCCGCAATGTTCGTCGCAGATGAATCCGCTCGCATGATGTGCTTCTCGTTGACTCGCGCGCTTCGTATGGCGGGTTTGGCCGTAGCAGTGGCGTTGGCTCTCGGCGCATGCGGCGATCAGGCGCCCGCACCGGCGCCTGGCGCACAACCCCCCGTAGAACAGGCCGCGACCCAAACCGTGACGCCGCCGACACAAGCGGTTTCCGCCCGGGTCGCGGCGATGAGTATCGATCAGCTGCGCGATGCCGCCCGCAAAGCCCAGGCCGAGCAGCGCATGTATGCACCGGCCGGCGACAACGCTATGGAGTATTACCTGGCCCTGCGCGATAAGCAGCCGAATGACGCCGCCGTCGCCAGCGCACTTACCGACCTGATGCCTTACGCGCTGATCGCGACCGAGAACAGCATCGGACGCGACGATTTCGCCGAAGCGCAACGTCTGTACGCGCTTATCGAGAAAACCGATAAGGCCGCCCCTGCGTTGCCGAGACTGAAGCAAGCGATCACCGACGCCCAGGCCAGCTTGGCGCAGCGCCAGCAGCAACAGCAAACCGAACAGGAAGCAGCGGAACGCGAACGGTTGGCCAAGCTTGAGGAAGAGCGCAAACAACTGCAGCTCCAGCAAGCTCAGCAACAGCAGCAGGCGCAACAACAGGCCGAAGCGACGCGGCAAGCCGAGGCAGCGCGTCAGGCCGAGGCGGCGCGTCAGGCTGAGGCGGCGCGTCAGGCCGAGGCGGCGCGTCAGGCCGAGGCGGCGCGTCAAGCCGAGGCGGCGCGTCAGGCCGAGGCGGCGCGTCAAGCGGAAAGGCCTACCGCCAGCGATCTGCGCGCGATCAGCACGCCAACCCCGAAGTATCCGCCGGAAGCGTTGCGCGCCGGTCAGTCGGGTGAAGTGTTGGTCGAGTTCACGGTCAATACCGACGGTTCGGTCGGCAGCGCCCGAGTCGTACGCGGCACTCCGCCGCGGATTTTCGATCGCGAAGCTGTGGCCGCGGTGAAGCGCTGGCGTTTCCAGCCTATCGCGGCCCCGGTCACCACACGCCGCACCATTGGTTTCAAGCCGGGGAATTGACGGCGCACAGTCGCGCAGCCATCTGTGCTGCGCGCAGGCCGGCCGTATTCCGAGATCCGAGAAGCGCTTCAACAGGCGTTTTTGAACAGGCCTATTTCAACAGGTATTTTTCAACGGCCCGCAGGGACCGCAAGAGTGGTCGCCGGTTACCGTGCGGTCCAGAACAACCAAGCGGTGCGGCACGAAACACCCGGCGATCGCCGGGCATTTCGCGCTTGCGGGACGGGAATGACGGTTGCGCGTTTGTCAGGCCGAAATCGCGAGCTTTTCCTTGTGATACAGGCGCGCCGCCAGCAGCCACAACACGATGCCCAAGCCCAGGCCGGAAGCCAGATACGTGGCCCAGATCTCCGCGCTGATCGGTTCGCTGCGCAACAGCTTCAACAACAACTGGTTCTGACAGAGGAACGGCACGGCGAACTGCCATAGTTGCTGCTTCACCGGATTGACCATCAGCATCACCGTCGGCACCATCGGCAACAGCATCAACACGCTCATGTAGCTCTGCGCTTCCTTTACCGATTTCACGCTGGCCGAGATCAAGGTCAGCAAGGTGGTGCCGATCAGCACCATCGGCAACAGCACCAGCAGCATTTGCGCGAGCACCGGCACGGCTAAGGTCATCATGCGCAAACGTCCGGGCGCGAACATCAGGCTGAGCTTGAACGCGACCAGGATCAGCACCAGGCTGAGCATCGCGAAAGCGCATGCGGCGAGAATCTTGCCGCTCATGATTGCGGTACGTGCGGCCGGCGTAGCCAGCAAGGGTTCCAGCGATTGGCGTTCGCGCTCGCCTGCGGTGACGTCGATGACCAGATAGGAGCCGCCGAGGAAACTGCTCAGGATCAGCAGGTAGGGGAGCATCAATCCGAGGATCATGCCGCGCTTGGATTCGGGCGTGGCTGCGTCGCGCTGGGCGATTTGCACCGGGCGTGCGATCTCGGGGCTGACGCCGCGTTGCACCAGGCGCAGCGCACCGAGCTGGCGAGCATAAACCTGCACGGTCGCACGGATGCGCTCGACCGGAATCTGTGCGTCTTGGCGCGAGCTGTCGTAGATGATTTCGATCGTGGCTGTGCGGCTGTCGCGCCAGTGCGCGCCGAAGTCGGGTGAAATTTTCAAAACCGCATCGTACGTCTGCGCGCGCACCGCCGCGTCCGGATCCTTCGGCGCGGGCAGGGGCTGGATATTGTTGCTCTTGAGATGGGCGATCAGGTTCGGCGCATGCTCGGCGCCGATCACCGGCAGTTTCAGCGCCTCCTCCAATTGCGTGCGCGCTTTCTTTTCCGCCATCGCGCTGGTGCCGAGCAACAGCGCGGGGAACAGGAAAGGCATCAGCAACAGGCCCAGCATCACCGTGCGGCGATCGCGGAACAGATCGACCAGTTCTTTGTGGGCGACGGTCAGCAGAGTCTTCATGCGGCCTCTCCATCCAGCCGATCGAGGCCGGTCAGGCGGACGAAGACATTCTCGAGATCCTCCTCGCCGGTTTGCCTGCGCAATTCGTCCGGCGTTCCGATCGCTTTGACCTCGCCGCCGGCGACCACCACGATCCGGTCGCACAACGCCGCTACTTCCTGCATGATGTGGCTGGAGAAGATCACACAGCGGCCTTCTGCGCGCAGGTGTTGCAGGAAACCGCGCAGGCCGCGGGTGGTCATCACGTCCAGGCCGTTGGTGGGTTCGTCGAGGATCACGTTCTTCGGGTCGTGGATCAGGGCGCGCGCAATTGCGGTCTTGGTGCGTTGGCCCTGCGAGAATCCTTCGGTGCGCCGGTCGAGGAAATCGATGCCCAGCGTCTGCGCCAACTGCGTCGTGCGGGTGGCGATGGTGGCTTCATCCAGACCATGCAGCCGTCCGAAATAGGCGATGTTTTCGCGAGCGGTCAGGCGCTTGTACACGCCACGCGCGTCGGGCAGCACGCCCAGGCGGCGACGCACCGCCGTCGCATCCTTGAGGATATCCAGGCCGTCGACGCTCACGTTGCCCGAGTCGGGCGCCATCAGCGTATAAAGCATGCGCAATGTGGTGGTCTTGCCCGCGCCGTTGGGACCGAGCAAGCCGGTGATTTCGCCATCCTGCGCCTCGAAGCTGACGCCGCGCACCGCGTGCACGGCGCCGGTTTTGGTCTTGAACGACTTGTGCAGATTCTTCACTTCGATCATGTCAGCCTCGCAAAACAAGAAAACGGGCGCGCGCCGGTAACCGCTGCGGGAATGGACGGCGACGCATCTCAAGGCTCCCAGCCGTAGGCGCCTGCGAATGGCGGCGTCGCCTGCAGGCGCTTCAGGCAAGAGGCGTCGAGCGCTTTGGCGTCGGCGGTCTCGATGAATTGCGCGAACAGTTTGGGCATGCAGCCCACGCCGAGCACGCTATGGCCCTGGCCCGGCAAAACGAGATGCCTGCCGTTCGGCAGCGGTTTGATCACCTCATCGCCATAGCGAGGCGGGGTGACCGGATCGAACTCGCCGCTGATCGCCAATACCGGGGTGGCGCCGCGCAGAGGTTCGCGGAATATCGGATCACGCTTGCCGGTCGGCCAGACTGCGCATTGCGCGAGGACGAAATCCACGAACTCGCCGCCCAAGACCGTATCGTCGTCGATGCGATCGCGCTTGAGTTCATGGTCCTCGCTGCAGCTCACCGACAACTGCATCCCGTGCATGATTGATTCCGACAGGTCGTCGTTGAGCATACCGGCCTGCGCCAGCAGCGTTTCGTAACGGCCCTGATCGGCGTCGTGCAGAATCATCGGCAGCATCGCCGCGGCCTGTGGCTGGTAGGCATACAGGCGCAGCAACAACGCGAGATGGCCGAAGCTCGGGGTTTCCTCTTTCCATTCGCCGCTGACCGGATCGCGAAAACGCACTGCGGTCAGGCCGCCGGATTGCAGCCGTTCGCGCACGCGCGCCAACAGTTCGGAGGGATCGCCCAAATTCCGCTTGCACCCGGCATCGGCCTTGCAACGCGAGAATTGGAGTTTCAGCGCCGCGTCGAGATTGCGAGCGTGTTCCTGGCCCAGCACCAGCGTATTCGGCACCACCGAATCCAAGGTCACCGTCCGGGTCTGCTGCGGGTAGCGCTTGGCGAACTGCTGCGCGACCCGGGTTCCGTAGGAAACGCCGACCAGATTCAGTTGCGCCACGCCCAGCGTGCGTCGCACCAGATCGAGGTCGCGGATATGGTCGCCGGTCGTGTAGCGGCGCAGATCGCTGCTCTTACCCAAAGCGTCACGGCAGCGCTCGGCGAACTCGCGCGCGGCGCCCGACGATGCGTCGACGCTGTCGCCGACGCCGCTTTTGCCTTCGCGATCCTTGCATTTCAACGGATGCGAACCGCCGGTGCCGCGCGCGTCGACCAACAGCACATGGCGATTGCGTACGGCATCGGCGAATGCGTCGTGCACGAGCGGATAGGATTCCAACGCCGACTGTCCCGGCCCACCGGCGATGAACAGCATCGGGTCGGCCTCGGCCTGGCCGGTGGCCGGCACTAACGCGATGGCAAGCTCGATTTGGCGGCCATTCGGCGCATCGTGGTCTTCTGGCACCTTCAGTTTGGCGCAGTGCGCTTCGACCGCGTTGAGCGCGGATCCGTCCAACGCACAGGGCTTGAAGCGCAAATCGCCATAACGCAGGTTACCGTCCTCATCCGCGTACGGTCCGCTGAACGAGGGCTGTGAACTGTCGCAGGCGGTCAGGGCGAGAACCAATCCGGAAAGAAGCAAAGATTTGCGCATGCGGGAACCCGGGTCGGATAGAGATGGAGAGGTGAGCGAAGAGGGTGAAATCAAGCGTGTGTCGATGACTCGGACGCGACGCCAAAGCAAATGTGACCAATCTGGCGCAGAGCCCGGCGCGTAAGACAGTCGGCCATGCGTCTCAACGCCGCAACCGTACGCCGCGCCGGGGCTTGATGCGCGGCGTCACGCGCATGGCCGGTTGGGCCGGCTTACGCATCGCCACGCCGGACGGGCAATTCTGGCGATAATGAATGACATAACCGTTGGCCAAGTAACCGACATCGCGACAGCCATCGCCGTTGAAATCCGCGAAATGAGTCGAGGCCAGGAATGGATCGCTTCCAGCGAAGCCTGCGGGCATCTGCGGCAGATACACGGGCGCGAACCCATCGCCTTGCTGTTGGATGACCTCCAACTGTCCGGAACGGAACACGTAGACCTCGTCGCGGCCATCGCCATCGAGATCGGTGACGCGCAGATGCGCCGGCATGACCGCACCGACATCGCGGTATTCGTAACGCTTGAGCAACGTGTAGTGATGGGGATCGTCCATGCGGTAGACCGAAATCGTCTGCGGCATGCGTACGGTGTTGTGCTCGTCGGGCGGGTACTCGGTGCGACTGAGCAGTACGATCTCGGGTTTCGAATCGCCCGCGAACTGGCCGACACCGATCGAGTAGGCCTGTTGCATGCCGGAGAATGCGGGTAAACCGAAGAAACCGCGACGCCTGCGCCCGAAGTCGCCAGGGCGCGGCGCTAGGCCGAAATTGATGGCGAAGCCTTTCGCGTTCAGCTCGACGCTGTTGATCGCGACCAGCAGATCGCGCACGCCGTCGCCATCGGCGTCGTCGATCAAAAACCCATTGGAGACATAACTCATCACCGCCATCGGCGGCAGGTAATTCAGGCCGCCGAGGCCGCGGTAAATCGCGAAACCCTGACTGACGTGGTGGTACAGGATTTCCGGGATTCCATCCCGGTCGAGATCTTCGATCGAAATCTGATGAAACGCGAAGTCGAACGGCAGCGCCAAACGCTTGACCTCGTCGTAACGGTCTACGCCGCGTTTGAAGATGACCAGATGATCATGTGCGGCGTCCGGAAGCACGAGTTCCGCCCGTCCATCGCCGTCGAGGTCGCCGAAGGCCACGCCATCCGGTTGGCCGTAACGCGTCACGCCACCGGCAATCATGCTGAAGCGCATCGCACGGCGCATCGTGCCGTCAGCCTGCTGTTCGTAGAGGTAGGCGAGATACTGTTCTTCGGTCGCAGCGGTGGTGTGATGGATATTGAAGAAGATCACATCGCTACGCCCGTCGCCGTTCGCGTCGGCCATCGCGGCCGCACGCGGAAGAACGTCCGAGGCGCTGTCGTGCGGCAGCACCGATCCGGCGCTCAATTCCACCGCGATGGCCGGCAGCGTCGTCAGCGCCGCCGCCAAAACCATCGCCGGCCGGAGCAAGGCCCTGGCGCAGCGGCGCAACGGCTTGGCGAGGGGGCGTCGTGCGCTCATGGTCCGCGTTCCGCCGCGACAACAGTGGACAAAGTGGCCCGTAATTGCGCGCGATTGTTTTCCGGATGCAGATCGCCCGCGCTGTCGAGCAGGAAGGCGGTAACCTGCACATCGACGCTGGTCGCCGGATTCAGGCTCATACCGAAGGAGAAGTTCGCTTCTCCGCGCTCGCCCAACGGTTGCAGTACGCAGTCGTACATCCGCCGTGGCGCTTCCGCGCCGGTTTCGGTGCAACTGGCCGGCGCCGTGACAGCGAAGCCCACGCTTGCGCCGTCGCGTACCGCGGGCGCCAAGGTCACGCGCACGATCCGCGGCACGGTTGGGGCGACGCCCAGCAATCTGCGGACACGCACTATCGGCGCCGTGGCATCGCCAAGAGTCTCCACCGAAAAATCGGTTGCGGGCAGGCAGTCGAACGCGCGGAAGATCTGCACCGTACGGGCCAACGTATTCGGCATGCGTTGCGCCAGCAGAATGTCCCGACAACCGTTGTGATCGAAGTCAAAAGTGCTGATTCCGTTGTTTTCGGAGAGCATGAATAGAATGTTCGATGTCACTTCAAATTGTCCCGGCGCGGTCTGCAATAACACATCCAGCCACCCGCTATTGTTGATGTTCTCGTCCATCGAGGCGACCACAATATCGTTGCGTCCGTCGTTGTCCATGTCGGCGACGAGCGGGTTGCTGGGCACCGGCAGAGGCCCGTATCGCGCCGCCAACTCGAAGGTTTCGGGCGCGGTCTGCAGATAGATTTCCATGGAATTGCGGTAGTCGCCGGGCTGGGTCCATACCCGTTCGGGTAAACCGTCGCCGTCGAGATCGCCGAATGCGCTGGAGCCGAGCGAAGGCGTTTCCTGCGGCAGCGTGGTGAGCGTACGCGCGGTCAACTGGCGATAGGGCTGCTGCTTATAGAAACAATCCTGCGGGCATCTGCCCTCGATCGCATCGAGATAGCCGTCCGCGTCAAGATCCACACCGCTCGCGATCGGCGGGGTTTGGGTAAATCGGATATCGTCGATCCCTGAATAGAGGAAAGGCGCGCTTTGGTAGCGGAAAAAGCCGCCGCGGCTCACATTGCGCTGCCCGACGACTTTATCGCGCCCGCTGCCGCCGTACCACAGGGCGTAGCGGAACTCGAGTAGGGGCGTGGTGTCGTCGTTGCTGAAATAGGAGTAGAAGAGGTCTTCCGCGCCGTCCTGGTTGGCGTCGACCCGCAAGAGTCCGTCGATGAATCCGTCCCAATAGTGCACGGCGGTGAAGGTGTCGTCCTCCAGCAATTCGACCGCTATGAAACCGTCATAAGCGTCGATCACCATTAACGGCCGCACGCTGTCCGACCACGCCATTTGGTAGACCTGCCCGATTCTGCAGTCGCAGTGATACTGCAGCGGAAAATCGAAATTTCCGTCTTCGCGCTGCAGATGCACCGATAGCGTGCCGCGCGCACTGGTATGGGTGGTCACCAGATCCGGCAAGCCGTCGCCATTGGCGTCGAAAACGCGGACGCCGAACACGTCCTCGGACACCGCGGGCGAGATCGGTGGATCGAAACGAAGCGCGTGGCCCGTGCCCGGGGCCAGCCAAGTCGTCAAGAGCAAAGCCTGAAGACAGCGGGTTCGTAGCGAAAAAGAGAAAGACATGAAGGGATCCCGAGGGTGGCTGCGCGCTCTTGATGTGATCGCGAAACGTCAGGACGCAAGCATACATCGTTGACAAAACCGTTTTTTCCCCCAGACGCGACACCCGTCAACGGGAAAGTCTCGTTGCGGCAAGAGCAAGACGGCAGGAAGCAGAGACATTGGGGCCCATCTCAAAAACCAGAATCGACCGGGTTTGCGGCAAACATCGAGTGGCGAGCATAGCGCGCGAATGACGCATGGCGGGCGGAGAGCAACCGGAGCAAGCTATTTGCTGCTGACGTATTTCTCGCGACGGATATGCGGGACCGGCAGGCCGTGACCTTTCAATGTCTCGAAACAGGCGTCGACCATGTTCGGATTGCCGCACAGGTAGGCGATATCGGTGTGCGCATCCGGTGAGAATTCGGCCAGCTGCTCCTGCACGTAACCGCGGCGGACGTCGGGATGATCGTGCGGCGATCCGGGCGCGGGCAGCTCGCGCGAAAAACAGGGCACGAAACGGAACTGCGGGTGCCGCGCGGCGAAGGCTCGGAATTCTTCGCCATACAGCAGCTCTTCCGGCGTGCGTGCGCCGAACAGCAGAACCACCTCGATGCCGCGGTCGGCGATCAGCCGCGCCAGTTCCGGCAGCATCGCGCGATAGGGCGTGACTCCGGTACCGGTTGCGATCAACAGGTAGCGGCGGTTGCTGTCGTTGGGCATCAGGCAGAAACGGCCGTAGGGGCCGCTGGCTTCGATGCGACCACCGATCTCAAGAGATTCGAACAACAGCGTCGCCGCGCCGCCGGTGACGTAACTGACCGCGATCTCCGCCGAAATCCCCGTCGACGCTTCCGGCCCGTGTTCGATGATCGTCGCCAGCGAGTAGCTGCGTTTGGTCGGCGTACCGTCGGCGTAGTGGAAATGGACTTGCAGGAATTGGCCGGGAGTAAATTCGACCGGCATGCCGTCGTCGCGGATGAAGCTGAGATGGGCGACGGTCGGCGCCAACATCCTGCGGGCGGTGAGCTTGAGCGGAAAATAGTTAGGCACGGGACGTGTCGATGGGAAGGAGTGTTGCCGCGGCGATCTTCACGGGCGGCCTATACTAACGGTTTCATCCGTCCGCGCCGCCGAACCCGCAACCGCGCCGGCGCCGTCCTTCCTGACGCTTCTGTACGACAATCATGGCCATGACTCCGGATTCCGTCTCCCCCGCCCTGTGCGTGCGTGATCTGCGCAAGACCTACGATAACGGCGTGGAAGCCCTGAAAGGCGTCTCGGTGGACGTGGCGCCCGGCGATTTCTACGCATTGCTCGGGCCTAATGGGGCCGGCAAATCGACCCTGATCGGCGTGGTCAGTTCGCTGGTCAACAAGACCTCCGGGGAGGTGCGTATCTTCGGGGTCGACATCGCCGCCCGCCGCGACGAGGCGATGCGCCTGATCGGCCTGGTGCCGCAGGAAATCAACTTCAACATGTTCGAGAAGCCGTTCGATATCTGCGTGAACTACGCCGGCTTCTACGGGGTGCCCCGGGCAGAGGCCAAGGTTCGCGCCGAGCAGGTTCTGCGCGAGGCGCAACTGTGGGACAAGGCCGACAAGATGAGCCGCACCTTGTCGGGAGGAATGAAACGACGGTTGATGATCGCGCGCGCGATGATGACCCAGCCGCGGTTGCTGATCCTGGATGAACCCACCGCAGGCGTCGATATCGAGATCCGGCGCGGCATGTGGAAGACGTTGAAAGAAATCAACGCCGCCGGCACCACCATCATTCTCACCACGCACTATCTGGAAGAGGCGGAGAATCTGTGCCGCCATCTGGCGATCATCGACAAGGGCCGGATCGTGGAACAAGGGCCGATGAAAGCGCTGCTGGCCAAGCTCGATGTCGAGGGCTTCCTGCTCGATATCGAAGGCGCATTGCCCGCGTGTCTGCCGGCGATTCCGGGCACGACGCTGGCGGCTGAGGACGATCACACGCTGGATCTGGAAATGCCGCGCGCGATGGATCTCAATAGCGTGTTCGCCGCGTTGGACGCAGCGGGCATCCGGGTACGCTCGATGCGCACGAAGACCAATCGGCTTGAAGAGCTTTTCGTGCGGCTGACCGGCGGCGACGACAAGGCGGAGGCGGCATGAACACCGAAACGCGTCCCGCCGCCGCGCGGATTCCTGGGCCGGAGCGGCCGGCCGGGGCGAATTCGACCGGCACCCTGCATCGCACCGCATTGCTGACCATCGTCCGGCGCGAAGTGAATCGCATCCTGCGCATCTGGGGTCAGACCCTGGTGCCGCCGGCGATCACCATGACCCTGTACTTCCTGATTTTCGGAGGGTTGATCGGCTCGCGCGTCGGCCACATGGATGGGATCCGCTACATGGATTTCATCGTCCCCGGCCTGGTGATGATGAGCATCATCCAGAACAGCTACGGCAATATCTCCTCAAGCTTCTTCGGCGCCAAGTTCGGTCGCCACATCGAGGAGATGCTGGTCAGCCCGATGCCGGCCTGGGTGATCCTCGGCGGTTATGTCGCAGGCGCTGTGTTGCGCGGACTGATGGTCGGCGCGATCGTGCTGGTCATCGCGATGTTCTTCACCCAGGTGCGGATGCCGCATCCGCTGGTGACGCTGACCACAGTGCTGCTTGGGGCGACGATCTTCTCGCTGGCCGGCTTCGTCAACGCGGTGTATGCCAAGAAGTTCGACGACATCGCGATCGTTCCGACGTTCATTCTCCCGCCGCTGACGTATCTCGGCGGCGTGTTCTACTCGGTCAAGCTGTTGCCCGGTTGGGCCGAGGCGGCGACCCATTTCAACCCGATCTTCTACATGGTCAACGCGTTTCGTTATGGCCTGCTCGGCATCAGCGACGTATCGCTGTGGATCGCGTACGGGGTAATGCTCGGCTTCGCCGTCGCGCTCGGCGCGTTCGGCCTGTGGCTGCTGCGCAGCGGCGTCGGACTGCGCAGCTAGTCGTCCGATCGCGATTGCATGCCGGCGGTGTGTGCGGCCTGCAGCAGCGCGGGACCGTTGCCCTCTTGTGGCCAGCCCGTTACCCTGGCTACGACCACACCCTGTTTCATGAAGTAGGAGGTTGACGTGGCCCAGGAGTCGATCATCGACCATT